>NZ_JBXASM010000005.1:0-209947 GCF_058809295.1 Schumannella sp. GW821-FHT10F01
GGCGTCGGCGCCGCGCGGGCGGTCGGCGGCGCGGCCGCGCGCCATCCGCTCGTCGGAGTTCCAGCGGGCCTTCTTGGCGGCGCCGGAGGCGGACTCGGCGGCGCGCGAGGCGCCCCCGCGGTGCTTCGGGCTGGGGCCGCCGACGCGCTTCGCGCCGGGGCCGCCGCGGCCGGTGGAGGATGTGGAGGCGCGCCCGTGCGCGCCGGAGTTCTTCGGCATGATTCCGGGGTTCTTCCCTGGTCGTGGGTGTGATGGCGCACACACGGAGGGTGCGCGGGATACCCGGGCGCATCGTGGGCCGGGGCCGTGTCTCGAGGAGTTCCTCGACGGGGTCTGCCCCATCGATCCGGCCCGCACGACATACAGATGGTGCACGCGGCGGCAGGCCGCGGTGTCGTGAGCCGACACACCAGGATAGCGGAAGACTCCCGCGCATAGGCTGGATGGGGATGGCGACGACTCGGAACAGGGCCCGCGCGACGGCGGTGCTCTCCGCCGCGACCGTCGCGATGGCCCTCCTGGCGGGCTGCACGACGGGCGGACAGCCCGACGACACGGCCACCTCGCGGCGCGATCCGGCCTTCGCCCGCTTCAGCACCGACCCGGACGTGCCGGTGGTCGCCGACCTCGTCTACGGCCGCACCGACGACGGCTCGAAGCTGCTCGCGGATGTCTGCCTGCCCCCGACCGGACCGGACGAGGAGGACGGCCAGGTGCCCGCCGACCAGCCGGGCGACCCGGGCGAGGGCGACGACTCGGCGGACGACGGCGCGGCGGACGACGGCACCACGACGCCGACCTCGGCCCCGACGAGCGGACCCGACGGCGCGGCGCCCGCGGACGGCACGGCGGGCTCCGCGGCCACCGGCGAGAGCACGCCGCAGCCGGATCCGGGCGACGCGACGACCACGAGCCCGGCGGCCGGCGACGACGTGCCCGACGACGCGACGCCGGGCATCCTCATGGTCCACGGCGGCGGCTGGGCCCGCGGCGACAAGGCGACGCTGCCCTATCGCGCCACCTGCCAGTGGCTGGCGAAGTCGACCGGCTTCCCGGTCGTGACGATCGACTACCGGCTCGCGCCCGCACATCCGTTCCCGGCCGCCTGGGACGACGTGCAGACGGCGGTCGAGTGGATGCGGCAGCCCGAGCAGGTGCAGCGCTTCCACATCGACCCGGACCGGATCGGCGCGTTCGGCGGGTCGGCCGGCGGCAACCTCGTCGCGCTGCTCGGGGCGAGCGGGACCGGCTCGTGGTCCGCCGGCACCCGGGTCGCGGCGGTCGTCGACCTCAGCGGACCGGTCGACCTCACCGGCGCCGACGTCGACGCCAAGTTCGTGCCGACGCAGCTCTCCTACACCGGCTGCCAGCAGCTCGAGGACTGCGCCGCGGCCGTCGACGCGTCCGTCGCGCCGCAGCTCGACCGCTCGGATCCGCCGTTCCTCGTCGCGCACGCGGTCGACGATCCGCTCATCCAGTACGCGCAGTCGACGACGTTCGTGAAGCGGCTGCGCGCGAAGGAGGTCGACACGACCTTCGTGAAGGTGGCGGGCGGCGCGCACTCGATCGCGATGCTGTCGGGCAACGACCGCCTCCGCGCCCGCATCGTGCAGTTCCTCACGACGCACCTGACGACGGCGGGCTGAGCGCCCGCGCGCCGGTCAGGCGGTGACGGTGAGGTGGTGCGGCCGGTCGCCGCCGTCGGGGCCGCCGCCGTCCGAGCCGTTCCCGTCGCGCTCCCGCCTCGCCGCGCGGCGCGCCTCCCGGCGCTCCTTCGCACCCTCGACGAGCCAGTACAGCGCGGGCAGCACGATGAGCGTCAGCACGGTCGAGGAGACCAGTCCGCCGATCACGACGATCGCGAGCGGCTGCGAGATGAAGCCGCCGTGCCCCGTGATGCCGAGGGCCATCGGGGTCAGCGCGAAGATCGTCGCGAGCGCGGTCATGACGATCGGCCGGAACCGCCGCGCGGCGCCGTGGATGATCGCGTCGCGGGTCGACATGCCCCGGCTGCGGTACTGGTTCACGAGGTCGATGAGCACGATCGCGTTCGTCACGACGATGCCGACGAGCATGAGCACGCCGATGAGCGACGAGACGCCGAGCGGGATGCCGGAGGCCAGCTGCAGCAGGATCGCACCGGTCGCCGCGAACGGCACCGAGACGAGCAGCAGCAGCGGCTGCCGGAGGCTGCGGAACGTCGCCACCATCACGGTGTAGACGATGAGGATCGCGGCGAGCAGGGCGAGGAACAGCTGCTGGAACGCCGTCGCCTGGTCGGAGCTGACGCCGCCGATCTTCGCGGATACGCCGGCCGGGAGGTCCGTCGACGTGATCGCGCGCGACACGTCCGCGCTCGCCGTGCCGATGTCCTGCGACGAGGGGGTGATCGTGATCGTCGACGAGCGGATGCCGCGCACCGTCGTGATCGACGCGGGACCCTGCCGCTCCTCCACGGTGGCGAGCGACGACAGCGGCACGGGGCCGGTCGCGGTCGGCACGGTGAAGTCGCGCAGCTCCTGCAGCGACGTCGGCTTGCGCGGGTCGTCGATGTAGATGCTCAGCGACGTGTCGTCGATCGTCACGGTGCCCGAGGCGGCCGGCAGCATCGAGTTGGCGACGAGCCCGCCGACCTGCACCTCGCTGAGGCCCGCGGCCGCCGCCTTGGCGCGGTCGACCTCGATCGCGAGGTAGGGCTGGGTGGCCGACAGGTCGTCCTGCACCTGATCGGCGACGCCGGTCTTCTTCACCGCCGCGACGAGCGCGTCGGTGGCGTCGGAGAGCTTGTCGCGCGTCGGGGCGGTGACGTCGATCTCGATGTCGCTCGAGCCGAACCCGCCGGACGAGCTGGCGAGGGTGACGGTGCCGACGTCGTCCGCGTCGAGGCCGTCGACGGCCGTGCGGACGCGCCGCTCGACGGCGGCCTGGTCGGCATCCGGATCGGTCGTGATGTTGAAGGTGACGGCGCCCGACCCGCCGCCGCCGAACGCGGCCGCGACCGACGACCCGGACGAGCCGAGCGAGGTGGCCACGGTGTCGACGCCGTCCACGCCGCGCAGCGCCGACTCGACGGTCTTCGACGCGTCGTTCACGCGCTCGAGGCTCGTGCCCGACTTCAGCGTCTCGCGGACGGTGAGCGTGTTCTGGCCGCTCGAGCCGAGGTAGTTGGTCTGCAGGCGGGTGGCCGCGAAGCCGCTCGCGCCGAGCACGAGCAGCGCGAGCAGCACCGTGACGAGCGGCAGCCTCAGCACGCCCCGGATCACGGGCAGGTAGACGCGCTGGAGGCGGGTCGGCCTGTCGAGCTCGTCGCCGGTCACCGCGTCGACCGCGGCGCCGTCGTGCTTGTGCCCCTTCGCGGGCAGGAACCAGTAGGCGAGCACCGGCACGATCGTGAGCGAGACGAAGAGCGACGCGGCGAGGGCGATCGTCACCGTCAGCGCGAACGGCCGGAACAGCTCGCCCGTGATGTCGGACACGAGCGCCAGCGGCAGGAACACCGCGACCGTCGTGATGGTCGACGCCGTCACCGCGGTCGCGACCTCGCGCACGCCGGCCTTGATCGCCGCGAGCTTGTCCTCGCCGAGGCCGAGATGGCGCTTGATGTTCTCGATCACGACGATCGAGTCGTCGACGACGCGGCCGATGGCGATCGTGAGCGCGCCGAGGGTGATGAGGTTCAGCGTGTAGCCGGAGGCCTGCATCCCGATGAAGGTGATGAGCACGCTGACCGGGATGGAGATGGCGGTGACGAGCGTCGAGCGCACCGACAGCAGGAACACGAGGATGACGATCACCGCGAAGCCGAGGCCGAGCAGCCCCTCGGTTGCGAGCGACTCGATCGAGGACTGGATGAACGGCGCCTGGTCGAAGACGATCGTCATCTTCGTGCCGTCGCCGAGCGCCGACTCGAAGCCGGCGATCTTCGCGCGCACCTCGCGGGAGACGTCGACGGTGTTGCCGTCCGGCGTCTTCGTGATCGAGATCGAGAGGGCGTCCTTGCCGTCGACGCGGGAGTAGCCGGTGACCGGGTTCGCCGCGAGCTGCACGTCGGCGACGTCGCCGATCGTTGCGGCCTCGCGTCCGCCGAGCAGCGGGATGGCCTTCACGTCGTCGACGGAGGTCAGCCGCGTGCCGGACTGCACGACGAGCGTCGAGTCGTCCTCGGTGACCGTGCCGGCGGCGAGCAGGTCGCCGTTGTCGCCGAGCGCCGAGCGGATGGACTGGTTCGAGAACCCTCCGGCGAGCAGCTTCGCGGAGTCGGGCGTGATGGTGACGCGCTGGCCGCTGTCGCCGAGGATCTGCGCCTGGCGCACGCCGTCGAGCTTCTCGATGTCGGTCACCGTCGACGACGAGAGCCGCGAGCTGAGGTCGCTCGCGTCGAGGTCGCTCGTCACGGCGAGCACGATCACCGGGAGGTCGGCGATCGATCCGGCGATCACCTGCGGCTTCACCCCGTCGGGCAGCGCGTCGTCGATGTTGTCGATCGCGAGCTGCACCTTCTGCTGCGCGGTCGTGATGTCGGTGCCGTACTTGAAGGAGGCCGAGACCGACGACACGGACGCCTGCGACGTCGCGCTCGTCTGGTCGAGCCCCTCGACGCCCTGGATCGCGCGCTCGATCGGCGTCGACACGTCGTGCTCGACCACCTCGGGGCTCGCGCCCGGGTACGACGTCGAGATGAAGAGCTGCGGCAGGCTCAGCGACGGGATGAGCTCCTGCTTCAGGGTCGTCAGCGTGATGCCGCCGAAGACGCCGACCACGATCGTGATCAGTGCGATGAGCGCGCGGTTGCGCAGGCTGAAGACGGAGAGCAGGTGCACTGATCAAGTATCGCCACCGGCGGTGGACGAACCGGTACTCCCGGGGGAGCATTCCGCCTGGGGATCAGCCCCGAGCGCGCGCTACGCGATCTGGGCGAAGTCCTCCGTGCCGATCGCGACCGGCTGCCGGGTGACGATCCCCCAGGCCCGCTCCAGCGCATCCAGCCCGCGGTCGAGGTCGGCGACCGGATAGGAGAACGGGATGCGGAGGTAGCGCTCGAACACCCCGTCGAGCCCGAAGCGGCCGCCCGAGGCGATCACGAGCCCCTCCGATCGCGCGGCGAGCGCGAGCGACGAGCTCAGCGGCGCGCCGAGGTTCACCCACGCGGTGAGCCCGCCCGGCACGTGCGGCATCGACCACGCGGGCAGCCGGCGGCGCAGCTCGCCCGCCAGGTGGTCGCGGCCCGCCCGCAGCAGCTCTCGGCGCTCGGCGAGGATCGTGTCGAGCTGCGGCAGCAGCTCCGCCACGAGCAGCTGCTCGAGCACCGGCGTGCCGAGGTCGTGCGAGAAGCGCACGCGCGCCAGGCGCTGCACGAGGTCGCGGGAGGTGCGGATCCAGCCGATCCGGAGTCCGCCCCAGATGCTCTTGCCGACCGAGCCGATGATCGCCACGGACGCCCCGGCGCCCGCGAGGGGCGCGATCGGGCCCTGCCCGTCGAGGCCGAGGTCGCCCATCGTCTCGTCGATGATGAGCGTCGTGCCCTGCCGGGCGGCGAGGTCGAGCACGCGCTGCCGCTGCGCGTCGGACATGACGCGGCCGGTCGGGTTGTGGAAGTCGGGCATGAGGTACGCGACCGTCGGGCTGGTGCGCTGGAAGGCCTGCTCCAGCACGGAGTCGTCCCAGCCGTCCTCCGGCGTGACCGTCACCGGCACGAGCCGCGCGCCCGCGGCGCGGAGGGCGTCGAACGCGTGCGGGTAGCTCGGCGACTCGACGACCACGCGGTCGCCGCGCGAGATGAGCGTGCGCGACAGCAGCCCGATGGCGTGCTGCGCGCCGATCGTGATCATCACCTCGCCCGCGTCGGTCGGCAGCCCGCGGTCGGTGTAGCGGCGGGCGATCGCGTCGCGCAGCCGGTGCAGGCCGACGGCGTCGAAGCCGGACTCGCCGAGGTAGGCGGGCAGCTGGCTCGTCGCGCGCTCCGCGGCGGCCGCGACGGACGGGTGGCTCGGCAGCGTGGCCTTCGAGAAGTCGAGCAGCTCGGGCGCGTAGTCGGGCAGCACGGCCGTGCCGGCGGAGGGCAGCCGCACGACGCTGCCGGATCCGCGCACGCTGTCGACGTAGCCGCTGTCGCGGAGCTCGGCGTAGGCGCTCGTGACGGTCGTGCGGCTCAGCGCCAGGGTGGCGGCCAGCTCGCGCTCCGCCGGAAGCCGGGTGCCGAGCGGGATGCGGCCGTCGAGCACGAGCAGGCGGATGCGGTCGGCGAGGGCGCGGTACGCGGGGCCGGTCGAGCCGTCGCGCCAGCTTCCCAATTGGACCCCGAGCGAGCGGGCCGAGAGCACAGGCATGCGGCCAGGCTATCCGGATTGGCTATCGATTCCCAGTCCAATACTGCGATTGGATGCTCGCGTGACCTCCCCGACCCGGGCCGCCTCGGCCCTCTGGACGCGCCGCATCGCGCAGCTGCTGATCGGCCTCGTGCTCTACGGCGTGGCGATCGCGTTCATGGTGCGCGCCTCCGTCGGCGTCGCGCCGTGGGACGTGCTGACGCAGGGCGTCTCGAAGCGCACCGGCATCGAGTTCGGGTGGGTCACCAACCTCATCGGCGTCGCCGTGCTGCTGCTCTGGATCCCGCTGCGGCAGCGGCCCGGCGTCGGCACGGTGCTCAACGTGCTCATGATCGGCCCGAGCGCGCAGCTCGCGCTGTGGATCATCCCCGAGCAGACGTCGCTGCTGGTCCGGATCCCGCTGTTCGCCGGCGGCCTCCTGCTGCTCGCCGTCGCGACCGGGCTGTACGTGGGGGCGCGGCTCGGACCGGGCCCGCGCGACGGGCTGATGACCGGACTCGTCGCCCGGACCGGCTGGCCGGTCTGGGTGGTGCGCACCGGCATCGAGGTCGTCGTCACGGCGACCGGCTGGCTGCTCGGCGGCAACGTCGGCCTCGGCACGCTCGCCTTCGCCCTGCTCATCGGGCCGCTGGTGGGGATCACGCTGCCGCGGCTGCGGGTGCCGGAGGCGGTCGTCGCGGAAGCCGCCGTCGTGGAAGGCGTCCGGAATCCGCTGGCTGAGGAGGCCCGCTAGGGCCACGCCGGCCTTCCTCAGCCATCGGAACAGGCAGCGCGCTGCTCAGCCATCGGAACAGGCAGCGCGCTGCTCAGCCAACGGAGTCGGGAGCGCGCAGCTCAGCCATCGGAGCCGGCGCGGAGCCCCCGCGCGTACACGGCGAGCGCCTCCCGCACGAGCTCCGCACCCGCCGCTCCCCCGTAGTTCCTCGCGAACCTCGGGTCGGCCGCGACCATCGCGCCGAGGCCCTCCAGGTAGTCCGGCGTCGGGCCGTCCGGGTAGCCGGGCGTGCCCGGGATGCCCGCGAGCTGCTCGGAGTGCCGCGCGGCGAGCGCCTGCGCCTCCGCGCCGGCCGGGTCGGCGCCGCGCGCGGCGGCGTCCGTCCAGTCGGCGGCGAGGGCGCGCTGCCGCTCCTGCTGCTCCGCGCGCTCGGCGTCGCCCATCCCGCGCCACCAGGCGTCCGACTCGGCGTAGGCGCGCCGCCCCCAGCGCTCCACCACCTCGCGCTCGTGGGCCGTGTGATCGAATCCGTCGAACATGTCCTCGTCCATGGGGTCGCCCCCTCCTTCCAGTGCGCCGATGGTGCGCTCGACGCTTGCGATGCGCCGGTCCAGCAGGTCGCGCTCGTGCTCGAGCCGGCCGAGATGGCCGCGGAGCGCCGCCGCGGAGTCCGTCGATCCCGCGAGCACCTCGGCCACGGCGGGGATGCCGAGCCCGAGGCTCCGGAGCAGCAGGATGCGCTGCAGCCGGACGAGCGCCGCCGTGTCGTAGTAGCGGTACCCGTTCGCGCCGACGCGGCTGGCGGGCAGCAGGCCGACGTCGCCGTAGTGCCGCAGCGCGCGGCTCGTCGTGCCGGCGAGGCGCGCCACCTGCTGGATGCTCCAGTCGTCCATGCGCTCGACCGTAGAGGTTGACGCAGCGTCAAGGTCAAGCACGGGATCCGGCCGCACTCGCGATATATCTTGACTCCCCCGTGATACGCGATATATCGTGATGCACGCCGACGCGATATATCGCGAATCGGCCGAACCAGACCCGATCAGGATCCGAACGGAGGGGCCGCCATGGCTCAGGAGAAGTGGCTCGTCAGCGGGCCGAAGACCATCGACCTCGAGCAGGTGCGCCGCCTCAAGGTCGGGCTCGTCGCCGGCCAGGTCGACATCGTCGCCCACGAGGAGCCCGGCGCCCGCGTCGAGGTGCATTCCGTCGAGGGCAAGGAGCTGAAGATCACGCTCGACGGCGACACCCTCGAGATCGACCACGCGCAGCTCGGCTGGGACAACTGGCTCGACGTCTTCCGCAACTTCACCGGCAAGTCCCGCGCCGAGGTGAGCATCATGGTGCCCGCCGACGTCGCGCTGAAGCTCGGCGTGGTCAGCGCCACCGGCCTGATCAGCGGCATCCGCGATGACGCGACGCTGTCCACCGTCTCCGGCGACCTCGTCGTCGACGGGATGTCGGGCGACATCACCCTCAACTCCGTCTCCGGCGACGTGTCGGTGCGCAGCCACACCGGCCGCATCACGGCTCACACGGTGTCGGGCGACGTCACGGCCCAGGGTGAGATCCCGCGGTTCAGCGCCGACGGCGTCAGCGCCGACGTGTTCCTCGACCTCGCGGGCATCCCGACCGAGGTGCGCGCGAACACGGTCAGCGGCGGCGTGACCGTGCGCCTCGAGCCGGAGGTGCCCGCGCAGTACACGATCAACACGGTGAGCGGGCGCCTGCAGCTCGACGACAGCGAGATCCGCGGCGTCCGCGGGCAGTACAAGGGCCGCTACGGCGAGCTCGACCGGCACTGGCTGGCGTTCTCGGCGAACACCGTCTCGGGCGACATCAGCGTGCTGCACCGCACGGTGACGGCATGACCCCGCCCGTCTTCGCGCACGGCCACCTGCGCCTCTACCTGCTGCACCTGCTCGGCGAGCGGCCGATGCACGGCTACGAGCTGATCCAGGCGCTGGCCGACCGCTTCGGCGGCACCTACGTGCCGAGCGCCGGCACCATCTACCCCCGGCTGTCGAAGCTCGAGGAGGAGGGGCTCGTCACGAAGGAGGCCGACGGCCGCAAGACCGTCTACGCCATCACGGAGGCCGGCCGCGCCGAGCTGGACGCCCGCGGCGGCGAGCTCGACGGCATCGAGTCGGAGCTGTCCGACTCCGTGCGGCGGCTCGCCGACGAGGTGCGCTCGTCGGTGGCCGGTGCGATGAAGTCGCTCCGCGCGGACCTCGCCGCGGCGACGCGCGACGCCCGCGACGAGGCCCGCCAGTCCGGGCGCTCCGGCACCGCGGCGCCGACTGCCGACCGCACCGCCCGCAGCGAGTCGCGGATGCACCTCCACGAGGCGGAGCTCGCGCTCGGCGAGTTCCGCACCGCGCTCCGCAGCGAGCTCGGCCGCGCCGCCCTCCGCGGCGAGCTCGACGGCCCGACGGTCGAGGCGCTCCGGCAGGGCCTCGAGTCGCTCCGGAGCGAGGTGCTCGCGCGCATCGCCGGCGCGCGATGACCGTCGCGGCCGTGCTCGGCGTCGTCGCGATCGCGCTGTCCGGCCCGGCGGCGGGCATCTACCTCGCCTTCTCGACCGGGGTGATGCCCGGGCTCGGGCGTGCCGGCGACGACGTGCTGACCCGCGGCATGCGGGGCGTCAACCGCGCCGTCGTCAACCCGGCCTTCCTGGGTCCGCTGCTGCTCGCCCCGGTCGCCTCGGCGGGCGCCGCCGTCGCGGCCGGCGTGACGGGAGCCTCCGGCGCCGCCCTGCTGTCCGGGATCGCCGCCGCCGTCGGCCTCGTCGGCTCGGTCGGCGTGACCATCGCGGGCAGCGTGCCGCTCAACGACCGGCTGGAGCGCTCGACGGCCCCGGCGGCCGAGGCGCGCGCCGCGTACGAGCGCCCGTGGCTGCGCCTCAACGCGGTGCGGGTGGTCGCCGCGACGGCCGCCCTGGTGCTGCAGGCGTGCGCGGTCGCCGCGCTGTGAACCGGACCTGCTGACGAGCACCGCGCCGACCCCGCCGGTGGACGTGCGCTGACCGGCCCCTGAACACGGGCCGCGCCCGTTGTTGACAGCGTTCCTGCCGGGTCTACGCTTGCCCCTCGTGACCGAACAGAGCGGCGATCAGCCGCGGTCGCCGAAGCGGTGGCTCATCGGCGAGCCGCTCGCCTCGTCGAACCTCGAGGGGCAGCTGCTCCCGAAGCACCTCGCGCTCCCGATCTTCTCGAGCGACGCGCTCTCGTCCGTGGCCTACGCGCCGCAGGAGATGCTGCTCATCCTGCTGCTCGGCGGGCTCGCGTTCCTCAGCTTCGCCCCGTGGGTCGCCGCGTTCGTGGTGCTGCTGCTCGTCGTCGTGATGGTCTCGTACCGGCTGCTCATCAAGGCCTATCCGTCGGGCGGCGGCGACTACGAGGTCGCGTCGAAGAACATCGGCGAGAAGGCCGGCCTCATCGTCGGCTCCGCGCTGCTCGTCGACTACATCATGACCGTGGCCGTCTCGGTCGCGTCGGGCGTCGACAACATCATCTCCGCGTTCCCCGGGCTCAACCCGTTCCGCGTCGAGCTGGCGGTCGGCTTCATCGTCGTGCTGGCGGCCGTCAACCTCCGCGGCGTGCGCGAGTCGAGCAAGGCGTTCGCCCTGCCCACGTACCTCTTCATCGCGAGCATCGTGGTGATGCTCGTCACCGCCCTGTTCCGCATGGCGATCGGCGACACCCCGGTGGCCGAGAGCGCCGGCTACACGGTGAAGGCCGAGGACATCACGCACGCCGGATTCGCCCTCCTGCTGCTGCGCGCGTTCTCGAGCGGATGCTCGGCCCTGACGGGCGTCGAGGCGATCTCGAACGGCGTGCAGGCGTTCCGCCGCCCGAAGATCCAGAACGCGCAGAAGACCCTCGTCGCGATGGTGACTGTCGCCATCGTGCTCTTCATCGGCCTCACCGCCGTGGCGCTGACGACCGGCGTGCACTACGCCGAGCGGGCGTGCGACCTCGTGGGCTTCCAGAACTGCGAGACGACGCCGCAGCGCAGCCTCGTCGCGCAGATCGCTGCGGCGACCTTCGGCAACAACACCGCCCTGTTCTTCGTCGTGCAGGTGACGACGGCCCTCGTGCTGCTGCTCGCGGCGAACACCGCCTTCAACGGGTTCCCGCTGCTCGGCTCGGTGCTCGCGACCGATAAGTACGCGCCGAAGTCGCTCGCGAGCCGCGGCGACCGCCTCATCTTCTCGAACGGCGTCATCGCCCTCTCGATCGCCGCCGGCATCCTCGAGGTGATCTACCAGGCGAACGTCACGGCGCTCATCCAGCTCTACATCATCGGCGTCTTCGTCTCGTTCACCCTCGGCCAGAGCGGCATGGTCGTGCACTGGACTCGGGAGCTCCGCAAGTCGTCGACCACGAAGAAGGCCGCGCTGCGCACCTACCGGGTGATCAACTCGGTCGGCGTGCTCATGAGCTTCAGCGTGCTCGTGATCGTCACGATCACGAAGTTCACGCACGGGGCCTGGCTGGTGTTCATCATCATGCCGATCCTGTTCACGCTGATGCTCGGCGTGAACCGCTACTACCGCGACGTCGAGCGCGAGGTGGAGCCGGATCCGGAGACCGTCTTCGGCGCGAAGGGCGACCACGCGATCGTGCTCGTCGGCCGGATGCAGAAGCCGGTGCTCAAGGCGCTCGACTACGCGATCGCTGCCCGTCACGGCTCCATCGAGGCCGTGCACGTGTCGATCGACGACGCCTCGAGCGAGGCGCTCGAGCGGGCCTGGGCCGAGCACAACGTGCAGGTGCCGCTGACGGTGCTCGAGTCGCCGTACCGCGACATCAGCCTGCCGCTGATCAAGTACATCAAGCACCGGCGCGAGGAGCACGGCGCCGAGGTCGTCACCGTCTACACGCCGCAGTACATCGTGGGCCACTGGTGGGAGAACCTGCTCCACAACCACAAGGCGCGGCGCATCCGCCACAAGCTGATGCTGCTGCACGGCGTGATGATCGCGATCGTGCCGTGGCTGCTCGACTCCTCCGACCTCATCTACGGCCGCCGGTCGCGTCCGCTGCCGGGTCAGGACCGCCGCGGCGAGCCGGTGCGCCAGGTCGTCCGCCGCCCGATGGCCCCGGCCAACCCCGCGGCCGCGCGCCGTGCCGCGCTGAAGGGCCGGCAGAACGCGGTGAAGGCCCGCACCGGTGTGCGCGAGTCGACGCCGGACGGGATGCGCTCGGATGCCGGACGCATCGACGTGCGCGAGAAGGCCGACGAGGTCGGCAAGCCGTCGAAGCGCCCCGAGCCGCGGCAGTGACGTCGGCGCGTGACCGCGTGCTCCGGGGCGCCCTCCCGGTTGCCGCGGGCGGGCTGGTCGGCTGCGCGCTCCGGCTCGCGCTCGACGCCGCGCTGCCCCACGAGGCGGACGGCTTCCCGTTCTCCACGCTGATCGAGAACGTCAGCGGCGCGCTGCTGCTCGGGCTGCTCGTGGCCGCGCTCTGGCCGGTGGCGCCCGCCTGGCTCCGCCTCGCGCTCGGCACCGGCGTGCTGGGCTCGTACACGACGTTCTCGGCGCTCGCCGTCTCGATCGTGCAGCTCGGATCGCTCGGACAGGGGATGCTCGCCGCCCTCTACCTCGTCGTGTCGCTCGTCGCCGGCCTCGCCGCGGCGTGGGCGGGGATCGCGGTCGGTGCGGCGATCGCCGGACGCCGCGGGCTCGCGGCCGCGGCGGGCGAGCCGGGGGTCGACGAGTGACCGCCGGGGCCGTCGTCGCGGCGCTGCTGCTCGGCGTCGTCGGCGCGCTCGCGCGCTGGGGCGTGTCGACGGCGCTCGCCGGGCGCCCCGCCCGCATCCCGCTCGCCGTGCTCGTCGTCAACGTGGTCGGCTCCGCCGTCGGCGGCGTGCTGCTCGCCCTCGTGGACGCGGCCGTCGTGCCCGACGCCGCCCGCTACATCGTGGTCAGCGGGTTCTGCGCCGGGCTCACCACGTTCTCGACGTTCACGGTCGAGACCGTGCAGCTCGTGCTCGAGGGCAAGGGGCGCGCGGCGGTCGCGAGCGTCGCCGCGAACCTCGCCCTCGGCATCGGCGCGTGCCTCGCCGCCTGGGCGATCACGTCGGCCCTCGTCGCCTGACCCGCGCTACTCCTTCACCGCGCCCGCCGTCGCCCCGGTGATGCGGCGCTGGAAGATGAAGAACACCACCGCGACGGGGATCGTCATGATCGCACCGGCGGCGAGCTTGATCGGGAACTGCTGACCCGAGCTGAGCTGCCCGCTGGCGAGCGACGCGACGCCCTTCGTCAGGGTCGTCAGCGACGGGTCGTTCGTCGCGACGAGGAAGTGCGCGTACTCGTTCCACGAGCCCTGGAACGACAGGATGATGATCGTCACGAGCGCGGGCCGCGCCATCGGCAGCACGACCGACCAGAAGATCCGGAAGGTGCCGGCCCCGTCGATGCGGGCCTGCTCCTCGACGGAGACGGGGATCGACTCGAAGAAGTTCTTCATGATGAAGACGCCGGCGGCGTCCGCCAGCAGCGGCAGGATCATGCCGAGATACGAGTTGAAGATGCCGAGCTGGTTGATCACGAGGAACTTCGGGATGAGCAGCACCACGTTCGGCACCGCCATCACCGCGACGACGGCCGCGAAGACGACGTTCCGGCCGCGGAACCGCAGCCGCGCCAGCGCGTAGCCCGCGATCGAGTCGAAGAACACCCGCCCCGCGGTCACGAACACCGTCACGATCGCCGAGTTCATCGCCCAGGTGGGGAAGTCGGAGTTGACGAACAGGGTGCGCAGCGCGGCCGTCGTCCAGGTCTCCGGGATGAGCGACAGCGGGTTCGCCGCCGCGTCCGCGTCCGTCTTGAACATGGTCGCGATGTTGATGAGGAACGGGAAGATGTAGAGCACCGCGATGAGCACGAGCACGACGTAGACGGCGCTCTGCGCGACGACGCGGCGGGAGGTCCAGCCGCCGCGGGGTCGCTGAGGGGCTTCGGCTTCGACCGGGTCAGCCATCCGGATGGCGGTGTCGCTCATCGCGCCGTCTCCTTCCGCGCCGCGGTGATCCAGCGCATCCGGCGCTTCGAGACCGCCCTCTCTGCCAGCACCGCCCGCTGCACCAGCGTGAACACGATGATGATCGCGAACAGGATGAACGCGATCGCCGCGCCCGACCCCCACTCGTTCTGGCCGAACGAGTTCTGGTACGAGAGGTACGCCGGGGTGAGCGTCGTCTTGGCCGGGTTGCCCTTCGTGGCGATGTTGACCTGGTCGAAGACCTGCCAGCAGCCGATGAGCCCGAGCGTGATGACGGTGAACAGGGTCGGCCGCAGCTGCGGGAGCGTCACGCGCCAGAAGCGCGTCCACGAGCTCGCGCCGTCGACCTCGGCCGCCTCCTCGACGTCCGGGCTGAGGTTCTGCAGCGCCGCGAGGAACACGAGCATGAAGGTGCCGCTCGTGGTGAAGACGGCGAGCAGGATGAGCACGCTCATCGCCACCGACGGTCCGCCGAGCCAGTTCCACCAGCTCACGCCGAGCGCGGTGCCGTCGAGGAAGCCGGGGCCGCTCTGCGCGCCGAAGTGGAACAGCCCGTTCGGGTCGTTGAACCAGTTCGGCCCGTTCACGCCGAGCCAGCCGAGCACCTCGTTCACGGCGCCGGTGGTGGAGAAGAGGAACGTCCACAGCACGACGATCGCGACCGAGCTCGTCACGGACGGGAAGTAGTAGGCCGTGCGGAAGAACCCGCGCCCGCGCAGCAGCTTCCGGTTGACGAGCAGCGCGAGCGCCAGCGACAGGGCCGTCTGGATCGGCACGACGAAGATGACGTACCAGAGGTTGTTCTTCAGCGACATGCCGAAGTCGCTCTCCGTCAGCCCGCCGCCGCTGACGAGCGCCGAGTAGTTCGCGCCGCCGACGAAGTGCACGCCGGCCGCGAAGGGGCTGCCCCGCCCGGCCCAGTCGCTCACGCTGACCCAGGCCGCCATGAGCACCGGCACGAGCAGGAACAGCCCGAGGATGACGAGGACGGGCGCGGTGAACAGCCAGCCGGAGCCGGCCTCGCCCCGCCGGATGCCGGCGCCCCGGCGCCGCGGCGCCGTGCGGTCGCCGGTCGTCGGCGCTCCCGTCCTCGTCATCCCGGTATCCCTACTTCTTGTAGAGCGGCGCGAGGTTGGACTGCGTCGACTCGAGGATCGACTTCGGGTCGCCCGAGGCCAGCTGCGCCAGCTTCGAGTTGAGATCCGACACCACGTCCGCGGCGCCCTTGGCGGTCGGCGGGGTCTGGGCGTACTTCACGCCGTCGAGGAACGGCTGCAGCGCGGGGTAGTCCTTGCTGAAGTCCGAGGCCGCCGACTGGATGGAGGGCAGCACGCCGAACGCCTTCGAGAAGGCGAGCTGGTCGGACTTGCTCGTCAGCGCGGCGACGAGGTCCTTCGCGCCGTCCTGGTTCGCGCTGTCCGCCGCGATGCCCCAGCAGTTCGTGAACTGGAGCGTGCCCTCGCCCTTCGGGCCCTTCGGCAGCGGCACGGCCTTGTACTTCACGTCCGGGTAGTCGTTCGTCATGGCGCCGGCGATCCAGTTGCCCTCGATCGTCATCGCGCCGAGCTGCTTGCCGAACGCCTCGCCGCCCCAGCCGGCCCCGACGTCCGCGGCGAGCTTGAAGTCGCCGGCCGTCAGGTTCTGCTTGATGTAGGTGAGCGCGTCGACGTTCGCCTGGCTGTCGGCGGTCGCCTCCGTGTTGTCGGCGTTGACGATGTTGCCGCCCGCCTGCACCATGAACGCGCCCATGCGGGCGTACTCGCCGCTCATCACGAGGCCGGTCGTGCCGCCCGAGGTGAGCTTCGTCGCGACGCTCTGGAGCTGGTCCCAGGTGGTCGGGATGTCGGCGTCGGTGAGGCCGGCCTCCTGCCACTTCTGCTCGTTGATGATCAGCTGCAGCGTGGAGAAGTCCTTCGGCGCGCAGTAGAGCTTGCCGTCGTACGTGAACGCCTTCACCAGCGAGGGGTAGAAGTCGTCCTTGTTCGACAGGTCGTCGCCGTAGGCGAGCAGCGAGCCGTTCGAGGCGTAGTTCGCGAGCGAGTCGCTGGAGAGGTAGAACACGTCGGCGGGCTTGCCGGAGCTGAAGCCCTGCGCGAGCTGCTGGCTGAGGTCGCTCGCCGCGGTGACGGTGACCTTGGTGCCCGACTTCTTCGACCAGTCGGCCGCGGCGGCCTTGACGGCCTTCGTCTCGGCGTCGCCGCTCGAGCCGATGAGCACGGTGAGCGGCTTCGACGAGTCCTGCTTCGCGCCGTCGCCCGAGCTGAAGCCCGAGCCGCACGCGCTGAGCGCGAGGGCGGCCGCGACGGCGACGCCGCCGACCGCGATCCTGCGGATCCTCATGATGGTTCCTTTCGTCCTTCGATCGCCGAGGCTGTGGTCTCGGCCGGGTGGTCCTCATCGACGGGTGCCAGGTGACTCGACCGGCGGACGACAAGACGGGGGTCGACGAGCCGATGGCGCGGCTCGCCGGTGTCGGATCCGGCCGGCAGCACGCGGCCGCCGGTCGGTCCGAGGAGCAGGTCCAGCGCGGAGGCGGCGACCTCGTCGAGCCGCTGATCGACGCTGGAGAGTCCGACCGCCTTGGCGACCGGGGTGTTGTCGAAGCCGATGACCGGGAAGCGCGGGAACCCCGCCTCCCGCACGGCCATCATCGCGCCGAGCGCGAGGGAGTCGGAGGCGCAGACGAGGGCGTCGAGCGGCGGCTCGCCGCCGTGCGCGAGCAGCTCCTCGACGACCTGGCGGGCCGGGGCGACGTTCTCCTCGGCGGTGCTCGAGATCGCGTCGAGCTCGGCCTCGTCGCTGCCGAACAGCCCCCGCATCGCGTCGGCCCAGCCGGACCGGCGGTCGTCGCCGGTGCCGGATCCCGCCGGCCAGCCGAGCCAGCCGATGCGCCGCAGCCCCCGCTCGGCGAGGTGCGCCGTCGCGGCGCGGGTGCCGACGGCGCCGTCCACGTCGACCCACGGCCGCAGCGGGTCGTCGATGGTCTCCGACCCCCAGGGGCGGCCGAACGCGACGTACGGCATCCGCTCGCGCACGAGCCAGTCGATCCGCGGGTCGTCGTACGACGTGCCGGTGACGATCACCGCGTCGATGTCGGCGCCGTCGCGGAGGCGGCGGTACTGCTCGATCTCCGACTCGTCGTCGGCCGCGGTGAACAGCGTGATGCGCATGCCGCGGGCGTCCGCGCGCAGCGTGAGCTCGTGCAGGAAGCGGTCGAGCACCGATCCCGAGACGCCGTTGCCGCTCACCGGATCGAGGCGCACGCCGATCGTGCCGCTCGCCCTGGTGCGCAGCCGCCGGGCGGACGCGTGCGGGCGGTAGCCGAGCTCGGCGATCGCCGTCTGCACCCGCTCGCGCGTGGCCGGGCGCACGACGTCGGGAGCGTTGAGCACGTTCGAGACGGTCTGGCGGGAGACGCCGGCGAGCCGTGCGACATCGTCGACGGTGGGCAGTCCTGCCATCCCGATCTCCTTCGACGTCATCGGCGCTCGGCGATCCGCGTTCTGTTTTGAACGATCAAATCGACGGTGCTAGCGTACCCCCGGAAGGCGGGGTGTCAACTCCCCCGCGACCGCGACGACGAGGGGCCGGCCGATGACCGAACCGATCCAGGAGCCTCCGCTCCAGCCGCTCCTGCACGACGGGCTCGTGACGCTCCGCGCGCCCGGCCAGGCCTGGTCGCGTGCCGACGGGCGCATGGGCGCCTCGTCGATCGACGGCATCTACGTCTCCGACGTGCGGATCGCCTCCGGCCTCGAGGTCGTCGCCGGCGGCGGCAGCGGCGAGCACGTCGCCACCGCCGTGCTCGATGCCGCGACCGTGCTCGTCACGACGCTGCACCGCGGCCTCGACGCCGCCGGCGCCGACCCGGACGTGCGCGGCGAGCTGCGCCGCACCACCACGGGCGGCGGCACATCGCTCGACTTCACGCTCCGCTCGCGGCACACCGAGGAGCTCCGCGTGCCCGTCGCGCTGCGGCTGCGTGCCGCGGTCGACTCGATGGCGCTCGTGCGGTCGGGACGCTCGGATGCCCCGGTGGGGGTCGCGGTCGACGGCGCGGGCGCGAGCTGGTCGCGCGACGCCGTCACCGCGCGGCTGGCGGCGCCGGGCGCGGTCGTGGCCGCCGACGGGCCGGATGTCGTCGCCGCCTGGCAGGTCGTCATCCCGGCCGGCGGCTCGGCCTCCGTCGCGTTCGCGATCGAGGGCGCGGACTCCGCCGCCGTCGTCGCCGCGCCCGAGGGCCCGGCGGGCTGGACCGAACCGGACGCCTCCGGCGCCGACGACCGGCTGCGCCGCTGGCTGCGCCGCGCGCTCGACGACCTCGACGCGCTCCGCGTCGTGCGCACCGGCGCCGACGACCAGTTCCTCGCCGCAGGCGCCCCCTGGTTCTTCACGCTCTTCGGCCGCGACTCGATCTGGGCGGCCCGGCTGCTGCTGCCGATCGACGACGGCGTCGCCGCCTCGACGCTGCGCACGCTCGCCGGCCTGCAGGGCACGCGGCGCGACGTGGCGACGGCCGAGCAGCCCGGCAAGATCATCCACGAGGTGCGCCGCACCGAGCCCGACGGACCCGAGGGCATGATGCTGCCGCCCTTCTACTACGGCACCGTCGACGCCACCCCGCTCTGGGTGGGCCTGCTCGTCGACGCCTGGCGCGCCGGCGGCGTGCCGCTCGAGGCCGCGCGCAGCCTCCGTCCGCATCTCGTCGCCGCCCTGGAGTGGATGCGCGACGCCGGCGACAGCGACGGCGACGGACTGCTCGAGTACGTCGACGAGTCCGGGCGCGGGCTCTCGAACCAGGGCTGGAAGGACTCCGACGACAGCGTGCAGTGGCGCGACGGCCGCCTCGCCGAGGGGCCGATCGCGCTCGTCGAGGTGCAGGCCTACGCCTACGAGGCGGCGATCGGCGGCGCCGACCTGCTCGAGGCGCTCGACGGGTCGGACGCGGCCTCGGCCGAGTGGCGGGCCTGGGCGGCGCGGCTGCAGCAGACCGTGCGCGAGCGCTTCTGGATCGACGACCCGGCCGGCGCGTACCCGGCGATCGCGCTCGACGCGCACAA
The DNA here is from genome assembly GCF_058809295.1 of Schumannella sp. GW821-FHT10F01. Classification (NCBI taxonomy): domain Bacteria; kingdom Bacillati; phylum Actinomycetota; class Actinomycetes; order Micrococcales; family Microbacteriaceae; genus Schumannella; species Schumannella sp. GW821-FHT10F01. Next base: position 19,109 of record NZ_JBXASM010000005.1, read on the forward strand.
GCGCCCGGTCGACACCCTGACCTCGAACATCGGCCACCTGCTCGGCACCGGCCTGCTCTCGGCCGAGGAGTCGGCGCTCGTGGCGCGACGGCTGGTGTCGCCGGAGCTGTCGAGCGGATTCGGCCTGCGCACCCTCGAGACCGGCGCGGCCGGCTACTGGCCGCTGAGCTACCACGGCGGTGCGGTGTGGGCTCACGACACAGCCATCGCCATCCGGGGGCTCGCGCGCGACGGCTTCGCGGCGGAGGCGGCGCAGCTCGCGGAGGGCCTGCTCGCCGCGGCGGTCGCGTTCGACTACCGGATGCCGGAGCTGCACTCCGGCGACCCGGCGTCGGAGCTGCCCTCGCCCGTGCCGTACCCCGCGGCCTGCCGTCCGCAGGCATGGTCGGCCGCGGCGGCGATCACGGTCTGGGACGCGCTGCGCGGCTGACGGTCAGATCTCGGATCCCCGAGCCGGTCGAAAGGTGCGGCCGCACACGCCGGACCCGTGCGCCCGTCGACGGGCGACTTCGACAGGCTCAGGCATCCGAGCGGAGCCGTCTCAGAGCGACGAGAGCGTCGACACGACCTGCCGGGCGATCGTGCGGCCGACCCGGTTCGCGCCGATCGTCGACGCCGTCGGGCCGTAGCCCGCGAAGAACACCCGCGAGTTGCGCCACGAGGCGCCCTGGCCGACCGTGATGCCGCCCTGCTTCTCGCGGAGCTTCAGCGGCGCGAGGTGCCGGAGCTCGGGGCGGAAGCCGGTCGCCCAGATGATCGCGTCCGCCGGCTCGAAGCGGCCGTCGGGGAAGCGCACGCCGTCCGGCTCGATCGAGGAGAACATCGGCTGCGCCACGAGCAGGCCGCGGTCGATCGCCGCCTGGATGCGCCGCGAGCGCGGCACGCCGGTCGTCGACACGATGCTCGGCAGCGCCCGGCCGTCGCGGGCCGCCTCGTCCTGCATCGCCACGGAGCGGCTGCCGGCCTCGATGTCGAGCTCCTGCTCACCGAGGAACTCGACCGGACGCCGGGAGACCCAGGTGATGCTGCCGGCCACGCGCTCCAGCTCGATGAGGAACCCGATCGCGCTCGTGCCGCCGCCCACGACGATCACGTTCTGCCCGCGGAACTCCTCGGCGTCGCGGTACTTGGCGGTGTGCAGCATCCGGCCGCCGAACGAGCGGAGGCCCGGGTACCACGGGATGAACGGCGCACCCCAGGTGCCGGTCGCGTTGACGAGCACCCGCGAGGTGACGGTCTGGGTGCCGACGCCGTCGTCGAAGTGCACGGCGAAGCCGTCGAGCATGCCGTCGACCCGCGTGACGTCGGCGGGGCGCACCACCTGCAGGTCGAAGTGCTCCTCGTAGCGCCGGTAGTAGTCGGCCACGACGTCCTTCGCCGGCACCTGGCGGTCCGCGGTCTCGAAGCTGATGCCGAGCTCGTCCATGCCGGGCAGGTCGTTCACCCGGTGCGCGTAGCCGAGGCGCAGCGCCTCCCAGCGGAACTGCCATGCCCCGCCGGCGCCGGGGCCGCGGTCGAGCAGCACCACGTCGTTGCCGGGGTCGAGGCCGAGCCGGCGGAGGAAATAGGCCACCGAGAGGCCGGCCTGGCCCGCCCCGATGACCACGACGGACGTGTCGTAGTCAAGGTCGGTCACCCGCAATACGCTAGTGCTGACGGACCGTGCACAGCAGGACGGATGCTGTGTTCACGGGCCCGGCACATCCCCCGGAGGCCGACGTCGCCCCGGAGGGGGCGTCGCGTGCCCCGTGTTAGACTCGCGGCCAGATTTCACCACTGTCCACATCCTGATTTTCGAGGGGGTCACGCATGGGGCGCGGCCGTCAGAAGGCGAAGCACACCAAGGTCGCTCGGGACCTGAAGTACTTCAGCCCGGACACCAACTACTCCGCCCTCGAGAAGGAGCTGGGTGGCAACCCGCGGCTCGAGGAGGATCTCGAGAAATGGCCGGAGTACTCGGACGAGTACGACACCGATCAGGACGACGCCGACGAGTCGAAGACCGCCTAGGTCTCCTCGCCCGGCGGATGGCTGAGCCGCCCACCGGATGGCTGAGCCGCCCACGGGATGACTGAGCCGCCTGCCGGATGGCTGAGCCTGTCGAAGCCCCGCATCCGAGCCCGGGAATGATCTCGCCCGTCTCCCCGTTGCCGTCGTCATGCCGCTGACCGGAGACTACGCACCCTCGACCGCCGACTGGGCCCGCACGCAGGCCGAGACGTACGAGGCCACAGGGGGCGCCGAGGGCGGCGACCTCCAGGGGCATCCGGTGATCGTGCTGACCAGCGTCGGCGCGAAGAGCGGGATGCTGCGCAAGACCGCGCTCATGCGCGTCGAGCACGAGGGCCGCTACGCCGTCGTCGCCTCGAAGGGCGGCGCCCCGCAGCCGCCGGTCTGGTACTGGAACCTGCTGAAGCACCCGCACGTCGAGCTGCAGGACGGTCCGGTCAAGCGCGATTACACCGCGCGCGAGCTCGAGCCCGGTGCCGAGCGCGACGCCTGGTGGGAGCGCGCCGTCGCCGCCTGGCCCGGCTACGCCGACTACCAGACGAAGACCGACCGCCTCATCCAGGTGTTCGTGCTGGAGCCGATCGAGGGCTGAGGTCCCCGCGGGCTAGTCCCCGTACGTGCCGGCCAGTCGCACGGCGCCGCCGTCGACGCCCTTCGCGCCCTGCTCGAAGCCGGTGAGGTCGCGCTGCGACGTGGAGATGCGCCCGGCGGCCCAGGCCGGGATGCCGTCCGCCGCGAGCTCCGCCACGATGCCGTCGGCCGCGCGCGCCGACACGACCGCGAAGAAGCCGATGCCGAGGTTCCACGTCGACTCGACGCTCTCGAGGCTCGTGCCGCCGAGGTCGGCGAGCACCCGGAACACCGGCGGCGGGCTCCACAGCCCGCGCTCCAGCTCGACCCACGAGCCGCGCGGCAGCACGCGCGCGAGGTTCGCCGCGATGCCGCCGCCGGTGACGTGGCTCAGCGCGTGCACGCCGGTGGTCAGGGCCGGGTCGGCGAGCACCCGGAGCAGCGGGGCGGTGTACAGCCGCGTCGGCTCGAGGAGCACCTCGCCGACGACGCCGCCGAGGTCGTCGAGCCGGTCGCCGTAGCCGATGCCGCGGCGCTCGAGGATGCTGCGCACGAGCGAGTAGCCGTTGCTGTGCAGGCCGGACGATCCGAGCGCCAGCACGACGTCGCCGTCCTGCACGCGCTCGGCGCCGAGCACCGACCCCGCCTCGACCGCGCCGACCGCGGCGCCGGCGACGTCGTAGTCGTCGGGTCCGAGCAGTCCGGGGTGCTCCGCCGTCTCGCCGCCGACCAGTGCCGTGCCGGTCTCGGCGCAGGCGCGCGCGATGCCGGCGACGATGTCCGCGATCCGCTCCGGCACGACCTTGCCGCAGGCGATGTAGTCGGTCATGAAGAGCGGTCGCGCGCCGACGACGACGATGTCGTCGACGACCATGCCCACGAGGTCCTGGCCGATGGTGTCGTGCTTGTCGAGCGCCTGCGCGATCGCGACCTTCGTGCCGACGCCGTCGGTGGAGGTCGCGAGGAGCGGGCGGTCGTAGTCCTTGAGGAACGACACGTCGAACAGCCCTGCGAAGCCGCCGACCCCGCCGAGCACCTCGGGCCCGTGCGTCCGCGCCACCGCCGACTTCATCAGCTCGACGGCGAGATCACCGGCCGCGGTGTCGACTCCGGCGGCGGCATAGGGGTTCGCGGGGGCGTCCGTCACGCTCCCAGGGTACCGGCGGCGCGACGGCGGCCCCTCGTAGGGTGGGCGCATGGATCCGATCGGACCGCTCGGCGTCGACGGCCTCTTCCCCATCGCGTTCGGCATCATCGCGCTCGCGGTCGTCGTGGTCGCGGTGCTGATCCTCGTGCGCATCCTGCGCGGTGGGCTCGGCTCCGGCACGCCCACCCGGCCCCCGGGTGCCGGCACGGGCGGGAGCGCCGCGATGCGCGCCGGCCGCGACGCGCACGAGCAGGTGCTCCGCCAGCAGGAGGTGCAGCGCCAGCAGGATCTGCTGAACCAGCAGATCATCAACCAGCAGAATCAGCAGAACCAGCAGCCTCCGGGGCCGCCACCGGGCACCCCGTGAGCGCCCGCTGGCGGGTGGACGAGGACGCGTCGCGCGACGTCCTCGTCGCGCTCTACCTCCGCGACGCCCTCGGCGTGCCCGACCCCTCCGGCCTGCCCCGCCTGCTCGGCACCGGGCTGCCCGCGGCGACGACCGCCGACGAGCGGACCACCTGGGCCTGGACGCGCTGGTGGGTGTCCGTCACCGACCCGGACTCCGGCGTCCGGCCGTTCGCGGAGGCCGGCGGCGAGGCCTTCGAGGCGCTCGTGCGGCGCCACCTCGACGACGCCCGCGCCTGGGCCTCCGTCGTGCACGACGCGTTCGAGACCGCGCACCTCGAGGCCGCGGTCGCCGGCACGCTCGACACCGTCGTGGATGACGCGATCGCGGACTGGGAGACGGCCGCCGGCCACGCGGCGCAGCCGTTCCGCCTCCGCGTGGAGGTCATCCCGCTGACGGCGAGCGGCATCTGGTGGATCGGCGAGCAGGCCATCGCCGTCGACGACCTGCTGCGCGAGGACCCGGCAGCCTGGCGCGCGGCGCTCGAGCCGATCATCGCCCGGCTCGCCGCGGGGCCGGGCGACCAGTCCGCGGAGGGCGCCCCGTAGGGTGACGACATGACGACGCTCGTCCTCACCCTCGTCGGCGCCGACCGGGCCGGCCTCGTGTCGGCGGTCGCGGACGTGGTCGCCGCCCACGACGGCAACTGGGAGCGCAGCCAGCTGGCCGAGCTGGCGGGGGCGTTCGCCGGCGTCGTGCAGGTCTCGGTGCCGGAGGCGCGCGCCGCGGAGCTGCGCGCGGCCCTGCGCGGACTCGACGGCATGCTCGCCATCACCACGCACGACGGCGCCGCCGACGCGACCTCCGGCGGCCGCGACCTCGTGATCGAGCTGATCGGCAACGACCGTCCCGGCATCGTGCGCGACATCTCGACGGCGCTGCAGCGGCACGGCGTCGGCATCCAGGAGCTCGAGTCGCGCACCCGCGACGCGGCGATGTACGGCGGACTGCTGTTCGAGGCACGGGTCGTCGCGCGGATCCCGGACGGCGCCGACGCCGACGCGGTGCGCGAGGAGCTCGAGCGCCTCGCCGCCGAGATCCAGGTCGACCTCACCCTGCTGTAGACCGGATCGCGCCGAGCCGTCCGGGCGCGGTCGACCCGATCCGGGTACGTCGGCGCTCCCGGCCGCGCTGTGCGAAACTGGACCGTACCCGTCCGGGTGCCCCGCTCTTCCTCTCTCGGGAGCCACCTCCTCGCATGTGCGGCATCGTCGGCATCGTCTCCGCCAGCCCGGTCAACCAGCAGGTCTACGACGCGCTGTCGCTGCTCCAGCACCGCGGCCAGGACTCGACCGGCCTCGCCACGAGCGAGGGCTCGATCATCCACATGGTCAAGGCCCGCGGCCAGGTGCGCGAGGCCTACCGAACCCGCGACATGCGCAGCCTGCTCGGCACGATGGGCCTCGGCCACGTGCGCTACGCGACCCGCGGCGACGCGTCGAAGGAGCAGGAGGCGCAGCCCTTCTACGTGAACGCGCCGTACGGCATCGTGCTCGTGCACAACGGCAACCTCACGAACACCCGCGAGCTGACGCAGGAGCTGTTCCACGTCGACCGCCGGCACCTCAACACGAACTCCGACACCGAGCTGCTCGTGAACGTGCTCGCCCACGAGCTGCAGTCGCAGGTGCGCGGCACCGACCTCGATCCCGACCAGGTGTTCGACGCGATCGAGACGCTGCACGAGCGGGTCGAGGGCTCCTACGCCGCCATCGCGCTCATCGCGGGGCAGGGCCTGCTCGCCTTCCGCGACCCGTTCGGCATCCGCCCGCTCATCCTCGGCCGCCGCACGACCGGGCTCGTCGGCGACGACTGGGTGGTCGCGAGCGAGTCGCTCGTGCTCGAGGCCGGCGGCTACGAGGTCGTGCGCGACATCGCCCCCGGCGAGGCCGTCTTCGTCACCGCGAACGGCGAGCTGTTCTCGCGGCAGTGCGCGAAGAACCCGCGCCTCATCCCGTGCTCGTTCGAGTACGTCTACCTCGCGCGCCCCGACTCGATCATGAACGGCATCTCCGTCTACGACGCGCGCTTGCGCCTCGGCGACCGCCTCGCCGACACGATCGCGAAGTACACGCCGTCCGGCGCGATCGACGTCGTCATGCCGATCCCGGACTCCTCGCGCCCCGCAGCCATGCAGGTCGCCCGCAAGCTCGGCATCGAGTACCGCGAGGGCTTCTACAAGAACCGCTACGTCGGCCGGACGTTCATCATGCCGGGCCAGGAGGAGCGGCGGAAGAGCGTCAAGCAGAAGCTCAACGCGATGAGCTCGGAGTTCCGGGGCAAGAACGTGCTCATCGTCGACGACTCGATCGTGCGCGGCACCACGTCGCGCGAGATCGTCGACATGGCCCGCATCGCCGGCGCCAACTCGGTCACGTTCACCTCGGCCGCGCCCCCGGTGCGCTACCCGCACGTGTACGGCATCAACATGCCCACGCGGCGCGAGCTCATCGCCTCCGGCCGCCGCATCCCCGAGATCTCGGACGCCCTCGGCTCCGACTACCTGATCTACCAGGAGGTCGCGGACATGCAGTCGGCGATCCTCGAGGGCAGCGACATCACCGAGCTCGAGATGAGCTGCTTCACCGGGGAGTACGTCACGGGCACGGTCACCGACGAGTACCTCGCCTGGGTGGAGAAGAACCAGCTCAGCTGAGGTCTGGTCTGTTCCGCCGCCGTCCGTGCATCTCGCGGCCGTCCGGATGGGCGCGGAACGCGCAGACGGGCGCGGATCGCGACCTCGCTGGGCCTGAGCGGCGGGCGTCAGCGCGCGACGCGTGAGGGGCAGGCGACTCAGCGCGCGGCGGCGATCCGCTCCACGGCCTCCGTCAGCACCTCGGGCGCGCAGGCCAGGTTGAACCGCACGAAGCCGCGGCCGGGTCCGCCGAACGCGGGTCCGTTGCCGAGCGCCACCTTCGCACGCTCCAGCAGCACCGCGGCCGGGTCGTCGCCCCAGCCCGCCGCGGAGAGGTCGACCCAGCCGAGGAACGACGCGCGCGGCTCGTGGTAGACCGCCTCCGGGAGGTGCTCCGCCAGCAGCTCGCGCAGCAGCACGCGGGAGGCGGCGATCGTCTCGACCACGTCGTCCAGCCAGGCGCCGCCGTCGCGGAAGGCGACGACGGAGGCCTCGGCGCCGAGCTTGCCGGCGCGGAACCCGACCTCCTCCGGCATCCCGGCGATGAGGGAGCGGCTGCGCTCGCCCTCGCCGACGAACAGCGCGCACTTCAGCCCGGCGATGTTGAAGGCCTTGCTCGCGGAGTGCGCGGCCAGGCCGACCTCGCGGGCGGCATCCGAGACGGCGAGGAACGGCACGAACGTCGAGTCCGCGTGCACGAGCGGGGCGTGGATCTCGTCGCTGAGCACGAGGGCGCCGTGGCGACGGGCGATGTCCGCGAGCTCGGCGAGCTGCTCGCGCGGGTGCACCAGGCCGATCGGGTTGTGCGGGGAGCACAGCAGCACGGCCCGCGCTCCCGCGGCGAGCGCGGTCTCGATGCCGGCGAGGTCCATCGACCAGGCGCCGGCGCCCTCGCCCGCGAGCCGGGCGGCGTCGAGCCGGAGCGGCACCTCGACGACCGTGCCGCCGGCCTCGGGCACGAGGTCGAAGAACGGCGGGTAGACCGGCGGCATGATGACGACGCCGTCGCCGGGCTGGATCGCGGCGCGCAGCGTCTCCACGAGCACGACGCTGACGTCCGTCGTCGCGAGCACGGCCTCCGGATCGACGCGCCAGTCCCAGCGGTCGCGGGCGAACCCGGCGAACGCGTCGGCGACCGGACGCGACCCCTCGACGTATCCGGCGTCGTTCGCGCGGAGGCGGTCGATCACGGCCTCGGCGAGCGCCGGCATCAGCGGGTAGTCCATCTCGGCGACGAAGAGCGGCAGCACGTCGTCGGGGAACGTGCGCCACTTCACGCTCGTGCGCCCGCGGAGCGCGGCCAGCGGATCGGCCGGGATGCGGCTCACGCGCGGGGCTCCGGGTCCGGGGCGGCATCCGGGTCCTCGTCGGCGTCGGGGTCGGCCTCAGCGGCGGGCTCCGGGTCCGCCTCGGCGGCGGGCTCCGGGTCGATCGGCTCCGCGGCGACGTCGGGGTCCGGTCCGACACCCGGGTCGGACGACTCGAGCTCCTCCGGCGCCTCGACGACCTCGACCTCGACGGCGACCTCGCGCGCGCGGCGCGCGAGCACGGCGTCGAGCACGAGCCCGACGACCGCGCCGACGACGACGCCGAGCACGGCGCCCCAGATCGCGAGGTAGCCGAACGTGCCGGCGAAGCCGACCTCCTCGTCCACGGGGAAGACGGTCGTGAGCACGAGGGCCGTGATGATGCCGAGCGCGGCGCCGAGCCCGATGAACACGCCGAGCTTCGGAGCGCGGCGCACCCGCACCCGGTCGGGACGGTCGGCAGGCTGCTCGCTCACGCCTCCATCCTCCCAGGCCGCGGGTGAGAGGTCCGACTGCGCGCGGTTCTCAGGCCCGACGCGCGGGACGCGCCGCCACCCGCGCCGGATCTGCCCCACGGCCCGAGAACCGCGCAGCCGGGCCGACGCCGTGAGCCGCGCGCGCGTCGGCCGCGCACGTCAGCCGCACGCGTCAGCCGCGGACGACCGGCAGCGCGTCGGCCAGGTCCGCGCGCGAGCCGGACGCCGAGACCCGCGCCGCGGCGACCGCCTCCGCCCAGGTGAGCCGGCCGGAGGCCATCGCGAGCCAGGTGACGGCATCCGTCTCGACGACGTTCGGCGGGGTGCCGCGGGTGTGCCGCGGCCCCTCGATCGCCTGCACGGCGCCGAACGGCGGCACGCGCACCTCGACGGTGTGGCCGGGGCGCAGCTCCGCCAGCACCTGGAGCGTCCAGCGGACGGCGAGCGCGACCACCGGGCGCTCCGTCGCCCCCGCCAGCGCCGCGTCGTACGCGGGTCGCCCCTCGGTGTCGGGGATGCGGGCGCGGGCCATGCCGACACGGTACCCGCGGGAGCGGATCCCGGTGCCGTCCCGCCCGAGTACCCTGGTCCGGTGCGCATCCTCGTCCTGGGCTCGGGAGCCCGCGAGCACGCGATCGTCAAGGCCCTCCTCGCGGAGGACGCCGGCCACGAGATCACCGCGGCCCCCGGCAATGCCGGCATCGCGGCGGACGTGGAGACGGTCGGGCTCAACGCCTCCGACGGGCGACTCGTCGCCGACTACGCGCGCGACAACGCGGTCGACCTCCTCGTGATCGGACCGGAGGCGCCCCTCGTGGCGGGCGTCGCCGACGCGGTGCGCAAGCACGGCATCCCGGTCTTCGGCCCCGGGAAGGCCGCTGCCGAGCTCGAGGGCTCGAAGGCCTTCGCGAAGCGGATCATGGCGGAGGCGCAGGTGCCGACCGGCAGCGCCACCCGCGCGACCACGATCGAGGAGGTCGAGACCGCGCTCGACGTGCTCGGCTCGCCGTACGTGATCAAGGCCGACGGCCTGGCCGCGGGCAAGGGCGTCATCGTCACCGAGGACCGCGCGGCCGCGATCGACCACGCCCAGTTCTACCTGCAGCAGGGCGGCGTGCTCGTCGAGGAGTTCCTCGCCGGCCGCGAGGTCTCGCTGTTCCTGCTCTCGGACGGCCACGACGTGCTGCCGCTCGCGCCGGCGCAGGACTTCAAGCGCCTCCACGACGGCGACGAGGGTCCGAACACCGGCGGCATGGGCGCCTACTCGCCGCTGCCGTGGCTGCAGCCGCGCTGGGAGACCGAGGCGGACTTCGTCGACGAGGTGATCGACACGGTCGGCCGCCCGACGGTCCGCACGCTCGAGGCCGCCGGCACCCCGTTCATCGGCCTGCTCTACTGCGGGCTCATCGTGACCGAGCAGGGCATCCGCGTCATCGAGTTCAACGCGCGGTTCGGCGACCCGGAGACGCAGGTGGTGCTCGCCCGGCTCGAGACCCCGCTGTCGGAGCTGCTGCTCGCGTCGGCCGCGGGCGGCCTCGCCCGCCTGCCGTACCCGCGCTTCAGCACGGACGCCGCCGTGACGGTCGTGCTCGCGAGCGAGGGCTACCCCGACTCGCCGGTCACCGGACGCCCGATCGACGGCCTCGACCTCGTGTCGGACGTCGTGGTCGAGCACGCCGCGACGGCGCTCGTCGACGGCCGCTTCGTGGCCACCGGCGGCCGGGTGCTCAGCGTGGTCGGCCGCGGGGCCGACATCGCGGAGGCGCGACGCCGGGTGTACGCGGCACTCGACGACATCGAGCTCGAGGGCGGCCAGTACCGCCGCGACATCGCGGACTCGGCGGCCCGGTCGTGACCGGCGCCGGCGGCGAGCCCGCGGGCACGGTCCCGGGCGCCTCCGGCGATCCCCGCCTCGCCACGCTCGGCTGGCGGCACGTGTACTCCGGCAAGGTGCGCGACCTCTACCGGTCCGACGACCAGCCCGGACGCATGCTCGTGGTGGCATCCGATCGGGTGAGCGCCTTCGACCACGTGCTCGAGCCCGGTGTGCCGGGCAAGGGCGCCGTGCTCACGCAGCTCAGCCTCTGGTGGTTCGACCGCCTCGGCATGCCGAACCACCTCGCGGCCGCGCATCCGTCGCTCGGCGAGCACCTGCCGGAGGGCATCGCCGAGCGGGCGATGCTCGTGCGCGAGCTCGACATGCTCCCGATCGAATGCGTCGTGCGCGGGTTCCTCGTCGGCTCCGGCTGGGTCGAGTACCAGGCGTCCGGCACGGTGTGCGGCATCGCGCTGCCCGCCGGGCTCGCGAACGGCGACCGGCTGCCCGAGCCGATCTACACGCCCGCCTGGAAGGCCCCGCTCGGCCAGCATGACGAGAACATCACGTTCGAGCGCACGGTGGACCTGGTCGGCGTCGAGACCGCCGCGGAGCTGCGCGACCGGAGCCTCGCGGTGTTCGCCGAGGCGTCCGCGATCGCGGAGGCGCGCGGCCTGATCCTCGCCGACACGAAGTTCGAGTTCGGCCGCGACCCGTCGGCCGGCGGCGCGATCGTGATCGCCGACGAGGTGCTGACGCCGGACTCGAGCCGCTACTGGGACGCCGAGCACTACGCGGCCGGCGGCCCGGGGCGCCTCGACAGCTTCGACAAGCAGATCGTGCGCGACTGGCTCGCCTCCGTCTGGGACCGCACGGGCACGCCGCCCGAGCTGCCCGGCGAGATCCTCGAGCGCACGTCCGCCCGCTACCGCGAGCTCGGACGCCGGCTGCGCGGATGACCCCCGCGGTGCTGCTGGAGCGCGTCGGCTGGGACGACCCCCGCGGCGCCGCCCTCCGCGCCGCCCAGCGCGTCGAGATCGAGACCCGCTACGGCACACCGGACTCGGAGCCCGGCCCGGCGCCCACGGCCGACGACATCGCGCTGTTCCTCGTCGCCTCCGTCGACGGGGTGCCGGCCGGCTGCGGCGGACTCCGCCGGATCGACGCGACGCACGGCGAGATCAAGCGGATGTACGCCGACCCGGCCTTCCGCGGCCGGGGCGTGGCCACCGCCGTGCTGCGGGGGCTCGAGGTCGCCGCGCGCGAGCTCGGCTGGACGCGGCTCGTGCTCGAGACCGGCACGCTGCAGCCCGACGCCGTGCGGTTCTACCAGCGCGAGGGCTACACGCCCATCCCGCGCTTCGGCCACTACCTGCACTCCGACGACTCGCTCTGCTTCGCGCTGGTGCTGGGGGCGGACGATGCCGCGGAGGCTCCCACGGAGGACGCGGCGAGCGCGTGAGCGGCATCGGCTACGGCGACGAGCGACCGGTCGAGCTGCCGGTCGTGCCGCCGGAGTTCCGCACGGCGCCGCCGCCCGGCTCCGAGCCGCCCGAGCCGGAGCGCCCGGCCCGGCGACGTCGGCGCTGGGTGCTGCCGGTCGTGATCGCGGCCGCGGTGCTCGTCGCCGGGACCGGTGCGGGCGCGGCCGTCCTCGCCATCCGCGGCGGCGATCCGACCGCCTCACCCGAGGCGGCCGTGCGCGGCTTCGTCGACGACCTGCGGAACGGCCGCGCCGAGCATGCCGTCGCCGCGCTGGCCTCGAAGCCGGCCGGGGACCCGGCGCTGCTGACGGATCGCGCGTTCCGCGACGGCGACGCGGGCATCGGCGGCGTGAAGATCGGATCCGTCACCCGGCACGGCACCACCGCGACCGTCGTGGCGACGGTGCGGGCCCGGCTCGGCTCGACCGAGGTCGCGTTCCCCGTACGGACCGTCGGCGGCGCCTGGCGCGTGGAGCCCGACGTGCTCGGCCGCGTCTCGCTCGTCACCCCGCTGCCGAGCGGCAGCACGGTGGAGCACCTCGGCGACCGCGTGGACCTGCGCGCCGCGCTCCCGGCCCTGCCGGGCAGCTACCGGTTCTCGACGCGGAGCAGCGACTCGATCGTGGAGGAGGAGGACGCGGACGTCGCCGTCGCGCTCGCGACGGGCGGCGACACGGTCGCGCTCACCTTCCGCAGCCCGCTCAGCGCCGAGGGCGAGCAGCGCGCCGGCGAGGCGGTCGACGCCTTCTACGACGCCTGCCTGGCGCAGACCGGACTGCACACCACCGGCGGCTGCGGCTTCGGGCTCGTCGGCGAGGACGGCGTCACCTACTCCGACGTGACCTGGACGGCGAAGCCGCGGCCGGTCGCGGAGTTCGGCGCCTGGGACGGGCACGGCTGGTCCGTCTCGGCGAAGGACCTCGGCGCGATCCACCTCGACGCGGTCTACCACGAGGGCTCGGACTCCGGCCCGGCGCAGGGCGACTACGAGGGCGCGACGCTCGGCGGCACGGTGTCGGTCGGCGCCGACGGCGAGTGGTCGTACGGCTCGAGCCTCCCGGACGTGACCTAGGTCGACGCCGACGCTCGGATCCCTGAGCGCACCCTTCGGATCCCCGAGCGCACCCTTCGGATCCCTGATCGCACCCTTCGGATCCCTGAGCGCACCCTTCGGATCCCTGAGCCTGTCGAAGGGCCGCCCCGGGCATGGATCGCCCCGCTCCGGCGTTGAACGCGCACATGGACCGCCTCGCCGACGCCACCGCCATGGGCGCCGTCACCCTCCGCGTCGCCGACCTCGACGCGATGATCCGCTACTACCGCGACGCCGTCGGGCTCGACCTGCTCTCGCACGACGGGCCGCGTGCCGAGCTGGGACGCCCCGGTCGCACCCTGCTCGTGCTCGAGCACGCACCGGAGCTGCGGCACGCCGCGCCCCGCGAGGCCGGCCTCTTCCACACCGCGATCCTGTTCGACACCCGCGCCGACCTCGCCGCCGCGGTGTACTCCGTGGCGCGCTCGCGGGCGGGCGCCTTCACCGGCTCGAGCGACCACCTCGTGAGCCAGGCGTTCTACTTCGACGACCCGGAGGGCAACGGCGTCGAGCTCTACTGGGACCGCGACCGCACGCAGTGGAGCTGGGTGCACGGCCGGATCGAGATGGGCACGCTGTTTCTCGATCCGAACGCATTCCTGTCGGAGCATCTGACGGAGGCGGGCGCCGAGGGACCCGGCTCCGGCGATGCCGTCATCGGGCACGTGCACCTCTCGGTGGGCGACATCGCGCCCGCGCGGGAGTTCTACATCGACCGGCTCGGCTTCGCGGAGACGTTCGAGGTGCCGGGCCAGGCGCTGTTCGTCAGCGCGGGCGGCTACCACCACCACATGGCCATGAACGTCTGGAACAGCCGCGGCGCCGGACGCCGCCAGCCCACCCTCGGGCTCGGCCGGGTCGACATCCGCGTGCCGGGCGCGGACGATCTGGGCGAGCTCGGCGAGCGGATGGCGCACTTCGGGCTCGACGCCCGCGGCGACGCCGACGCGCGCGGCGACTGGCTCGAGTTCGACGACCCGTGGGCGAACCGCGTACGGGTGAGCGCCGCCGGCTGACGCATCGTCGCACTCCGTCCGGGAAGCCGGGGCGGGCGAGGGCGCAGAGCCTCACGAGTCGCACCGGTCCCGGATCTCCGGACGGAATGCACCGCACGAGCGCCGGTGCCGGCGACGTCCGCCGACATCCCAGGCGCGTCCGGCACCATGGACGCATGCGATCCGGACGACGACGCCCGACCCGCCGCGCCGTCCTGGCCGCCGCCGGGTCCGCCGCGGTGATCGCGCTGCTGGCGGGCTGCGGACTCGGCGCGCCCGTGCCCGAGCCGACGGCCGATCCGCTCGGCGCCCGCAACGACGGCGCGCTCGAGATGACCGCGTGGCAGCCCGACTACTCGAACCCGGACCGGATTACGGCGAGCGCGGACGGCCTCGACGTCGTCTCGGTCGGCTCGATCGCGCTCCGCGACGAGGGCGCCACGGTCAGCGAGCCGACCGATAAGGTGCTGCGCCAGCTCGACCGGGCGAAGTCGCTCGGCAAGGAGGCGACGATCCTCGTCACGAACTCGCGCCCCGGCACCGGGTTCAGCAGATCGCTCGCCGCCGGGCTGCTGAGCAGCCCCGCCCACCGGATCGTCGTCGCCACCCGGCTCGCCGACATCGTGACGGCGCACGGCTGGGACGGCATCATGCTCGACTTCGAGGCGCTGTCGTCGAAGGAGGCCGGCGGCCTGGTGCAGTTCGCCCGCGACCTGCGCGACGCGGTCGGGCCGTCGGTGCGGCTGGAGGCCGCCATCCCGTCCGCCCGCACGCCGGAGGGCTACCTCACCCGCGGCTACGACGTCGCCGCCCTGGCCGAGCACCTCGACCACCTCACGATGATGGCCTACGACCAGCACGGCACCTGGAACCCGGCGGCGCCCGGGCCCGTCGGCTCGATCGACTGGCAGACCCAGTGCCTCGACGCGCTGCTGCAGCTCGTCGCGCCGGCCCAGGTCGACCTCGGCGTCGCGGGCTACGGCTACCGCTGGGGCGGCACGCTCGGCGCCCGATCCCTCGGCGACGTGCAGGCGCGGCGCCTCGTCACGGAGGACGGCGCCACCGCCACCTGGGACGACGCGTCGCAGGAATGGACGGCCACCCTCTCGGACGGGTCGGTGTTCTGGTGGGCGGACGCGCGCTCGCTGACGGCGCGGATCGCCCTCGCGAAGGACCGCGGCCTCAACGGCGTCGCGGTGTGGTCGCTCGCCGTCTCAGACCCGATCGAGCGGCACGACGGGTGAGCCGGCTCCCGTTCCTGCTGACCGCGCCCGTCGTGCTCGCGCAGGCGCGGCGCCTCAGCGCGAGCACGCCGCGGCTGCCGCCGCCGCCCGGGCCCTGGACCGGGGAGGCCGGTGCCGGGTCCGACGCCCTCCGCCTGCTGGTGCTCGGCGACTCGACCTCGATCGGCACCGGGACGGAGGCCGCGGCCGACGGCCTCGCCGGCCGCCTCGCCGAGCTGCTCGCCGACGACGAGCCCGGCACGACCGTCACCTGGCGCGCGCTCGGACGCAACGGCGCGACCGCCGCCGACGTGCGTGACGAGCTGCTCCCGGCCGCGCTCGAGGATCCGGCCGGGCTCGTCGTGGTCGTCGTCGGCTGGAACGACGCCCTCCGCCTGCGCTCGCCGCGGGCCTTCGCGCGCGACCTCGCGACGCTGACCCGCACGCTCGCCGCGCGCCGGCTCGACCGGCGGGTGGTGGTCGTCGCGGCGCCGCGCTTCGACCGGCTCGACGTGCTCCCCCAGCCGATGCGCTGGGCGCTCGGCGCCCACGCCGCCGGCCTGCGCCGGGCGGCCGCCCGCGTGACCGCGACCTGGGGCGCCGGGATGGCGACCGGGTTCGACGGGGCCAGCACGGCACTCGATCGGTTCCATCCGGACGCCGCCGGCTACGAGCGGATGGCGGCGGCGATCGCGCGGACGCTGCGCCGATAGACTGGCGGCCTCCCTCCCACCGACCCTCTGGAGCGCCACGTGCCCACCATCGTCGTCGAGGTCATGCCGAAGGCCGAGCTGCTGGACCCGGCGGGCAAGGCCGTCGCCGGAGCCCTCGCCAAGCAGGGCCTCGGGCACTTCTCGGGCGTCCGCATCGGCAAGCGCTTCGAGCTCGAGGTCGACGAGGTGACCGACGCGACGCTCGCCGAGGCCCGCCGCCTCGCCGACGACCTGCTCTCCAACGGCGTCATCGAGGACGTGCTGCGCGTCTACCCCGCGGAGTCGGCCGCGTGAGGATCGGCGTCGTCACCTTCCCGGGCTCGCTCGACGACCGCGACGCCCAGCGGGCGGTGCGGCTCGCCGGCGCCGAGCCGGTGGCGCTCTGGCACGCCGACCACGACCTCCAGGGCGTCGACGCGATCGTGCTCCCCGGCGGCTTCAGCTACGGCGACTACCTGCGCTGCGGCGCGATCGCCGCGCACGCGCCGATCATGTCCGAGGTCGTCGCCGCCGCGGACGCCGGGATGCCGGTCCTCGGCATCTGCAACGGCTTCCAGATCCTGGTCGAGGCGCACCTGCTGCCGGGCGGCCTGATCCGCAACGACCACGGCGACTTCGTCTGCCGCGACCAGCTGCTCCGCGTCGAGAGCACCGGTACCGCCTGGACCTCGGGCTTCGAGCAGGGCCAGGAGATCGTCGTGCCGCTGAAGAACGGCGAGGGCGGCTTCCTCGCGGACGCCGAGACGCTCGCGCGGCTCGAGGGCGAGGGCCGCGTGGTGTTCCGCTACCTCGGCGTGAACCCGAACGGCTCCGCGAACGACATCGCCGGGGTCGCCAACGAGCGCGGCAACGTGGTCGGCCTGATGCCGCACCCCGAGCACGCGACCGAGCCGGGCTTCGGACCGGACACCTCCGCCGCGATGCGCTCCGGTGTCGACGGCCTCACGTTCTTCCGCAGCGCGATCGAGCACGTGCTCGCCGGGGTCTGAGGTCCCGGGTCCGGGTCGCTCGCCCTCGCGACTGCACGCGATCGGCGGGTGCAGACGCCCGCCACTCGCCATCTGCGTTCAGTCGCGGTCGCGGATCCGACCCGGTGAGCCGTTCGCACCGCGGTCGATCGCACGTCGAACACGAGCGACCGTGTCCGGCGCACCGCCGCGGAGCCCGGCGCTGCGCACCCGGACCACGCGCCAGGCTGCATCCGCCTCACGGTCGAGCCGGCGCACGTCGATCTCGTACTGTCGGCGATCCGTGCGGTGCTGATCGCCGTCGTACTCCACCGCGACTCGTTCGCGCTGCCAGACGAGGTCGAAGCGGCCGATCCAGCGACCGGCGTCGTCGAGCACGTCGACGTCGAGTCGAGGCGCGACCAGCCCGTGCCGCGCGAGCAGCAGGCGCAGCTCGGTCTCCTTCGGCGACTCCGCCCCGCCGCGCACCTGCGCCGCGGCCTCGCGAGCGCGACGACCGCCCCGTCCCCGGAACGCCGCGGCCACTTCGACGAGGCGCTCCGGCGTCGTCCAGGGCGGAGCGGTGGCCCACGACGCCTCGACTGCGCGCCTGACCCGCGATCGCAGATGTCACGTGCACGACGTCCACCGGGATCGCGGCCGGCAGCGGCGCGGACCAGATCAGGGCCGCAGAGACGTGGGAGAAGCGGTCGCCCGGTCGGAGCAGCGGCGCGGAGTCGCGGACCCGTGCGAGCGGACCGCGTGGTGCCGGAACGCGCCGCCTGATCCCCGCGAACGGCGCGGTGAGGTCCGCGGCACGCAGCCGACCGCGGCTCGCACCCGCCTCCCGTGCATCCTGCACGCGGAACGCGGCGCCGAGCGACGAGGCGAGCGGTGCGCGACGGGTCACCCGCCGATCGTGCCGTGGGTGACGATATGACGGCTCCGGTCATCCACAGCGCGATCATCTGGGTCGCGAGTGCACGCAGACGCACGGTCCGCGGGGCGGTGCACCGGCCATCCGCGTGCAGTGGTCGGGGATCCGAGCCGACGAGCCCCCGCCCCGGCCGCGCGCGCCGCCCCCGTCGAAACCTGGAAGAATCGGCAGGGTGACGGATGCCGCCCCCGCCCCCCGCTCCTCCATCGACACGGTGGACGACGCCGTCGCCACCCCGGAGCGGGAGCAGCCGTACGCCGCGCTCGGCCTGAAGACCGACGAGTACCTGCGCATCCGCGAGATCCTCGGCCGGCGCCCCACCAGCGGCGAGCTGGCGATGTACTCCGTCATGTGGAGCGAGCACTGCTCCTACAAGAGCTCGAAGGTGCACCTCCGCAAGTTCGGCGAGCGCGTCAGCGACGAGATGAAGACCAACCTCATGGTCGGCATGGGCGAGAACGCCGGGGTCGTCGACATCGGCGAGGGCTGGGCCGTCACCTTCAAGATCGAGAGCCACAATCACCCGAGCTACGTCGAGCCGTTCCAGGGCGCCGCGACCGGCGTCGGCGGCATCGTGCGCGACATCATCTCGATGGGCGCACGTCCGGTCGCCGTGATGGACGCGCTCCGCTTCGGCGCGATCGACCACCCCGACACCGCGCGGGTCGTGCCGGGCGTCGTGAGCGGCATCAGCTTCTACGGCAACTGCCTCGGTCTGCCGAACATCGGCGGCGAGACCTGGTTCGACCCGGTGTACCAGGCCAACCCGCTGGTCAACGCGCTCGCCGTCGGCGTGCTCCGCCACGAGGACCTGCACCTCGCGAACGCCCGCGGCGCCGGCAACAAGGTGGTGCTGTTCGGCTCGCGCACCGGCGGCGACGGCATCGGCGGCGCCTCGATCCTCGCCTCCGAGTCGTTCGACGAGGGCGCCGGCCGCAAGCGCCCCGCCGTGCAGGTCGGCGACCCGTTCATGGAGAAGGTGCTCATCGAGTGCTGCCTCGAGCTCTACCGCGAGGGCCTCGTGGAGGGCATCCAGGACCTCGGCGCCGCCGGCATCTCCTGCGCGACGAGCGAGCTGGCCTCGAACGGCGACGGCGGCATGGCCATCGCGCTCGACGACGTGCTGCTGCGCGACCCCACGCTCACCGCCGAGGAGATCCTCATGTCGGAGAGCCAGGAGCGGATGATGGCGGTCGTCACGCCGGAGAAGCTCGAGGGCTTCCTCGCCGTCACCGCCAAGTGGGACGTCGAGGCGAGCGTGCTCGGCGAGGTCACCGACAGCGGCCGGCTCGTCATCACCTGGCACGGCGAGACCATCGTCGACGTCGACCCGCGCACCGTCGCGGTCGACGGCCCGGTCTACGAGCGGCCCTACGTCCGTCCCGTCTGGCTCGACCGCGTGCAGTCCGACAGCGCCGCGGCGCTCGCCCGCCCGGAGGACGGCGACACCCTCCGCGCGCAGACGCTCGCCCTGATCGGCAGCGCCAATCTCGCCGACAAGAGCCGCATCACGGCGCAGTACGACAAGTACGTGCTCGGCAACACCGCCCTGAGCTACCCGGACGACGGCGGCATGGTGCGCGTCGACGAGACGAGCGGGCTCGGCTTCGCGATCGCCACCGACGCGAACGGGCGCTACTGCTACCTCGATCCGCGCGAGGGCGCGAAGCTCGCACTCGCGGAGGCGTACCGCAACGTCGCGGTGACCGGCGCCGTGCCGGCCGCCGTCAGCGACTGCCTGAACTTCGGCAGCCCCGAGGACCCCGAGGTCATGTGGCAGTTCGTCGAGGCCGTCGAGGGCCTCGCCGACGGCTGCCTCGAGATGGGCATCCCGGTCACCGGCGGCAACGTCAGCTTCTACAACCAGACCGGCGACGTGCCGATCCACCCGACCCCGGTCGTCGCGGTCATGGGCACGATCGACGACGTCGCCCGGCGGGTGCCGTCGGGCTGGCAGGACGCGGGCGACAACCTCTACCTGCTCGGCACGACCGCGCTGGAGCTGGACGGCTCCGCCTGGGCCGGCGTCGTGCACGGACACCTCGGCGGACGCCCTCCGGCCGTCGACCTCACCCGCGAGAAGGCGCTCGGCGACCTCCTCGCGAACGCGGCGAAGGAGGGGCTGTTCAACGCCGCCCACGACCTCGCGGACGGCGGGCTCGTGACGGCGCTGGCGGAGGGCGCGCTGCGCTTCGGCGTCGGCGCCCGGGTCTCCCTCGGCGACCTGCTCGCGCGCGACGGCATCGACGCCGCGACCGCGCTGTTCAGCGAGTCGACCGGCCGGGTGCTCGTGGCCGTGCCGCGCGAGGAGGACGTGAAGTTCATCCGGATGTGCGAGGGCCGCGGCTACCCGGTGCTGCGCATCGGCGTCACCGACGACGGCGGCGCGGACGGCGCCGCGCTGGAGCTGCAGGGGCTGTTCACGCTGCCGGTCGAGGAGCTGCGGGGCACCTGGTCCGCGCCGCTGACCGAGGTGCTCGGCGCCGGCGCGGTCTGACCCTGACGCACCCGCAGCACCGCTGGCCGAGGAAGGCCGTCGACGGCCTGTCTCGAAGCCTCGGGTCTGCGTGCGTGCGGCTTCGAGACGGCGCTGGCGCGCCTCCTCAGCCGGCGAGAAGCGCGAGCAGGCTCAGCGGATGCGGTCGGCCGCGGCGCCGAGGTTCTCGGCGAGCTGCGCGAACGCGCGGGTGACCGCGGTGAGGTCCTTCTGCGGGATGGCGCGGCCGAAGGCCTCTCCGTAGATCGCGCCACCGCGGTCGACGGCGATGCGGCCGGCCGGGGTCAGCTCCACATGCAGGCTGCGGCGGTCGGCGGGGTTCGCGACGCGGACGGCGAGGCCGGCGCCCTCGATGCGGTCGACGAGCGAGGTCATCGCCCCGGTCGTGAGCCCGAGGTGCTCGGAGATCTGCTTCGGCGTGACCCGCTCGGATCCGGCGATGTGGAACAGCGCCCGGAAGTCGGTGGCGGCGACGTGGAGCGACGAGGCGAGGGCGTCGAGCAGGCGCGAGTTGGCGGCACGCAGCAGCGCGAAGGCGTTCATGGCGTCGGCGATGTCGTGGTGGGCCGGCACGTCGTCGACGAGGTGCAGGTCGGGCGCGGCGAGGGCGTCGGTCATGGGATCCCCTTCAGGAATCAGGGTGGTGCGCACGTCGGATCCGTGCGTCAAGCGGTGCTCGGGTGGTCTCAATATGGCACGCGAGCACCCGTGATTCCAGGCATGCAAGCGGTTGCACCCCCGCACTGGGGGCATCGACGGTCTTGTCGACTACGTACCGGGTGAATAACTTGATCATCGAACTACGCGTCGAGCCGTCCATCCGGCAGCGGAGTTCTGGGGGGCTCGTCCGACCGGGATGACCCATGCCGAAAACCGTCTCACCGATCAGGAGAAACCCGAGATGTCCAGCTCCGCCCACCGCGCCGTCCGCCGCCCGTCCGTCCGCGCCGCGCGCATCGCCGCCTTCGCCGCGATCCCCGCCGCCGTCATCCTCAGCGGCGCGCTCATCGCCGGCGGCTCCTACTCCGCCTTCTCGGCGACGACCTCGAACCCGACCAACAACTGGACCACCGGCTCCGTCGTGCTCACCGACGACGACGCGAACGGCGCCATGTTCAACGCCTCCGGCCTCAAGCCGGGCTCGACCGGCAGCAACTGCATCACGGTCACCTCGACCG
The DNA here is from genome assembly GCF_058809295.1 of Schumannella sp. GW821-FHT10F01. Classification (NCBI taxonomy): domain Bacteria; kingdom Bacillati; phylum Actinomycetota; class Actinomycetes; order Micrococcales; family Microbacteriaceae; genus Schumannella; species Schumannella sp. GW821-FHT10F01. The sequence goes on from NZ_JBXASM010000005.1 coordinate 40,543, forward strand.
GCACGCTCGCCTCCGCCGTCAAGCTCTACGCGACCTCGACCGCGACCGGCACGCTCGCCCCGTACATCACCCTCAAGGTGGAGCAGGGCACCAGCTCCGGCGCGGCCGGCACCTCGTTCGGCTCGTGCGGCAACTTCACAAGCACCTCGACGCTCTACACCGGCCTCGCGTCGACGTTCAGCACCACCTACACCGGCTACTCGAACGGCCTCGCGACCTGGTCGCCCACCGGCAGCGGCTCGGAGTACAAGGCCTTCCGCTTCACCTACACGGTCGACCCGAACCTGACGAACTCGTTCCAGAGCTCGACGGCCGGTCTCGGCTTCACCTGGGAGGCGCAGAACAGCTGAGCTGTTCCGCTCCGGCGGCGCCGGCGGCTCACCACCGCCGGCGCCGCACTCCGCGGGTCCCGACCCCGCACCCGCACCACCCTCACCCGACGAGGATCAGGAACCCCATGACCGCCCTGCTCGAGACCGCGGACTCTCCCGCGGCGGCGCCGACCCCGGCGTCCGACGAGCAGGGCTCGCGTCGTCCGATCGCCTGGGGCGACTGGGGCCGGATCCTCGTGGCCTCGATCGGCCGGATCGTGCTGCTCTGCCTCGGCGGCTCGCTGCTCTGGATCGCCGTGCCGACGCTGTTCGGCTGGACCGCGACCACCGTCATGAGCAACTCGATGGCCCCGCGCTTCTTCGCGGGCGACGTCATCGTGTCGATGCCCGCCTCGGCCGCCGACGTCACCATCGGCCGCATCCTGCTCGTCGACGACCCGGACCACCCGGGCCGCCTGCGGATGCACCGCTTCGTCGCGCTGGACGACGAGAAGCGCCTCATCACGAAGGGCGACGCGAACGTCGACCGCGACTCCTCGCACGTGGACGCGGACCGCATCCGCGGCGTCGCCGTGCTGCGGGCGCCGTGGGTCGGGCTGCCGATCGTCTGGGCGCGCGAGGGCCGCTGGGTCGACATCGCGATCGCGGGCCTCGGCATCGCCGGCATGGCCGCGCTCGCCACCGTCGACGCCCCGCTGCGCCGCCGTCGCCGCGACTCCGACTCGGGCTCGACGCCGATCCGCCCGCGCCGCGCCCCGCGTCGCGCCGTGCCGCGCATCCGCCTCGTGCTCGGGGCCACCGGCGTCGCCGCCGTCGCCGCGCTCGTCGTCTCGACGGGCGCGCACGCCGCGTTCGCCGCGACCGCGTCGAACTCCGCGAACAGCCTCGCCGCGCAGTCGACGAGCGGCGACTGGTGCTCGCAGACCGCCCCGCTCGACTCGCCGTACTTCTACTACCGCTTCTCCGAGTCGGCCGGCACGGTCGTCACCGACGGCTCGGCCAACGGGCGGACCGGATCCCTCGGCACCGGCGTGACCCGCACCGGCGGATCCTGCACGGTCTCGCCGTCGCCGTACGTGACGCTGCCCGGCACCACCGCCGGCGTCGTCACCGCGGGCGGCGGCGCGGTCGCCGCCCCGCAGACCTTCAGCCTCGAGGCCTGGTTCAAGACCACCTCGAACTCCGAGAAGATCATCGGCTTCGGCAACGCGGCCACGGGCGGCTCCGGCACCTACGACCGGCACATCTTCATCGACGCCAACGGCAAGCTCGTCTTCGGCGTCAACAACCTCACCGCCCGCACGATCGTCTCGACCGCGAGCGTGAACGACGGCGCCTGGCACCACGTGATCGCCGTCATGGACGGCACCACGGGCGGTGCCGGCACCGGCATGAAGCTCTACCTCGACGGGGTCTCGGTCGGCACGAACGCGAACGCGGTGACCTCCGAGAACTACTCCGGCTACTGGCGCATCGGCTACGACAGCCTCAGCGGCTGGCTCGGGCTGTTCCAGGGCGGACAGCCGTTCGCCGGGCAGCTCGACGACGTGGCGGTCTACACGACCGCGCTCACCGCCGCGCAGGTGACCGCGCACAGGAACCTGGGGCACTGAGCCCCGTCACGACCAGGGACGCGGACGTCCCGATCGCTCCCCCGGCTCCGCCGGGCGGAACCCCGCGGATCCCGGTTCGGGTCCGGATGCTCCGCGGGATGCACGGCGCGGCCGTCCCTGGTTCGGGTCCAGGGCGGCCGCGCTCGTGCTCGTCGCGCTACTCGGCGACCGGCGCGCGCTCCGGTGCGGCCTCCGCGGCCGCCGGAGCGGGCGCACCGGCCGGGGCGCCCCAGCCCTCGCGGCGCACGGGCTTGGCGAAGAACAGCGCCAGCACGAAGGCGACGATGATCACGAACGCCGGCAGCAGGAGCACCTGCGACATGGCCGCGGTGAACGGGGCGTGCAGCATCTCGGGGAGGGTCGCGCCGGAGAAGGAGGCCTCGCTCCCGCCGCCGGCCGCGGCACCGCCGAACCCGGCCTTGTCGAACTCCGCCGCGAGCCGCGACTCGATGAGCGCCGCGATGGACGCCGATCCGATCACCGAGCCGACCTGGCGGGTCGTGTTGAAGACGCCCGAGCCGGCGCCCGCCTTCTGCAGCGGCAGGTTGCGGGTCGCGGTGTTCGAGATCGGCGCCCACATGAAGCCCGATCCGATGCCCATGATGCCGCTCGGGATGAGCAGCCACGGCCAGTCGACGTCCGGGCTGATCAGCGCCGAGTAGAGGAACAGCGCCACGCAGAACAGCGCGGTGCCGATGAGCGCGAACCACTTCGGGTTCATCCGGTCGAGGGCGCGGCCGACGAGCGGCGCGACCGGGATCGACAGGATGGCCATCGGCAGCAGCATGAGCGCCGACTGGGTCGGCGAGAAGCCGAGCACGACCTGGAAGTAGAACACCAGGGGGAGCGACATGCAGGTGATGGTGAAGCCGACGGCCGTGATGGCGCCGTTCGCGAGCGAGAAGTTGCGGTCGCGGAACAGGCCGAGCGGCAGCAGCGGCTCCTTGCGGTTCAGCGCCTGCCAGACCACGAAGCCGACGATCACGACGATGCCGACGACGATCATCGTCCACACCGTGGCGCCGGGGATGCTGTCGCTGTTGAGCTCCTGGATGCCGAAGACGAGCAGGAACATGCCGATCGCCGACAGGATGACGCCGAACCAGTCGAAGCTGTGGCTGTGCGTCTCGAGCTTCGGCACGAAGCGGAGGGCGAGCAGGAAGCCGACGACGCCGACCGGCAGGTTGATGAAGAAGATCCACTCCCAGCCGAGGGTGTCGACGAGCACGCCGCCGAGGATCGGGCCGACGAGCGTGGCGATGCCGGCGACCGAGCCCCAGATGCCCATGGCGGCGCCGCGGCGGTCCGGCGGGAAGATCCGGGTGATGACGGCCATCGTCTGCGGGGTCATCAGCGCGGCGCCGAGCCCCTGCACGACGCGGGCGACGATGAGCCAGACGATGTCACCCGAGAGCCCGCACCAGAGAGAGGCCAGCGTGAAGACGGTGAGGCCGACCAGGTACAGGTTCTTCGGGCCGAAGCGGTCGCCGAGGCGGCCGGTGATCAGCAGCGGCACCGCGTAAGCGAGCAGGTAGGCGCTCGTCACCCAGATGACGTTGGTGATGTCGGTGTCGAGGCCGGACATGATGGCCGGGTTGGCGACCGACACGATGGTGGTGTCGATCAGGATCATGAAGAAGCCGACGACCAGCGACCAGAGCGCGGGCCAGGGCTTCGTGACGGGGGTGTTCATTCTCTTCCCTTGTCGTTCTCGAGGGGGTTCCAGTCGGGGGTGAAGGCCGGCCAGCTGAGGGAGCCGTCGCGGAGGCGGGCGATGAGCCCGTCGATCCACGCCGCCTCGGCCTCGGCCATGGCCAGCCCGTAGGTCACGTCGATGTAGTACGCCGGGGGCACGTCGCGCCCCTCCATGGAGGCGATCCCGGCACGCAGCGACTCGACGGCGCCGCGCGCGGCGACCTGCCGGCGATCGAGCATCTCGGCGACGAGCTCGGGCGGGATGTTGTGCGCCTCGGAGAGCCCCACCGGGAAGACGGGGTACTCCTCGGCGCGCTGCCCGAGCAGGTCGATGACGCTCTCCTGGAGCAGCGCGGCCCCGGCGTCGGTGATGCGGTAGGTGGTGCGCTCGGGCCGGTTGCCCTCGCGCTCGGTGCCGGTCGCCTCGACGTGGCCCTGCCGGGCGAGGCGGTCGACGGTGTGGTACAGCGAGCCCGGCCGGACCTTGATCAGCCGGTCCGCGTGCCGCTTCATCATGAGCTGGAACATCTCGTACGGGTGCATCGGATGCTCGCGCAGCAGCGCGAGGGCCGCGATCGCGAGCGGGGTGAGCAGTGCGGACACGTGTTCATCCCTTCCGGTGCTCCGTGCTGATTATTCCACGTGGAATATACGCCGCGGAGGATTCGAGCGCAAGCCGTGCACGGCGCCGCCGGCTGAGGAGGCGCGCCGGCGTCGTCGTCGACGGCCTCCCTCAGCCAGCGGGTGTCGTCAGTGGAGCGGGCGGTAGGCGAGCGCTCAGGCGTCGCCGGCTGCGAGACGCTCGTGGTGGTGGATGACCTCGGCGACGACGAAGTTGAACCACTTCTCGGCGAACGCGGGATCGAGCTGCGCGGCGAGGGCGATCTCGCGGAGGCGGGCGATCTGGGTGCGCTCGCGGTCCGGGTCGCTCGGCGGCATGGCGTGCGCCGCCTTGAGCCGGCCCACCTTCTGCGTGAACTTGAACCGCTCGGCGAGGAGGTGCACGAGGGCGGCGTCGATGTTGTCGATCGACAGCCGGATCGCCGCGAGCTCCGCGCGTGCGTCCTCGGCGTCCGACGGGATGCGCGGTGCCTGCTCAGCCATGCTCGACAGCGTACCGATCCGGCTCGGCCGGGACCGGGCCGGACGCGGCTCGGGCCGGACGCGGCTCAGGCGGGTTCGGCCATCACCCGCAGCAGCAGCGGACGGGTGCCGAGGATGCCGAGCAGCACGAGCCCGATGCCCGCCGCGATCGAGACCGCGATGGTCAGCAGCGACCCGGGCGCGACGATGAGCGCGATGCCCGTGAGCGGCAGCAGCACGACCGCGGCGCACGCGGCGGACCCGAGCGTCGTGACGAGCAGCGGCACGAGCACCGCGCCGCGCCGTGCGCCGTCGACGGTGCGGACGGGGGTCCCGAGCCGCGCGAGGCTGCGAGACAGCTCCGCCCGGTCGAGCACGGACGCCGCCTGGGTGACGCCGACCGAGCAGGCGATCATGAGGAACGAGCCGGCGATCGTGACGATGACGCCGGTGCGGATGTCGGTGAGCAGCGTGTCCTCACCGCCGCCGCCGACCGTGCCGAGCAGACCGACGCCGATGCCGGTGAACACGGCCATGAAGGTCGTCATCGCGGCGCCGGCGACCTGCCGCCACGCCTCGCGCGGCGACTCGAGGATGCCGCGCGCCGCGAGCAGGGACGCCGCAGTGCGCGCCTTGCGCACGCGGATCCGGGCGGCGAGCGCGACGACCGGGGGTCCGATGAGGTTGAGCAGCGCGAGCGTGCCGCCGAAGACGGTGCCGAGCACCGCGAGCATGAGGCCGGTGTCCGGCTGCCGGGTGATCACCGAGACGACCGCCGACCCGGCGCCGACCAGCACGACGCCGACCACGGCGCCGATCCAGGGCTGGCGCGGGGCATTTGTGCGCAGCCGGACGCCGAGCGGCGAGAGCACGACGCGGCGGAGCCCGAGCGCGGCGCTGACGACGGCGATGAGCACCATGACGGCGATCACCGCGACGACGCCGCCGGGCGCGACGAGCACCGCGCCCGTGCCGAGCCGCTCGCCGCGGAACGGGATGAGCCCGATGAGCGGGGCGATGCCGAGCGACAGCAGCCCGCCGGCCAGCGCCCCGGCGAGCGCGAGCACCCCGGCCTCGATCACGGCCATGGCGCCGACCGCCGGCACGGTGGCGCCGAGCAGCCGCAGCGTCGCGAGCCGGTCGTCGCGGCGACGGGCGGCGAGCCGCGCGGCGGCGCCACCGAGTCCGAGCAACGGCACGACGAGCAGCGCCAGCGCGACGAGCGAGAGGAAGCGGTAGGCGAACGCGTCAGGATCGTCGTCGTCGCGCCAGAAGGTCTGCGCACCCCCGAGCACGGCGAGCACGAGCGCCGTGACGACGGCGAACGCGACCACCGGCAGCACGGTGAGGCCGACGCCGGCCCGGCTCGGCCGGGTCAACATCCAGGTGAGGCGGAGCGCGGTCATGCGCCCTGCTCCTGCGGGGCCTGCTCCAGCCGGCTCTGCTCGAGCAGGATGCGGCCGTCGGCCATGTGCACGGTGCGGGCGCACCGCGCGGCCACGTCGGCGTCGTGCGTCACGACCACGAGCGTGCGGCCGTGCGCGCTGACCGTGAGCATGAGCGCGTCCATCACGTCGGCCGACGTGCGCGAGTCGAGGGCGCCGGTCGGCTCGTCCGCGAAGATCAGCGGCGCGCCGGTCACGAGCGCGCGGGCGATCGCCACGCGCTGCGCCTGGCCGCCCGAGAGCTGCCCGATGCGGCGGTCCTCGAGGCCCGCGAGCCCGAGATCGGCGAGCCGCGTCGCCGCCTGGGCCTCCGCCGCGCGGCGCGGCGAGCCGTCGATCATCAGCGCGAGCGCGACGTTCTCGATCGCGGTGAGCTCCGGCACGAGGAGCCCCTGCTGGAAGACGAAGCCGAACGACTCCCGGCGCAGCCGCGAGCGGTCGCCGTCCGTCATCCCTGCCAGCTCGATCGCGCCGGTCGGGCCGGCGAAGCGGATGCTGCCCGCGTCGGGTGCGGTGATGCCGGCCAGGCAGTGCAGCAGGGTCGTCTTGCCGGATCCGGAGGCGCCCATGACCGCGACGGACTCGCCGGCCGCGATGTCGAGGTCGACGCCGCCGAGCGCCGTGGTCTGCGCGTAGCGCTTGATGATCCCGCGGGCGCTGAGCAGGGGGACGGTGCGCTGCAGCGGGGCGCCGCCGAGCGGGGGGACGATGTCGGTCATGGCCCCAGGCTCCCCCGGGAGCCTCGGCGGCGGCGTCCGGCCCGCGACCGACTCCGGCCGCCCCGCGTCATCCGCCGGGATGACGGATGCTCAGCCGGGCACGCGGATGCTCAGCCCAGGTCGCGGAGCCGGACCGGGCCGTCCGCGGCGGCGATCCGCGCCTCGAGCCCCGCGCGCACGGCGGGCCACTCGACGTCGCGGAGGATCGAGTAGATCGCGGTGCCGCCGAACGAGCCGTCGGCGCGCACCCGGTCGCGGCGCAGCACGCCCTCGAACGTCGCACCGAGCTTCTCGATCGCGGCGCGGGAGCGGGCGTTCGCGTCGTCGGCCTGCAGCTTGACACGGCCGAAGCCGTGGTCGAAGGCGAGCGAGAGCATGAGCAGCTTCGCCTCCGGGTTGACCGTCGTCGCCCAGACCCGCGGATCCCACGCGGTCCAGCCGATGTGCGCCGCCTCGCGGGTCTCGTCGAGGTCGCCGAGCGTCGAGGAGCCGACGATGCGGCCGTCGTGCGCGCCGCCGATGAGCCGCGCGACGAGCTTGATCGCGTCCGGCCCGGTGCCGTAGCCGGAGATCCAGGCCCGGTAGGCGGGGCCGTCCGCGGGGAGGCCGCCGGGCCCGCCGCCGTAGCCGCCGGCGAAGACCTCGGCGCGGCCGGTCGCGGCCCAGAGGCCCTCCGCGTGGGCGTCGGCGTCGAACGGCTCGAGCCGGAGGTACCGGCCGGTCAGCGGTGCGGGATCGGGGCGGTGCGCGGTCACCGTCCGATCCTCGCAGGCCGCGGTACGGTACCGCGCTACACCCACTACTGGGGCGGCGACACGATCGCCCAGAAGAGGGGGCAGACGACGGGTGGCGGATCGGCGACGATCAGCGGAGCCGTCGTCTTCTTCCCGACAGACGCCGCGACGCCATCTCGGGCGCGCGCGGACGTGCGGCGCCCGATCCCACCCGAGGACCTCATGCTTCTGCGCCCGCGCGCACGCGCTCGTCAGCTCGCCGCGAAGGGGCTCGCCATCTCGGCGGTCGCCGGATGCGCCGCTCTCGCCCTCGGCGTCCTGCCGGCGGACGCGGCACCCGTCGTCACCGGCTCGGCGACGCCCGTGGCGTACACCGAGCAGGCGCCCCCCGTGCAGATCGGCACGAACGTGACGGTGACCGGCGGCGGCAACTACGGCGGCGGCTACGTCGACTTCGCCGTCGACGGCGGCACCGCCGCGGAGACCCTGTCGCTGCTGTCGGTCGCCACGGCGAGCACCGCGTCCGGCGTCGTCAGCATCGTCGGCAGCACGGTCTACGTCGGCACCGGCACGCGCGCGGATGTCGTCGGCACCGTGAACTCGGCGCGGTCGGGAGCGAACGGCGCGCTGCGCGTCGACCTCGCCACGCAGTTCACCAACCCGAGCTTCGAGTCGATCACCGGCTCGTCCATCGCGGGCTGGACCTCGATCCAGAGCCGGATCGACCTCGGCGTCACCCAGATCGCCGGCTTCACGTCGCAGGACAACAGCACCTACTTCCCGGGCCAGGCACGCCAGCCGCTCAACGACGACGTGGCGCCCCTCAGCGGCGCGACGTACACGATCTCCCGCAACTCGTCCCTCAAGACCGAGGGGCTCTACAGCCTGCAGCTCACCTCGAACATGACGACGGCGCGCGGCTGCGACGTCGTGCACGGGCCGGCGGTCTACAGCGAGCCCTTCTCGGCCGCCGCGGGCGACACCATCGGCTTCGACTGGCGCGCCTACAACGGCTCGGACGACTACCACGTCTTCGGCTACATCCTCAACGTCGCCACCGGCGCGCAGACCACGGTGCTCGACGCCACCGGCGGCAACACCAACGCCTGGATCTCGAAGAACACAGCCGTCCCGGCCAGCGGCAAGTACCGCTTCGTGTTCGTCGCCGGTACGCACGACCTCACCTGCGGCCAGGCGGCCGGCGCCACCCTGCTGCTCGACAACGTGCGGGTGCAGGGCGCCACGCAGGCGCAGGCGACGGATGCCGTCGTGTCGCAGATCGCGCAGAAGCTGCAGTACGCGAACTCGTCCGACAACCCGGCGCTGAGCCGCACCGTGAAGATCACCGCGTCCGACCAGACCGGCGTCTCGAACGCCGGCACGGTCTCCGTGGCGATCACGCCCGTCGACGACGACCCGGTGTTCTCGGCGATCCCGTCGATCACGCTGACCAACGTCGAGGCCGCGCAGACCTTCGCGCCGGTCGGCGGCACGCTGCCCGTCACCGACCCCGACAGCACCGGCCTGACCTACTCGATCGCGGGCGGCGTCGCCGACCCGGCGACCGTGAACGGCGTCGCCTACACGCACAGCAAGGCGGGCCGCTACGGCGTGCTGCGCCTCGACTCGGCCACCGGCCGGTACGTGCTCGTGCCCGACTCGGCGACCGCCGACGCGCGGCAGACCGATGACTCCGAGTCGTTCACGCTCGCCGTCTCCTCGCCCGACCAGAGCACGGGCGGGCCGGCGAAGACCGCGCAGCAGACGCTGACCGTCAAGCTCGACGTGCCGGAGACCGGACCGGGCGCGACCTCCGCGACCCTCGCCACCGCCGGCATCCGCACCGCCTCGACGAGCTGGACCGCGCCCACCTGGATCGGCGGCTCGGCGATCACCGGCTACCGCATCCAGACCTCGCCCGACGGCACGACCTGGACGACGGCCGTCGAGAACACCGGCACCACCGCGACCAACGCGCTGCTGACGGGCCTGACCCCGGGTCAGCAGATCCGGGTGCGCGTCGCCGGCATCAACGCCACCGGCGTCGGCAGCTATGGCACGGCGAGCGCCGTGCTCACGCCGTACGACAGGCCGGATGCGCCGCTGGCGCCGACCGCGACGCCGAAGGACCGCCGCGTCGACCTCGACTGGACCGCCCCGGCGCACGACAACGGCCGCCCCGTCACGGGCTACCGCGTGCAGTACTCGACCGACGGCGGCACCACCTGGACCACCGCGAGCGAGGACACCGGCTCGACCGCGACGCACTTCACCGTGACCGGGCTGGTCAACGGCCAGGCGGCGTCGTTCCGCGTCGCGGCCTGGAACCTCGCGGGGCTCGGCTCCGACAGCGACGTGAGCTCGGCCACCCCGCGCACCGTCCCGGGCCGCACCACCGTCCTGACGGCGGCGCCGGGCGACGAGCAGGTCCGGCTGTCGTGGAACGCGCCGTTCTCCGACGGCGGCGCCCCGATCACCGGGTACCTCATCGAGACCTCGGCCGACGGCGGCACCACCTGGACGACCGCGGTCGCCGACACCGGGTCGACCGCGACCACCGCGACGCTGACCGGCCTCGTCAACGGCACCCGCGCCGACTACCGCGTCTCCGCGCTCAACGCGGCGGGCGCCGGCCAGGCGAGCGAGACGGCCTCCACCGCCCCGCGCCGCGCCGCGACCGCTCCGGTCATCGACTCGATCGCCGCGAGCAACCGCACGCTGCTCGTGTCGTTCACGGCGCCCGCGGACGACGGCGGCGCGGCGATCACCGGCTACGAGTACTCGGTCGACGGCGGCGCCACCTGGCGCACCGCCCCGGCCGGCACCACGGGCGCCGTCCCCGCGCCCGTCGTGCGCCTCCTGGCCGCGGCTCCGGTCGCGGCGGCCGCCGCCGGCACCCCGCTGCGCATCACCGGCCTGATCAACGGCAACGAGTACCCGGTCGTCGTCCGCGCGATCAACGCGGCCGGCCCGGGTGCGGCGAGCGCCCCCGAGCCCGGCACCCCGGTGCTGGCTCCCGTGCGCACCGAGAGCGGCACCACCTCGACGCTGCCCGACCAGACGGCCGGCACCGCCTCCTCGTCGCTGAACGGCGCCGGCGGGTCGGCGACGCTGAACGCGGACGGCGACGCGATCGTCGTCGCGGCCGGCGGCGGATCGCTGCGCATCCAGAGCCTCGACATGAACGGCGCCGTGGTCCGTCCGGTCGGCGGCACGCTCTCGACCGTGCGCGGCGGATCGCTCCGGATCACCGGATCGGGCTTCCAGGCCGGCAGCACGCTCGACCTGTGGCTGCTCCGCTCGGGCGTGCTGCTCGACGGCGCGGTGCCGGTGGGCGCCGACGGCTCGTTCGGCGCGACGGTCGCCGTGCCGGCCTCCGGCGACTTCGGCGTCGAGTCGCTCCAGATCAACGGCCTCGACCCGGCCGGCGAGGTGCTCAGCTTCGCGGTCGGCGTCGACGTGATCAGCCAGCCCGCCGCCGCGGCCGCGGCCCTCGCAGTCACCGGCACGGATGCGCTGGGCGGCCTCGCCGCCGCGCTCGCGCTGCTCGGCGCCGGCGCCGGCCTGCTGGTCGCTCGCCGCGTCCGCCGGAACCGTCCCGAGCGCTCGCGCGGCTGAGCTCCATCCCGCCGCACTTCCTGCCGAATGAAGGACATCGGCCCGCCGCTGGTCCCGGATGCTCGTCATCCGAGGCCATCGGCGACGCCGCTCCTTCATTCGGGAGCATCACCCCGGACCGTCAGCCGGCGGCGTCGATCGCGGCTGTGACCTCGGCGAGCGCGGCATCCACCCGGCCCGGATGCGACGTGATCCGCACCGCGCCGGGGCGGATCGCCGCGAGCTCGAGCATCCGCTCCTGCTGCGCGCGCACGTCGCCGCCGACCCGTGCCTGCAGCGCGGCGGCGTCCGCCTCGATGCCGTCGGTGCCGACGGCCGCCGCCGACCGGGCCGCGAACCGGTCGGCCAGCTCGTCCGCGTCCGCGACGAGGACGAGCTCGACGAAGCGCGCGCCGCGGTCCGCGGCGACCGCCGCCAGGGCGTCCCAGAACTCCGGCTTCGCGAGGAACTGCGGCACGATCACGTCGCGTCCGTCTGCGAGCGCCTCGCCGATCATCCGGAGCGCCATGCGGCGGGGCAGCAGCCCGGACGCGGGGTCGTCGAGCCAGCCGGACACCGTGGCGCGCACCGCGTCGATGTCGACCACGACGCTGCCGGGATGCGCGGCCCACCACCGCCGCGCGAGCGTGGACTTGCCGCTCGCCGGCGCGCCGTTCAGGAGGACGAGCCGCGGGATCCGGGCCGCGCCCGCACCGATGCCACCGTCCGCCGCGTCGTCTCCGGACCGCCGTGTCATATCCGCGGCATCCTGAGGGACCGCGCGGCGATCATCACAGGGGTGCCCCCCTCAGAGCAGGTCGTGCCGAACCACGATCGCGTCGCGGCCGGGGCCGACGCCGATCGCGGACATCCGCGAGCCGGACATCCGCTCGAGCGCGAGCACGTAGTCCTGCGCCGCCTGCGGCAGGTCGGAGAACTCCCGGGCGCCCGAGATGTCCTCGCTCCAGCCCGGCAGCTCCTCGTAGATCGGCGTCGCGTGGTGGAAGTCGGTCTGGTTGACCGGCACCTCGTCGTGCCGCACGCCGTCGACGTCGTACGCGACGCAGACCGGGATGCGCTCGAGCCCGGTGAGCACGTCGAGCTTCGTCAGCACGAAGTCGGTGACGCCGTTGACGCGGGCCGCGTAGCGGGCGATCGGGGCGTCGTACCAGCCGGTGCGGCGGCGGCGACCCGTGGTGGTGCCGAACTCGGCGCCGCGGTCGGAGAGGAACTCGCCCCACTCGTCGAACAGCTCGGTCGGGAACGGCCCGGAGCCGACGCGGGTCGTGTACGCCTTGACGACGGCGATGACCCGCTCGAAGCGGTTGGGAGCGACGCCCGAGCCGGTGGCCGCGCCGCCGCTCGTCGCGTTCGACGACGTGACGAACGGGTAGGTGCCGTGGTCGACGTCGAGCATGGTGGCCTGGCCGCCCTCGAAGAGCACCGTCTTGCCCTCGTCGAGCGCGCGGTTGAGCACGAGGCCGGTGTCGGCGACCATCGGCCGCAGGCGCTCGACGTAGCCGAGCAGGTCGTCGACGATCTCGTCGACGCCGATCGCGCGCCGGTTGTAGATCTTGACCAGCAGATGGTTCTTCTGGTCGAGAGCGCCCTCGACCTTCTGCCGCAGGATGTTCTCGTCGAACAGGTCCTGGATGCGGATGCCGACGCGGTTGATCTTGTCCGCGTAGCTCGGGCCGATGCCGCGGCCGGTGGTGCCGATCTGGCGCTTGCCGAGGAAGCGCTCGGTGACCTTGTCGAGCGTGCGGTGGTACTGCGTGATCACATGGGCGCTCGCGCTGACGAGCAGCCGCGACACGTCGACGCCGCGCGCGGCGAGCGCGTCGAGCTCCTGGAACAGCACCTCGATGTCGACGACGACGCCGTTCGCGATGACCGGCACGACGCCGGGCGACAGGATGCCGGACGGGAGCAGGTGGAGGGCGTACTTCTCGTCGCCGACCACGACGGTGTGGCCGGCGTTGTTGCCGCCGTTGAACTTGACGACGTAGTCGACGCGGCTGCCGAGCAGGTCGGTGGCCTTGCCCTTCCCCTCGTCGCCCCACTGGGCACCGATGAGCACGATCGCGGGCATGGGCATCTCCCTCTCAGGTCGGGTGGGATTACACCCCAGCCTATCGGACCGCCCTGTCGACCCCCGAGGAGATGACGGCGGATCCGGAGGTCCGCGTCCTGAACTTGCACAGTGTTGTGCAAGTTGGTGCTATCCTGATCGCATGACCGACACCCGTGCGCCGCGACGTGACGCCGCCGAGAACCGCGAGGCCCTGCTCGAGGCCGCTCGCGTGCTGCTCAACCGCGACCCCGCGACGAGCCTCGAGTCCATCGCCACCTACGCCGGGCTGAGCCGGCGCACGATGTACGGCCACTTCCCCAACCGCGACGCGCTGCTCGCCGCCCTGGCCGAGACCGGCACCCGCCGCGTCGTCCAGGCCGTCGCGGGCGTCGATCACCCCGACCCGGTCGTGCGCCTCGCCCTCATCGCCGCGGCGGCCTGGGACGACGTCGCCTCCATCCGCGCCATGACCGTGATGACGCTCTCGAGCGGACGGATGCCGATCGTCGAACGCGGCCTGGAGCCGCTGCGCCGCCGCATCGCCGACACGATCGCCGAGGGGGCCGGTCGCGGCCTGCGCGACGACATCCCGGCCGACCGCCTCGCCCGCATCGTCGAGGACGCCGTCATCTCGCTGTTCCCGACCACCATCCGCGACGGGCTCGACGCCGACGCCGGGCGCGACCTCGTCGTCCGCATCGCGCTCGGGGTCGTCGGCCTCGGCGCGGGCGAGACCGCCGCGCTGCTCGCCGAGCACCCCGAGATCATCGCGCCGCGTCCGCGCGTCGACGAGCTCTGGCCGCCGACCGCCGCCATCGCCGTCGTCGCCGCGCCGGCCGAGGGCGGCGCACGATGAGGCTCGTCGCCGACGCCGCCGCCCTGGGCGACGGAAGGGATGCCGAGGTGCCGGCGTTCGACCTCGCCGCCGCGCCCGGCACGCCCGTCGCGCTCGCGGTCGAGACAGATCAGCGCCCGCGCCTCGTCTCGCTGCTGCTCGGCGGCCGGGTGCGCCCGGACGCCGGCCGGGTGCTCGCCGACGGACGAGCGGATGCCGCCGCCCTCCGCCGCCGTGTCGCCGTCGTCGACACCCCGTTCGCCTCCGAGCCCGGCCCGGGGCTCAAGCTCGGCACCGTCGTCGCCGAGGAGCTCGCGTTCGCCGGGCTGCCGGCCGGGCGCGCGGCGGTCGCCGCGGTGCTGGCCGAGCACGGCCTCGGCGACGCCGTACGCACCCGGATGGACCTGCTGCCCGCGGCGGACCGCATCCGCCTGCTGTCGTGGCTCGCGCTGCGGCGTCCCGGCGTCGAGGCGCTCGTCGTCACCTCGCCGGAGCGCCACGGCGGCGACCCGCGCGAGTGGATGCCGGCCCTCCAGCGCGTCGCGGACGACGGCACCGCCGTCGTGATCGTCACCGACCAGCCGACCGCGGGGCTGCTCCGCGAGCTCGGCGCCGCGGGGCCACTCGACACGCCGCGCACCGACCCGGAGCCGGAGCCCGACTCCGAGCCGGACACCGACGCCGACGCCGACGCCGATACACAGACCGACACCACCCCGACCACGGAGGACGAACACCGATGAGGACGTTCCTGACGGCGGCGCGCGCGGAGCTCGCACGCATCACGGCGGAGCGCATGAGCACGATCTCGCTGATCGCGCTCATGTTCATCCCGGTCGTCTACGGCGGCCTCTACCTCTGGGGCAACAAGGACCCGTACGGCGCCCTCGACCGCGTGCCCGCCGCGATCGTCGTCGCGGACCGCGGCGCCGAGCTCGACGGCGCGCACCGCGTGCTGGGCCGCGAGGCCGCGGACGACGTGCTCGACTCCAAGGACTTCGACTGGCACGAGGTGTCGGCCTCCGCCGCCCGCACCGGCGTCGAGTCGGGCCGCTACGACTTCGCGCTCGTGTTCCCGGCCGGGTTCTCCGCCGACCTCGCCTCGGCCTCCGGCAGCTCGCCGGCGAAGGCCGACCTGCGCCTCATCACCGACGACACGAACGCCTACCTCTCGACCACCATCGCCAAGCAGGCGGCGGAGCGGGTCGGCGCGGCCGTCGCGAAGAGCGTCGGCCGCACCGCCTCCCTCCAGCTGCTCGACGGCGTCGCCGACCTGCGCGGCGGGCTCTCGGATGCCGCGGACGGCGCCGGACAGCTCGCCGACGGCGCGACCGCCGCGCACGACGGCGCGGCGCAGCTCGCCGACGGCACGGCCGCGCTCGCGACCGGCTCGGCCTCCCTCGCCGACGGCACCGCGCAGCTGCGGTCGGGGGCGGCCTCCCTCGACACCGGCCTCACGACGCTGCAGAGCTCGACGGCGTCACTGCCCGACCAGACCGGACGCCTGGCGTCCGGGGCGCAGCAGGTGTCGCAGGGCGTCGGCACGCTCAACGCCGGCACCGTCCAGGCGCGCGCCTACGTGCTGCAGCAGCTCGACGCGTCCCTCACCGACCCGGTGACGAAGGCGAAGGTGCAGGCGGCGCTCGACCAGCTGGTGACCGCCTCCGCGCCGGGCTCCGAGCTCGCGAGCGGCGCGTCGCAGGTGGCGGCCGGCGCGGGCACGCTGTCCTCCTCCTCGACGGCGCTGCGCGACGGGATCTCGTCGGCGAAGACGGGCGCGGACCAGCTCGCGGCCGGCGCGTCCTCGGCGAGCACGGGCGCGGCGCAGCTGGCCTCCGGCGCCTCGTCGGCGGCGACCGGGGCCGCCCAGCTCGCGGACGGCACGACGCAGCTGCAGGACGGCGCCACGACGCTCCAGAGCTCGCTGCAGCAGGGCGTCGACGACACCCCCGCGACCACCGCGGCCGACCGGAAGGCCATGGCCGCCGCGCTCGCCGACCCGGTCGTCGTGAAGCAGGACGCGATCACCGAGGCGCCCGACTACGGCGCCGGCCTCGCGCCGTTCTTCATCAGCCTCGCGGCCTGGATCGGCATCTACGCGCTGTTCCTGCTCGTGCGGCCGCTGTCGCGTCGTGCGCTCACCGCGCGCCGCACGCCGATGGCGACCGCGCTCGCGGGCTGGGCCGTGCCGGCCGCGCTCGGCGTCATCCAGATGCTCGGCCTGTTCGCCGTCGTCGCCGGGCCGCTGCATCTCCAGATCGCGGACCCGGTCGGCATGATCGCGTTCATGGCGCTGACCACGGCGGCCTACGCCGCGATCGTGCTCGCGCTCAACGTCTGGCTCGGGAGCGTCGGGCAGTTCCTCGGACTGCTGCTCATGGTCGTGCAGCTCGTCACCGCGGGCGGCACCTTCCCGTGGCAGACGCTCCCCGGTCCGCTCGCCGCGCTGCACCAGGCGCTGCCGATGGCGCACGCCGTCGACGGCCTCCGGCAGCTCATGTACGGCGGCAGCGGCGGCACGCTCGCGGGCGCGGTCGGGGTGCTCGTGCTGTGGCTCGGCATCGGGCTCGTCGCCTCGGTGCTCGGCGCGGCGAAGCAGAGCGGATTCCGCACCCTGCGGGAGCTGCGGCCCTCCGCGATCGGCGGGTAGGGCTCCGTCGGATGACTGAGCCCGTCGAGGTCCGACCCGGGTGCGGACCCTTCGACAGGCTCAGGGATCCGAGCTCGGACCGCTACTTCTTCGCCGCCGCGTAGCGCTCGGTGCGCACGACGCAGGTGAGGTTCTTCTCGTCGAGGGCGACGTCCTTCGACCAGTCCTTCTTCTCGCCCGCGGCGACGCCGGCGACGTCGACCTCCACGAGCGCGCGCGTCTCGTTCGACTTGTCCAGCAGCGAGACGTAGATCGCGTAGTCGACCGCGGAGTCCTTCGAGTTCGTCACCGTGCCGGCGAGGGCCCAGCCGTCGCCCTTCGGCTCGCACGTCGTGAGGTCGTTGTCGGCCTTCGCGCCCTCGACGCCCTCGCGGGTGCCGGGCGCGGTCGTGATGTCGGTCAGCCCCGGGTCCGCCTGCGCCGACGCCGACTTGGTCGGCTTCGGGGTCGGCGACTTCGACGGCTCGGCGCCGCCTGTGCAGCCCGCCAGGGCTCCGGCCACCAGCACCGCCGTCAGGGCGGAGAGAGCGGCGCCTCGGGAGCGGATGCTCGCGGTCATGCGTCCTCCTTGTTCCGTCGGCGGAGCCCGGCCCCGCCCATCAGCACGATCCCCAACCCTACGAGGAGCAGGCCGATCGATCCTGGGAGCCACACGTCGAGTCCGGTGGAGGCCAGTCCGCCGCCGGGGCGCACGGGCCCGGTCGTGGGCGGCGCGGTCACCGCGGGCAGCTGGATGGCCGCCGCCGCGACGTCGCTCACCTGCTGGGCCGCGCTGGCGCCGGTCGCGCTCACCGAGGAGGTGGCGCGCACCATGGTGCCCTGGTCCGCCGCGGTGATGACGTACGTCGCGGTCGCGATGATGCTCTGGCCCGGGTCGAGCACGCCGGTGGCGCCGGGCCAGGCGCCGAACACGATCGGCCCGAGGCCCGGGTGCGGGTCGGTCAGCGTCACATCGGTGAGCGTGCGCGATCCGGTGTTCGTGATGACGTACGTGTACACGAGCGTGTCGCCCGCGTAGCCGGGACGCCCGTCGCGGATCGCGACGCTCTGCGAGAGCGAGATCGTCGCGCCGTTCGGCACCGGCACGACGGCCGAGGCGCTCTGGCTCGAGCGCGTGGTACCGGTCGGCGGCAGGGCGGATCCGGTCGCCGTGTTCGCGACCGCCCCCGCGTCGACGTCGGCGGCGGTCACGGTGTAGTCGGCGGAGTAGCGCACGGTCTGGCCGGGCTCGAGCTGGAAGGCCGGTCCGGGCCAGACGGGCGTGACCGTCGTGCCCGCGAGCAGCGGGTCGTCGAGGCGCACGTCGTGCAGCGTCACGTTGCCGGTGTTGGTGATCGAGAGGTCGTAGTCGATCGTCGAGCCGGCGCGGGGCGTGCCCACGGCGGTCGCGGTCTTCGTGACGCTGAGCGCCGGGGCGGCCGCGATGACGACGGGGGCGGTCGCGGTGTCGGCCGCGGTGCCGCCGCGGACGCCCGTGCCGCCGGTGCTCGCCACGGTGTTCAGCGTGCCCGCGTCGACATCCGCCTGGGTGAGCACGTAGTACGCCGTCGCCGTGAGGTGCTGCCCGGGCGCGAGGGTGCCGGGCGTGCCGGGCCACGCGTAGGTCCAGCCGGTGATGCCGGGCTGCGCGTCGCCGAGGGTCACGCCGGTCAGCGTCACGTCGCCGGTGTTCGCCACGTCGAACGCGTACTCGACGCGGTCGCCGACGCGGCCGGCCGCACCGGCGGCGAGGGCGGCGGTCTTCGTGATGTCGATGGCGGGTGCGCCGGCGCCGCCGACCGCCACATCCGTCGCGTTCGAGACGGTCGTGATGCGCGTGCCGTCCGGCAGCAGCGCGGCGGCGGTCGCGGTGTTCTGCACGTCGCCGCGGTCGATGTCGGCCTGCGTGATCCGGTAGTCGGCGGTCGCGACGGCCTGCTGCCCCGGCGGGATGACGCCGGCATCCGCGGTCGGCCAGGTCCAGGTGAGCGGGCCGAGGCCGGTGAGCCCGTCGGACACGGTCGCGCCGTGGAGGGTCTGCGCGCCCGCGTTGCGCAGCGTGAACGTGTACCGCACGGTGCCGCCGACCCCGCCGGCGCCCTGCACCGCGCCCGACTTCGCCAGCTCGAGGTCCGGCGACGAGGTCGCCAGGGGGAGCACGACCTGCTCGGAGGCGGCGCTGACGCGGGTGCCGGAGGGGTCGGTGCCGCGGCCGGTGACGGCGTCGCGGATGACGCCCGCGTCGACATCGCCCTGCGTGACGACGTGCGTGCCGGTGATCGTGACGGAGGCGCCCGGCGGCAGCGTTCCCGCGGGGCTGCCGGCCGGCCAGGTGCGGCCGGTCTCGGTGAACGGCGCGAGCGTGCCGGTGTAGTCGACGCCCGTGAGCGTGGTGTTGCCGGTGTTCGTGATGACGATCGTGTACTCCGCGGTGTCGCCGAGCACGCCGGTCTGGCCGGCCTGGAAGGCGCCGGTCAGGGTCGTCGAGATCGCCGGCTGGGAGGTCGCGGTGGTGAAGCGGTAGGTGTTCGAGTCCGCGCCGACGGCGGTGCCGTCCGCGCCGGTGCCGGTGGCCCGCGCGGTGTTGTCCACGTGGCCGAGGTCGACGTCGGCCTGCGTCAGCGTGTAGTCCGCAGAGCCCGTCGCCGTGGCACCCGGTGCGAGCGACGTGACGCCGCCCGGGAAGGTGAGCGTCGGCGCCGCGATGCCGGGCAGGGAGTCGGTCAGGGCGATGCCGGAGACCGTCACGTTGCCGGTGTTGCGGATCGTGAAGGTGAAGCGCACGACGCTGCCGGCGTTGCCGGTGCCCGAGGTCAGCGCACCGCCCTTGGTCACGGAGAGCGCCGCGGCGCGGGTGGCCGTCGGCACGGTGACGAGGGTCGACTGGGCCGGGAGCACGGAGCCGTTCGGCGCGGTCGCCGTGGCGGAGGCCTGGTTCTCGACGCGGCCGCGGTCGACGTCCGCCTGCGCGATCTGGTAGCGCGCCGTGCCCGTGACCGTGCCGCCCGCCGGGATGACGCCGTCTGCGCCCGGCCAGTTGATGACCGGCGCGGACAGGCCGCCGAGGGAGTCGTTCAGCGTCACGTCGTGGAGTGTCACGTTGCCGGTGTTGCGGAGCGTGAAGCCGAACACGACGGTGTCGCCGACGCCGTTCTGCCCCGCACGGGCCAGCGCGCCGGTCTTCTCGACGGAGAATCCGCTGCGCGGATCGAGCACGACGCTCGCCGAGCGGCTGTCGGTCGCGTCGGCGCCGGTCGGCGGCGTGCCGCGTCCGGTGATGGTGCTGACGATCGCGCCGGCGTCGATGTCGGCCTGGGTCAGCGTCGACGTGGCGGTGACCGTGACGGTCTGCCCCGGCGCGAGCGTGCCGGGCGTGCCGGAGGGCCAGGTGCCGTACACCGGACCGGTGTAGCCGGGGCGCGCGGCGAGCGCGTCCGCCAGGGCCACGCCCGTCAGCGTCACGTTGCCCGTGTTCGTCAGGCTGTACGACCAGTTCACGGTGCCGCCGGCGACGTCGTCGGCGGGGGTGGCCAGGGCGCCGGCGTCGGTCGCCGTGATCGCGGGCGTGCGCGCGACGGTGGTCGTCGTGAGCTGGTTGCTCTGCGTCGTCACCGACGAGGCGCCGCGGACCGGCGTCGCGGTCGCGGTCGCCTGGTTCACGACCGAGCCGCGGTCGACGTCGGCCTGGTCGAGCACGTAGGTGGCGGTGCTCACCGCGACCTGGCCGGGATCGAGCGAGGTGCGGTCGGTCGTGACCGCCGACAGGCGGACGAGCGGGTCCGTGACGATGAGGCCGTTCACGCGGACGTTGCCCGTGTTCGTCGTGCGGATCGTGTAGGTGATCGTGTCGCCGACCCGGCCCGTGCCGGTCATCGTCGCGCTCTTCACCGAGGTCAGCGCGGGCGCCGCCTGGATCGTGGGCGTGGTGACCGTGTTCGAGTCGCGGTCGACGGGGTTCGTCGTGTCGTTCGGGTTCGCGGTCGGGTAGAAGCGCACGTGCGCGGTGTTCACGATGAAGCCGCGGTCGACGTCGACCTGCGTGACCTTGTAGTCGGCGGTGCCGCGAGCCGTCTGGCCCGGCTCGATCCGGCCCTCGACGCGCTGGCCGTCGGCCCCGACCGGCCAGACCGGCTGGAGGTTGTAGATGCCCGGCAGCGGATCGGAGAGCTGGCCGCGGTACAGCGTGGTGTTGCCGGTGTTCTGCACCTCGATCGTGAACTGCACGGTGTCGCCGACCTGGCCGAGACCGCCGTTCAGGATCGCGGACGACTTGACCACGGTGAAGTCGCGGGCGCGCGGGATGGTCACCGCCGCGGTCGCGGTCGCGGTCGGCCCCGCGCCGGATCCGGCTGGCGGCGTCCCGGTGGCGGTCACCCGCGACGGCACCGTGCCGGCGTCGATGTCCGCCTGCGTCAGCGGATACGTGGAGGTCGCGGTCACCGACTGCCCGGGCGCGAGCACGCCGGGGGTGCCGCTGCCCCACTGGAAGGCGGGAACCGTCGCACCGGACAGCGTCTCCGTCGCGCCGACGCCGGTCAGCGTGACGTTGCCCGTGTTCTTCACGACGTAGGTCCAGGTGACCACGTCGCCCTTGGTGCCGGTGGAGCCGGCCGGCAGGGCGCCGGTGTCGGTGACCGAGAGCGCGGGTGCGCGCGTCGCCGTGGTCGTGCTGACGCTCGCCGTTCCGGGCACGGTGGTCGTGCCGGCGGTGCCGGACGCGGTGACCGTGTTGGCGACGGAGCCGCGGTCGACGTCGGCCTGGGTCACCTGGTACGTCGGCGTCGCGCGCGCGATCTGGCCGGGCGCGAGGGTGCCGACGGCGCCCGGCCACGAGATGGTGAACCCCGTGAGGCCCGGGAGGGCGTCCTGCGCGGTGATCCCGGTGATGGTCACGTTGCCGGAGTTGCGGATCGCGATGGCGTAGCTGATCGTGTCGCCGGCGTTCGGCGCGCCGCCGCCGGAGGTCGTCGCCGTCTTCGTCACGGCGAGGCCGGGCGCGGCCGGCGCGACCGCGGTGACGTCGACGTTGGAGGTCGCCTGGATGACGTCGCCGCGCGGCGGCTTGCCGACGCCGATAGCCGTGTTCGAGACGCTCCCGCGGTCGACGTCGGCCTGCGTGATCGTGTAGGTCGACGTGGCGTCGGCGATCTCGCCGGGCAGCAGCACGCCGGGGCGGGCGTCGTTCGGCCAGTCGATCACCGGGTCGCTGACGCCGGTGAGCTGGTCGATGAGGTCGACCAGGATCAGCGTGACGTTGCCGGTGTTGGTCACCCGGAAGCGGTAGTCGATCTGCGTGCCGACGGCACCGCCGTTGCGGAGGGAGCCGGTCTTGACCACGGAGATGCCCGGCAGCTCCGCCGACGAGATCGACGAGCTCGCGGTCGAGCGCACCAGCGGCTGGCTCTGCGGCGGCTGGCCGGTCGCGGTCGCCGTGCTCGTGATGGTGCCGCGGTCGATGTCGGCCTGGGTTGCGCGGTACACCGCGGTCGCGCCGACGGTCTGGCCCGGCGCGAGCGTGCCGGTGAAGCCGGCGTCGTAGGTCAGGCCGCTGATGCCGAGCGCGTCGGTCAGCGCGACGCCGGTCAGCGTCGTGTTGCCCGTGTTGACGATCGTGTAGGTGACGTTCGCGACGTCGTTCGCCTTGTCGGCCCAGCCGGCGCCCTTGGCGATCGAGTCGGTCACCTGGATGCCCGGCACCGAGGAGGCGAGGCGCACGGTCGCGGGCGCGTCGTTGCCGCGCACGGTCGCGGGGCCGCGCACCGGCGTGCCGGTGGCGTGCGCGATGTTGCTCACGGCGCCGGCATCCACGTCGGTCTGCGTGACGGGCGTGAAGCCGGTGAGCGTGCCGGTCTTGCCGGGTGCGAGCGCGGCGCTGACCGCGGTCGACGTGGTGCCGTCGGCGAGCTGCCACGAGTAGGCGAGGCCCTGCAGCGCGAGGTCGTCGGTGATCTGCACCGCGTCGACGGTCACGTTGCCGGTGTTCCGCACCGTGACGGTCCAGTTGATCCGGCCGCCCGCCGTGCCGCCCTGGGTCGCCGCCCCCGTCTTCGTGACGGTGAGCTGCGGCGCGGACTGCACGGTCGGGAGGACGACCTCGTTGGAGTCCCGCCGGACCGGCAGGGTCGAGTCGGGCGTCGGCGTCGTGTAGAACGCGACATGCGCGGTGTTCAGGATCTGGCCGGCGTCCACATCCGTCTGGGTGATCACGTAGTCGGCGTAGCCCGTCGCCGTCTTGCCCACCGGGACACGGCCGGGCACGACGGACCCGTCGTCCGCGGCCGGCCACGTCGGATGCTGCGTGCCGAGGCCCGGCAGCGGGTCGACGAGCTCGGCGCGGTACAGCGTGACGTTGCCGGTGTTCTTGACCACGAGGTTGTAGCGGACGGTGTCGCCGACCGCGCCCGTGCCGCCGTTCAGCAGCTGGGCGCTCTTCACGACCGTGTAGTCCGGGGCGCGCGTGATGGCGACGTCGGCCGAGCTCGTCGCGGAGACGTTCGCGCCCGTCGGCGGGGTGCCCGTCGTCGACACGGCGCTGTGCACGGTGCCCGCGTCGATGTCGCTCTGCTTCAGCGGGTAGGTCGTGGTGACCGTCGCGGACTGCCCCGGCGCGAGGCGGCCGGCGGTGCCCGGCCAGGCGTACACCGGTGCCGTGGTGCCGGCGAGCGTCTCGGTCGCGGTGACGCCGGTGAGCGTGACGTTGCCGGCGTTGGTGATGACGTAGGTCCAGGTGACCCGGTCGCCGGCCGTGCCGGTGGATCCCGGAGCCAGCGCGCCGCTGTCGGTGATCGTGATCGCCGGCGCGGAGGCCTGGGCCGTCGAGGTCGCGGACGCCGTGTTCGTCGCGGGTCCCCCGCGCACGCCCGTGCCGTCGACGCGGACGGCGTTGGTGACGGCGCCGGCGTCGACGTCGGCCTGCGTCGCGACGTAGCTCGCCGACCAGGTGACGACCTGGTTCGGCGCGAGCACGCCGGCAGCGCCCGGCCAGGTCGGCGTCAGCGCGGAGATGCCGGCGAGCGTGTCCGTCGGCGTGACGCCGTTCAGCGTCACGTTGCCGGTGTTCCGCGCGGTGATCGTGTAGCCGATCGTCGAGCCCGCGGTGATGCCGGAGACGGGGTTCGCGGTCTTCGCGACCTGCAGCGCGGGGGCGGCCGGGGCGGCCGTCGAGTTCGACGCCGGCGAGTCGACGAAGATCGTGTCGCCCGTCGGCGGCTTGCCGCTCGCGGTGGCGACGTTCGTGACGGTGCCGCGGTCGACGTCCGCCTGCGTGATCGTGTAGGTCGCCGTCGCGGTGATCGTGCGTCCCGGCGGCAGGATGCCGGAGGCGCCCGGCCAGGTGCCGAACACCGGCGTCGAGACCCCGCCGAGCGCGTCGGTGAGGTTCACGAGCGACAGCGTGACGTTGCCGGTGTTGGTGATCGAGAAGTCGTAGTCGATGCGGTCGCCGACGGCGCCGGTGCCGCGCACCGTGCCGTTCTTCGTCGCGGCCATGGCCGCGGCGGAGGCGATGGGCACGCCCGCGGTGGAGGTCGCGGTGACGTTCGCGGCGCCGCCCGGCGGCGTGCCGGTCGTGGTCGCGGGCGTCTCCGAGCGTCCCGCGTCGACCTCGGCCTGCGTGGTGGTGTGGGTGGCGCTCGCGACGACGCTCTGGCCGGGCAGGAGCACGCCGGGCTTCGACGGGTCCGGCCAGGCGGAGGCAGGGATGCTCACGGTGCCGCCGGCCACGCCCGCGTCGGCGATCGTCACGCCGGAGAGGGTCTGGTTGCCGGTGTTCGTCACGGTGTAGCCGAGGCTCACCGTGTTTCCGGCCCGGTCGTTCCAGCCCGTGCCCTTGGCGGCGGTCTTGACGATGGCGATCGACGGCGCGGCCGGATTCGTGGCGACCGTGGCCGAGGCGGTGTTGCTCGTCACCCGGGTCGTGCCGTCGCGCTTGGAGGTGCCGGCAGCCGACGCGGTGTTCGCGACCGCGCCCGAGTCGACGTCGGCCTGCGTCAGGGTCGTCGTGCCGGTGAGCGAGGCGCTGGCACCGGGGGCGAGCGAGCCGAGCGCGCCGCCGGCCGGGCTGAGGTTCTGCAGGGTCAGCGAGTCGGTCGCGACGACGCCGTCGATCGTCACGTTGCCGCTGTTGCGCACGGTCACGGTCCAGGTGACGACGCTGCCGACGGCGCCGGTGCCGCTCGTGTACACGCCGCTCTTGATCGTCGTCAGCGCGGGTGCGGCCTGCGCCGCGGGGATGTGCACGGTGTTCGTCACGGCGGTGGCGTCATCCGGTCCGCCGACGGTCATCGAGCCGCGCACGTGGGCGGTGTTGTCGATGAAGCCCCGGTCGATGTCGGCCTGGGTCAGGCGGTAGTCCGCCTCGCCCTTGACCGTCTCGCCGGGCAGCACGGTGCCGGGCGCCGCCGGGTTCGGCCAGGTGATCGTCGGGGGCGTGATGCCGGGCAGCGGGTCGGTGACGCGGGCGTCGTAGAGCGTGACGTTGCCGGTGTTCGTGAACGACACCGTGTAGTGCACGTTGTCGTCGAGCTGGCCGGTGCCGCCGCCCGTCAGCACGCCGGTCTTCGCAGCGCTCATGGCGGGACGCGCGGCGATCGCCACGGCGGCGCTGTTCGTCGCGGTCGGCTTCGCGCCGGACGGCGGTGTGCCGGTGGTGCTGACGCGGCTCGTCACGGTATGCGCGTCGACGTCCGCCTGGGTGAGGGTGTAGACGCCGGTGTACGTCACCGCGTCGCCCGGACGCAGTGTGCCGACGGTGCCGGAGGGCCAGCCGGCGGCGCCCGGTGCCGTGGGGCCGACCAGCGGCGAGAGCTGCTCGGTCATGGTGACGCCGGTGAGGGTGACGTTGCCGGTGTTCGTGATGACGTAGGTCCAGTCGACCTTGTCGCCCTTGACCCCGGTCGACCCCGGCGCGAGCACGCCCGAGTCGGCGATCGAGATCGTCGAGAGCGGCGCGACCGTCGCGGTCGTCACGGAGCCGGACGCCGAGAACGGCGAGCCCGCGCCGGCCGGCGGCGTGGCGGAGGCGGTCGCGGTGTTCGTCACGGTGCCCGCGTCGACATCCGACTGCTTGACCGTGTAGCTGCCGGTGCCCGTGGCGACCTGGTTCGGCGCGAGCGTGCCCGGGGTGCCCGGCCAGCTCAGCGTGAGCCCGCCCGTGAGGGGGTCGGTCGCGCTGACGCCGGTGAGCGTCACGTTGCCGCTGTTGCGGATGGCGACGGTGTACCGGATGACGTCGCCGACCCGGGCGCCGGTCGTGATGTCGGCGCTCTTCGTCACCGACAGCGCGGGTGCTCGCGAGGCCGTGTTCGTGACGACGGAGGCGGAGGTCGCTCCGACGCTCGTGCCGTCCGGCGCACGCGCGGCGGTCGTGGCCTGGTTCACGACGCTCCCGGCGTCGACGTCCGCCTGCCCGACCGTGTACGTGGCGGTCGCCGTGACGGAATCGGCGGGACGGAGGGTGCCCGCGGTGCCGGAGGGCCAGGTGCCGTAGGCGATCGCCGACATCCCCGGCAGCGGGTCGCTGATGCCGACGCTCGTCAGGGTCGACGTGCCCGTGTTGCGTGCGACGAACGTGTAGGTGATGACGCTGCCGACCGCGCCGGATCCGGTCGTGTACGCGGAGGACTTGGTCAGCGTCATCGCGTTGGTGCGGTTGAGGCTGACGCTCGCGACGGCGGTCGGGCTCTGCGGGTTCGCACCGCCCGGGGCCGGGGTGGCGCTCGCCGTGGCGGTGTTGATGATCGAGCCGGAGTCGACGTCGGCCTGGCTGACGGTCGACGTCGCGCGGGCCGTGGCGGTCGCGCCCGGCGCGAGGCTGGCGGGCGACGTGACCCAGGTGAAGCCGGCGATCGGGAGGGAGTCGGTGATCGTCGCGTTGCTCAGGGTGGTGTTGCCGGTGTTCGTGACGGTGAAGTTCCAGGTCACGGTGCTGCCGGCGGCGCCGGTGCCGCTGGTGACGGATCCGGTCTTGGCGAGGCTGATGGCGGCGGCGTTGCGGGTGCCGACGTTGGAGACGGGCGAGCTCGCCGTGTAGGTGGTGCCGTTGTAGACGCCGCTCGCGGTCGCGGTGTTGGTCACGCGACCGAGGTCGACGTCGGCCTGGGTGATCGTGTAGGTCGTCGTGGCGGTGACGGTCTGACCAGGGTCGAGCACGTTGGGCCCGTTCGGCCACTGGTAGTCGAGTGGCGTCAGGCCGGACTTCGAGTCGGTGATGACGACGCCGGTGAGCGTGACGTTGCCGGTGTTGCGGGCCGTGATCGTGTAGGTGATGACGCTGCCGACGCCGCCGTTGCCGCTCGTCACGACGCCGGACTTCGTCGTCGCGAGGCCCGCGGCGGTCGTGCCCGTCGGCAGGCTCACCGTGTCGGACTGGCTCGAGACGGTCGCGTTCCTCGGTGTCGTGCCGGTGGCGCTCGCCTGGTTGCTCACCGTGCCGGCGTTGAAGTCGGCCTGGCTCACCGTGTACGTCGCCGTCGCGGTGAGCTCGGCGCCCGGAGCGAGCGTGCGGTTCGCCGGGTAGCTGATCGCGCTGAGCCCAGGGTGCGGATCGGCCACGGTCACGTTGGTGATCGTCGTCGCGCCCGAGTTGCGCACGACGAAGCTGTAGGTGATGACGCTGCCCACGCCGCCCGATCCGGACGTGTAGCTCGCGCTCTTGATGAGGCGGATGCGATCGACCGGCGTGTAGGTGACGGTGGCAGGTGCGGAGGCGGTGACCTGACCGGTCGGGGCGGTTCCGGCGACGGTGGCCGGATCGGTGACCGAGCCCGCGTCGACCTGGGCCTGGGTCAGCGTCGAGGTCGCCGTGGCGATGATCGACTGCCCCGGCAGCAGCGTGCCGACGGTGCCCGACGGCCAGCTGCCGTAGCTCACCGACGAGATGCCGGTGAGGGTGGGGCTGATCGTGACGCTCGTGAGGGTCGTGTTCCCGGTGTTCGTCGCGGTGAATGTCCAGGTGACGACGTCGCCGGCGCGGCCGGTCGAGCCGCCGGGCAGGGCGCCGGTCTGGGCGAGCGTGATCGCCGCGGCACGCGACGCGGTCGGCGTGGTGCGCGTCGCGCTCGAGGACGGGGTGGCCGGCGTGGCGCCGCTCGGCGCGGTGCCGGTCGAGGTGGCCGTGTTCGTGATGGAGCCCGCGTCGACGTCGGCCTGCGTGATGGTGCGGACGCCGGTGGCGGTGACCGACTGCCCCGGACGCAGCGTGCCCGCCGTGCCGGACGGCCAGGCGCTGTAGTCGAGCTGCGCCTGCGTGAACATCGGGTCGGTGATCTGCACGCCGGTCAGCGTCACGTTGCCGGAGTTCGTCGCGGTGATCGTGTAGGTGACGCGGTCGCCGACCGAGCCGGTCCCGGAGACCGACGAGGTCTTGGTGGTGCCGATCGCGGGCGCGCGGGTCGCGGTCGACAGGGTCGCGGTCGACGGCGGGTCGCTCGTGATCGTGGTGCCGTTCGGCGACGAGCCGGACGCGGTCGCGGAGTTGCTCACCGTGCCGGCGTCGACATCCGCCTGGGTGACGGCGTAGGTCGCGGTCGCGATCACCTGCTGACCCGGGTTCAGGCGGCCGGTCGTGCCGGAGGGCCAGGTGCCGTAGACGATCGTCGAGAGCCCCGCGTGCGCGTCGGTGACGGCGACGCCGGTCAGCGTCACGTTGCCCGTGTTGCGCGTCGTGAACGTGTAGGTGATGACGCTGCCGACCGCGCCGGAGCCGCTGGAGTACGCGGCGGTCTTGGCGAGGGTCAGCACGCCGGCGGCCGCGAGCGGCACGGTCTTCGACGCCTGGCGGGTCACCGCGGCGCCGCTCGGCGGGGTGCCGGCGCCGGTCGCGGTGTTGGAGACGGCGCCCGCGTCGACATCCGTCTGCGTGACCGTGTAGGTGGTGCTCGCGGTGACCTGGGTGCTGGGGGCCAGCGTGCCGGCGGTGCCGGACGGCCAGGTGCCGTACGTGATGGTGCGGCCCGCGCCGCCGCCGAGCGGGTCGGTGATGCCGACACCGGTCAGCGTGACGTTGCCGGTGTTCCGCAGCACGAACGAGTACGAGATGGTGCTGCCGGCGACGACGCCGTTCGTGCTGCCGTCCTTGGTCAGCGTCAGGCTCGGCGCGGCGGCCGCGACCGGGGTCGTGACGGTGACCGGGGCGGACGAGATGGCCGGGCCGGTCGGCGGGGTGCCGATCGAGCTCGCGGTGTTCGTGACCGAGCCGCGGTCGACGTCGGC
This sequence comes from Schumannella sp. GW821-FHT10F01, assembly GCF_058809295.1. Lineage (NCBI taxonomy): Bacteria > Bacillati > Actinomycetota > Actinomycetes > Micrococcales > Microbacteriaceae > Schumannella > Schumannella sp. GW821-FHT10F01. Next base: position 69,509 of record NZ_JBXASM010000005.1, read on the forward strand.
CTGCGCGATGGCGCGGGTCGCGGTCGCGCTGGCCTGCTGACCCGGCAGGAGGCGAGCCGCGGTGCCGCTGGGCCAGGTGTAGGTCAGCTGCGCCTGCGTGAACATCGCGTCGGCGACCGCGACGCCCGTCAGCGTGACGTTGCCGGAGTTCGTCGCGGTGAACGTGTAGGTGATCGTGCCGCCGACGGCGCCGCCGTTCGACACCACGGCGGTCTTCGTCGTCGTCAGCGCCGGGGCGGAGGCGACGGTCGTGACGGTCGCGCTCGAGGCGGCGGTGACGGCCGCGCCGGTCGGCGGGGTGCCGCTGACGTTCGCCGTGTTCGGGATGCTGCCGGCGTCGACGTCGGTCTGCTTCACGACGTAGGTCGCGGTCGCGGTGACCTGCTGGCCCGGCAGGAGACGGCCGACCGTGCCGGCGGCCGGCCAGGTGCCGTAGGTGATCGTCGAGAGCCCGGAGTGCGTGTCGGTGACGGCGACGCCGTTCAGCGTGACGTTGCCGGTGTTGCGGGCGACGAACGTGTAGGTGACGGTCGAGTTCGCGGTGACGCCGGTCGCGGGGCTCGCGGTCTTCGTCAGGCTGATCGACGCGCGCGGCGTGACGAGCACGGTCGCGGTGCCCTGGCTCGTGACGGCCGCGCCGGTGGGCGGCGTGCCGGTGCCGGTCGCGATGTTCGTGACGGCGCCGGCGTCGACGTCCGCCTGGCTCAGCGTGGAGCTGCCGGTGGCGGTGGCGGTCTGCCCGGGCTGCAGCACGTTCGGCGACCCCGGGGTCGGCCAGGTGTAGGTCAGGGCGCCGATGCCGGCGAGCGAGTCGGACGCCGTGACCGCCGTCAGGGTGACGTTGCCGGCGTTGCGGAGCGTGATGGTCCAGTTCACGGTGTCGCCGACGGCGCCCGTCGCGCCGCTCGCGAGCGCGCCGGACTTCGTGGTGGCGATCGACGGCGAGGCCGCCGCCGTCGGCGTCGTGACCGGGCCGAAGGACGTGGTGACCGTGCCGCCCGTCGGCGTGCGCCCGGTCGCGGTGGCGGTGTTGCTCACGCTGCCGGTGTTCACGTCCGACTGCTTGATCGTGTAGCTCGCGGTCGCCGTCGCGGTCTGCCCCGGTGCCAGCGTGCCGGTCGCGCCGGGCCAGCTGTACGTCAGCGCGGAGAGCCCCGAGAGCGGGTCGGCGACGCTCGCGTTCGTGATCGTGACGTTGCCGGAGTTGCGGAGCGTGAACGTGTAGGTGATGACGTCGCCGGCGTTGCCCGCGGCGCCGCCCGCGACGGCCCCCGTCTTCGTGAGCGCCAGCGCCGGGGCCGACGCGGCCGTCGTCACGGGCGTCGCGACGGCCGTGCTCGTGACGGTCGCGTTCTTCGGCGTGCGGCCGGTGGCGGTCGCGGTGTTCGCGACCGACCCGGTGTCGACATCCGCCTGGGTCACCGTGTAGTCGCCGGTCGCGACGACCTGCTGGCCGGGCGTCAGCGTGCCGGCGGTGCCGGGCCAGGTGTAGCTCAGCGCGCCGAGACCGGCGAGCGAGTCGGAGATCGCGACCGAGCTCAGGGTGACGTTGCCGGAGTTGCGCGAGGTGATCGTCCAGCGGATGACGCTGCCGACCGCGCCGGAGCCGGTGAGGTAGGCGCCGGTCTTCGTGGTCGAGAGCACGCCGGTCGCGGTGATCGGCACGGTGGCGTTCGCGGTGGTGCCGACGGGGGCGCCGGTCGGCGGGGTGCCGGTGGCGCTCGCCGTGTTGGCGACCGCGCCCGCGTCGACATCCGACTGCTTCAGCGTGTACGTGCCCGTGGCGGTGACCGTCTGCCCCGGCGCGAGCGTGCCGACGGTGCCGGAGGGCCAGGTGCCGTAGGTGATGCCGCCGGCGCCGAGCAGCGGGTCGGAGATCGCCGCGGCGGTGAGCGTCACGTTGCCGGAGTTGCGCAGCGTGAACGCGTAGCTGATCGTGCTGCCGGTGGTCGTGCCGTTCGCGGTGCCGGTCTTCGTCAGCGCGAGCGCCGGGGCGGACGCGGCGACCGGGGTCGTGATCGTCGCCGGCGTCGTGACCGCGGCGCCCGTGGGCGGCGTGCCGGTCGACGTGGCCGTGTTCGTGATCGAGCCGCGGTCGACGTCGGCCTGCTTGATCGTGTACGTCGCAGTGGCGGTCACGGTCTGCCCGGGGGCGAGCGTGCCGGTCGTGCCGGAGGGCCAGGTGCCGTACGTCAACGCAGAGAGCCCGACGAGCGGGTCGCTGATCGCGACGCCGGTCAGGGTGACGTTGCCGGAGTTGCGGGCCGTGAACGTGTACGTGATGACGCTGTTCACGGCGCCGCCGCCCGCGACGCTCGCGGTCTTCGTCGTCGCGATGGACGGCGCGGCCGCGGCCGTCGTGACGTTCGCGGTCGCCGTCGTGGTCGCCGTCGCGCCCTGGGGCGTGCGGCCGGTCGCGGTCGCGGTGTTCGCGACCGAGCCGCGGTCGACGTCGGACTGCTTCACCGTGTAGGTCGCGGTGGCGGTGACCTGCGTGCTCGGCGCCAGCGTGCCGGTCGTGCCCGACGGCCAGGTGCCGTACGTGACGGACGAGAGCCCGGCGAGCGGATCGCTGATCGCGACACCCGTCAGCGTCACGTTGCCGGTGTTGCGGGCGGTGAACGTGTAGGTCACGACGTCGCCGGCGCGGGCGCCGGTCGTGATGCTCGGCGTCTTCGTCAGCGCGATCGTGCCGGTGGCCGCGACCGCGACGGTCGCGGGGCCCTGGCTCGTGACGGCCGCACCGGTCGGCGGCGTGCCCGTGCCGGTGGCGACGTTCGAGACGGCGCCGGCGTCGACATCCGTCTGCGACAGCGTCGACGATCCGGTCGCGGTGGCGGTCTGGCCGGGCTGCAGCGTGTTCGCGGCGCCGGGCCAGGTGTAGGTCAGGGTGCCGATGCCGGCGAGCGAGTCCGACGCCGCGACCGCGGTCAGCGTGACGTTGCCGGCGTTGCGCAGCGTGATCGTCCAGTTGATCCGGTCGCCCGCGACGCCGGTCGCGCCGGAGGCCAGCACGCCGGCCTTGGTCGTGACGATCGAGGGGGCCGCGGCCGCCGTGTTCGTGGTGACCTGGCCGCTCGTCGCGGTGGTCGTGCCGCCGGTCGGCGTCGTGCCGGTCGCCGTCGCCGTGTTCTTGACGCTGCCGGTGTTCACGTCGGTCTGCTTGATCGTGTAGCTCGCCGTCGCCGTGGCGGTCTGCCCCGGGGCGAGCGTGCCCGCCGTCGAGGTCGGCCACGAGTAGGTGAGCGTGCCGAGTCCGGCGAGCGGGTCGCTGACGCTCGCGCCGGTGATCGTGACGTTGCCGGAGTTGCGCAGCGTGAACGTGTACTGGATGACGTCGCCCGCGTTGCCGGCCGCGCCGCCCGCGATCGCGCCCGTCTTCGTCAGCGTCAGGCCGGGTGCGGCGGCCGCGGTGGCGAGCGAGGCGGCGCCGGTGCCGGTGACGGAGGCGCCGGCCGGGGTGCGTCCCGTCGCGGTCGCGGTGTTCGCCACGGTGCCCGCGTCGACCTGCGCCTGCGTCACCGTCGACGTGGCCGTCGCGATGACGGTCTGCCCCGGGGTGAGCGTGCCGGTGTAGCCCGTCGGGTAGGTGACGGCGCTGATGCCCGGGAGGCTGTCCGACACGGCGACGTTCGACAGCGTCACGTTGCCCGAGTTCGTGAACGTGATCGTCCAGCGGATGGCGCTGCCGACGGCGCCGCTGCCACTCGTGTAGGCGCCGGACTTCGCGACCGTCAGGGCGCCGGCCGGAGTGATCGGCACGGTCGCCGAGCGGGTTGCCGTCACGATCGCGCCGGTCGGCGGCGCTGCCGAGGCGGAGGCGGAGTTCGTGATCGCGCCGGCGTCGACATCCGACTGCTTGATCGTGTACGTCGCCGTCGCGGTGACGCTCTGCCCCGGGGCGAGCGTGCCGACGGTGCCGGAGGGCCAGGTGCCGTAGGTGATCACCGAGAGGCCCGACAGCGGGTCGGTGATCGCGGCGTTGCGGAGCGTCACGTTGCCGGTGTTGCTCAGCACGAACGAGTAGGTGACGGTGCTGCCGGCGGTCTGGCCGGAGGCGGTGCCCGTCTTCGTCAGGTTCAGCGCCGGGGCGGAGGCCGCGGTCGGCGTCGTGATCTGCGCCGACTGCCCGGTCACCGCGGCGCCGGTCGGCGGGGTGCCCGTCGAGGTCGCGCGGTTGACGACGGAGCCGGCGTCGACGTCCGACTGCTTGATCGTGTACGTCGCGGTCGCCGTGACCTGGGTGCCCGGCGCGAGCGTGTTCGCCGTGCCGGACGGCCAGGCGCCGTACGTCAGCGCCGAGAGCCCGACGAGCGGGTCGCTGATCGCGACGCCGGTCAGCGTCACGTTGCCGGTGTTGCGGGCGACGAACGTGTAGGTGATGACGCTGCCGACCGCGCCCGAGCCGGTCGTGTAGGCCGCGGTCTTCGTGGTGGTGATCGCCGGCGCGGCCGCGATGGTCGGCACGACGACCTGGGCGCTCGGGGTCGTCGTGGTCGCGCCGGTCGGCGAGGTGCCGGAGACCGAGGCGGTGTTCTTCACGGAGCCGGCGTCGACGTCGGTCTGCTTGATCACGTAGGTCGCCGTGCAGGTGGCGGTGCCGGCCGGTGGGAGCGTGCCGACGGCGCCGCCCGTCGAGGATCCGCACGTGATGGTGGAGAGGCCGGCGAGCGGATCCGTGACGCGCACGCCCGTCAGCGTCACGTTGCCGGTGTTCTGCACGGCGAAGCTGTAGTTGATCGTGTCGCCGACCTTGCCGGTGCCGCCGGCGGCGAGCGCGCCCGTCTTCGTGATCGACAGGGCCGGGGCGGAGGCGACCGGCTGCGTGCGCGTGGCGGTGGCGACCGGCTTGACGCCGCCGTCGGCATCCGTTCCCGTGGTCGTCGCGGTGTTGATGACCGAGCCGGCGTCGACGTCCGACTGCTTCAGCACGTAGCTGGCGGTCGCCGTGGCGCTGGCGCCGACGTTGAGCGTGGCGATCGTGCTCGGCGTGATCGCCGAGAGGCCCGAGAGCGGGTCGGTGATGGTCACGCCGGTCAGCGGGCCGCCGCCGGTATTCGTGACGGTGAACGTGTAGTTCACGGTGTCGCCGGCCTTGCCGGTGGCGCCGGCGGCGAGCGCGCTCGTCTTCGTGAGCCCGATGCCCGTGAAGACGACGGTCGTGAGGTCGGCGCCCGAGGCGAGGTAGCCGCCGACGACCGTGTTCGCCGTGGCTCTCGCGGTGCTCGTGTAGCCCGCGGTGGTGTTGTTCGTCGCCGTGCATTGATAGGTGTACGTCTGCAATGGCAGCAGCGTGACCGTGTTGAGGTCGGCGGCGGACCTGACGCAGTCGGCCTGGTCGTCGGCGACCGCGATGTTGCGGAGCGTGCCGGCGCCGGTGTTCGTGAGCGTGACGAAGAAGGTGGCCTTCTCGCTCGCCGTCCGATACTGGATGTCGGTGCCGCCGGCGTCGTTGAGGTACGTCTTCTTCACCTGCAGGCCGGCCGTCGGCACGGAGAGCACGACGGTGGTGAGCAGGTAGGAGTCGCCGGTGGTGCCGAGGCGGAGGCTGACCTTGCTGTCGCCGGCCACCACGTTGCCGAGGGAGGCGGTGGCGACGTCGACGCTCTGGTTGGTGAAAGTGGAGGTGTCCGCCGGCTGGGTGTACCTCACCGAGCCGGTCGCCCGGCCGATGCCGATGTTGCCGGTCGCGCCGGCGCTGTTCGGGATCTCGGTGAAGGTGGTCGACGTGCCTCTCGAGTACGAGGCGGTGTCGCCGGTGATGTTCCGGTCGCCCTCGTAGAGCGTGTAGCTGGCGCGGGTGCCGGTGTCGACGGCGGTGAACCCGGTGAAGTCGACGGTCAGCGGGGCGTCGTTCTGGCCCTCGCGCACGTGGCCGTCGTAGAGCACGACCGAGCGGGGCACCGAGTTCGCGTTGCCGAGGATGTAGGTGCCGTAGTCGTAGACGAGCGTCAGCGACCAGCCGGCGTAGCAGCCCGCCCCGGTCGGCGCCCAGATGTTGCCGGCGGAGACCGCGAGCTGCGAGCCCGTCGTGACGTTCTGGAACGCGGCGGTGACGTCGGCCACGCCGCTGTAGTAGCGGGCGGTCGCCTGGCTGGCGGCGTCCTCCCACACGTCGTCGGGGGCGTAGGAGGTGACGGCGCCGGTGCCGACCTTCATCTGCACGGCGCGGGTCTGGTAGCCCGTCGCGCTGCCGCTCGGCAGCGTCGCCGTGCCGCGCGCGGTGCTGAACGCGGTGCAGAGGGACTGGGTCGTGTTGCCGGTGTAGACGCCGGTGTTGCCCGACCAGTTCAGCACCGCCTTGACGATCTTCGCGCCCGAGGGGATGGTCAGGTTCGCGGTCGAGGAGTTGTCGGTGAACCCGCTGACGCTGTTGTTGTTCAGCATGAGCGCGTTGTCGTTGACGCTGTTCGTGTTCGCGTTCGATGCGGCATGGAGGTCGGCGCAGGTGCCGGCACCCGACACGGGCACGGCGGAGCAGGCGAGCACGCCGTTGCCGACGGTGATGAAGTCGCCGTTGACCGTGGCCTGGTAGTTCGGGCCGCCGTCGTCGGCACCCCACGAGACGGTGACGGCGTCGGCGCGGTCGCCCGGCACGACGGCGATGGCGAAGCCCGCGACGGCGACGGCGAGCACGAAGGCGATGACGCGCGCGAACACGCTGAAGTAGGACGAGCCCGGCTCGCCCCACGTCTCGCGCGACGCCGCGAACGGCCTCGCTGGTCCGCGCCCGATGGACGCGGAGCCCCCCTCCGACACCCGAACATCCCCTCGTTGCATCCGGGACGCGCCTCGCGCTCCGGCATTGACGGTGCTCGCACCGTCGCGGGATGGGCCGATCGTTCGGGTCGGATCGGGACACTCCGCGGGGACGGTGCGTCTTCCCAGTCTAGGCGGAGGTTCGCGCATCGGGGCAAGCCAGGATGCGCGGCGAGCCGGGGCGAGGAGCGGGTGACGACGGGGTGATCGCCGGGTGGCGCGTCCGCGGCCGACCCGGATACGCGTTCGCGGTCGGCACCGGAGCTCGGGGGAGCGGTGCCGACCGCGACAGCCCGCTCAGGCTAGGACCGGCCGCGCAGGCCGGCGGCGCGACACGCGGGTGCGCCTGCCGGACCCGCGGGGCGGGCTCCGGTCAGCCCTCGCGCACGCCGTGCCGCCGGACCCACTCGTGCATGACAACCGCTGCCGCGGCCGCCGCGTTGATCGAGCGGGTCGACCCGAACTGCCGGATCTCGACCACCGAGTCCGCCGCCGCGAGCGCCTCGGCGCTGAGCCCGGGGCCCTCCTGCCCGAAGAGCAGCACGCAGCGCTCCGGCAGCTCCGCCTCCTCGACGGCGACCGCCCCGGGCACGTTGTCGACGGCGACGATCGGCAGGTCCCGCTCGCGGGCCCAGGTCACGAGGTCCCGGACGTCGGCGTGGTGCAGCACGTGCTGGTAGCGGTCGGTGACCATCGCCCCGCGGCGGTTCCAGCGCCGCTTGCCCACGATGTGCACGTCGGCCGCGAGGAACGCGTTCGCCGACCGCACGATCGAGCCGATGTTGAGGTCGTGCTGCCAGTTCTCGATGGCGACCGAGAACGGATGGCGCCGCTCGTCGAGTTCCGCGCGGATCGCCTCGAGGCTCCAGTAGCGGTACCGGTCGGCGACGTTGCGCCGGTCGCCGCGCTCGAGCAGCTCCGGGTCGAGGCGCGGATCGTCCGGCCAGTCGGCACGGGTGCCGGGCCACGGTCCGACGCCGACCTCGAGCTGCGGCTCGCCGGCTGCCGCGTCGTCGTCGTCGAACGGGTCCGTCATCCGGTCAGGCTAGGTCACTCACCCCAGCCGGGACGCCCCGCCGACGATGAGCCCGATCCCGGACACGACCAGCCCGATCGTGAGCACGCCCGCGCCGATCCACAGCAGGGCCATCAGCCGGTTCGGCTTCTGCGGGTCGCGGCCGATCACGGAGAGGAAGAAGCCCGCCGGCATGAGGATGGCGGCGAACGGCACGAAGCTGCGCCCGATCCAGGCGAGCAGCGGCGGCAGCGGCGCCTGATCGATCAGGGCCAGGATCGCCAGGCTCAGCACGAGCAGCACGGCGGCGTGCGCGTGGCCGGCCCGGAACAGGCTCTTCTGCAGCGCGTTGGCCGGCACGCCGCCGCGGGCGACCTTCACGAGGAACGCGCCCCCGGTCTCGACGGTGACCAGGGCGAGCAGCAGCGCGCCGGCGAGGATCAGCGTTCCCGGTTGGATAGTCATGCTATCCATTATTGGACAGCACTAGTATCCAAGTCAATGAGGGTCTCGGAGCTGGTCGCGCGGAGCGGGGTGCCGCTCGCCACGGTGAAGTACTACCTGCGCGAGGGCCTGCTGCCGCCCGGCCGTGCGACCGGCGCGACGCAGGCGGTCTACGACGAGGAGCATGTGCGACGGCTCGCGCTCATCCGCGTGCTGATCGACGTCGTCGGCCTCAGCGTGCAGCGCGCGCGCGACGTGCTCGGCGCCATCGACGAGCCCGGCGATTCCGTGTACGCGGCGATCGGCCGCGCGGTCGCGGCGCTCCCGCCCGCCGCCGAGCGACGGGACGACTACCCGCGCGCCCGAGCGCTGCTCGCGCGGAACGGCCAGGTCTACGACCCCGGCTTCGCCGCTGTCGCGCAGCTCGAGCGCGCGCTCGAGGCCGCCGACGCCGCCGGCACGCCCTACGACGACGCGCATCTCGACGCCTACGTCCGCGCCTCCCGCATCATCGCGGACGCCGACCTCGCCCGTGTGCCGCGCACGACCCCGGCGGCCGCGATCCAGTACGCGGTCGTCGGCACGGCGGTCGGCGATCCGCTCCTCGCGGCGCTGCGGCGGCTCGCCCAGCAGGACGCGGCCGCGCCGCGCATCGACCGGGAGGTCGGGCGGGGCTGACCGACGACGCCGCCCGCCGCTGTTAATCTCGCCGCATGACCGCGCTCGAGCCCGCCGCGCCCCGGGCGGTCGAGCCGGCCGGGTCCCGCCCGGGGCCGCCCCTCTGGACCGCGGACTCCCCCGACACGATCGTGCTCGGCGACAACCTCCTGGCGACGGCCCTCCTGCCGGACGGCTGCGCGCGCCTGGTCTACCTCGATCCGCCCTTCAACACGGGCCGCGAGCAGCGCGCGCAGCGCATGACGACCACGCGCGCGACGGGCGACGGCACGGGCGACCGGCGCGGCTTCCGCGGCGGCGCCTACGACACGGTGAAGGCGACGCTGTACCGCTACGACGACCGCTTCGCCGACTACTGGGAGTTCCTCGAGCCGAGGCTGCAGGAGGCGCACCGCCTGCTCGACGATCGCGGCACCCTCTATCTGCACCTCGACTACCGGGAGGCGCACTACGCGAAGGTGGCGCTCGACGCGCTGTTCGGCCGGGACTGCTTCCTCAACGAGATCGTCTGGGCCTACGACTACGGCGGCCGCAGCACCCGGCGCTGGCCGGCCAAGCACGACACGATCCTCGTCTACGTGAAGGACCCGGACCGCTACCACTTCGACAGCGACGCCGTCGATCGGGAGCCCTACATGGCACCGGGCCTGGTCACGCCCGAGAAGGCCGCGCGCGGCAAGCTGCCCACCGACGTCTGGTGGCACACGATCGTGCCGACGAACAGCCGGGAGCGCACCGGCTACGCGACCCAGAAGCCGGAGGGGATCCTCCGCCGGATCGTGGCGGCGTCGTCCGCGCCCGGCGACACGGTCGTCGACCTGTTCGCCGGGTCGGGCACGACCGGCGCGGTCGCCGCGCGCCTCGGCCGGCGGGCGCTGCTCGTGGACGCGAGCCCGGACGCCGTGGCCGTCATGCGGGCGCGGCTGCCGCACGCGCGACTCGTCGAGCTCCCGGGCGACCAGGCGGCCGGCCTCGGATGATCGCCATCCGGCTCTGCCTCCCCGCCGACCTCACGGACGACGTGATCGCCGCGCTCCGGGCCGAGGACGGCGTCGCCCACCTCGCGCTCGATCGCGGAGCCTCGCTCCTGCCTCCCGGCGACGTGGTGCACGCGGATGTCACCCGCGAGTCGGCCGACGCGGTGATCGAGCGCCTCGTCGCGCTCGGCGTCCGCGATCGCGGGGGCATCCTCGCGGCGGAGACGAGCGTGAGCCTGTCCCGCTCGGGCGACGAGGCCGAGCGGCGGGTGCCGGGCGATCCGTCGCAGGCGGTGATCTGGGAGGAGGTCGCCGCCAAGACCGGCGAGGAGACCCGCCTGTCGGCGACCTATCTCGTGTTCCTCAGCGTCGCGATGGCGATCGCGGCCATCGGCGTGCTGCTCGACCAGCCCATCCTCATCGTCGGCGCGATGGTCGTCGGGCCGGAGTTCGGCCCCCTGGCCGCCCTCTGCCTCGCGCTCGTGGAGCGGGACGCACGGGGGGTCGGCCGGTCGCTCCTCGCCCTCGCCGCCGGCTTCGCGATCGCGGGTGCGGTCACCATCGCGTTCACACTGCTGCTCACCGCGTGCGGCATCGTCGACCGGTCGATGCTGCTCGCCGACCGGCCGCTGACCGACTTCATCTGGCGGCCGGACGCCCTGAGCTGGGTCGTCGCGTTCCTCGCGGGCATCGCCGGGATGCTGTCGCTCACGACCGCGAAGTCGGGCGCGCTCGTCGGCGTGCTGATCTCCGTGACGACCGTGCCGGCCGCGGCGAATGCCGCGGTCGCCGCCGCCTACCGGGTGCCGGGCGAGGCGCTCGGCTCGCTCGCGCAGCTCGGCATCAACGTCGCCGCGATCGTCGCGTCCGGGGCGCTCACGCTCGTCGTGCAGCGGCTCGCCCGACGCCGCCGCGCGAGTCGCACGCCCGCGGCGTAGCTCCCCGCCCGGCTCGCTACCCTGAGCCCATGGCATCCGAGAGGCACGGTCGCGACGAGGTCGAGTGCTGGCTCACCGACATGGACGGCGTGCTCGTGCACGAGAACGCGCCGCTGCCGGGGGCGCCGGAGCTGATCCAGCAGTGGCGCGACACCGGCACCCCGTTCCTCGTGCTCACCAACAACTCGATCTTCACGCCGCGCGATCTCGCGGCCCGGCTCCGCGCATCCGGGCTCGACGTGCCGGAGTCGGCCATCTGGACGTCCGCGCTCGCGACCGCCGACTTCTGCGCCTCGCAGATGCCCGGCGGCAGCGCCTTCGTGATCGGCGAGGCCGGCATCACGACGGCGCTGCACGAGGCCGGCTTCATCATGACCGAGACGAACCCGGACTACGTGGTCGTCGGCGAGACCCGCAACTACAGCTTCGAGGCGATCACGAAGGCGATCCGCCTCATCAACGACGGCGCCCGCTTCATCGCCACCAACCCGGATGCGACCGGCCCGTCGGCCGAGGGGCCGATGCCCGCCACCGGCGCGATCTCGGCCCTCATCACGAAGGCGACCGGCAAGGAGCCCTACGTGGTGGGCAAGCCGAACCCGATGATGTTCCGCTCCGCGATGAACAAGATCGGCGCGCACAGCGAGAACACCGGCATGATCGGCGACCGCATGGACACCGACGTCGTGGCCGGCATCGAGGCCGGTCTGCACACCGTGCTCGTGATGACCGGCATCAGCGACCAGCGCGAGATCGACCGCTATCCGTTCCGCCCCTCCGAGGTGCTGCAGGGCGTGTTCGAGCTGCTGAAGCAGGACCCGGTCGAGACCGACCTCTGATCCCGGCCGGGCTAGCCGTCCGACCCGGAGACCGGACCGGACTTCGCGGTGCCGTGCGACGCCCACTCGCGCTGCTGCGCGTCGCCGGCGACGGTGCCCTTGATCGTGCCGCCCTGCGAGCGCGAGACGAAGCAGTAGTAGTCGCGCTGGCCGGCATCCCACTGGGCGCTGGTGGCCGGGAACGAGATCGTGAGCTGCAGGTCGGTGTACTTCGCGGCCTGCGCGAGGTCGATCACGCCCTCCGCCTCGCAGAGCCGCGGCACCGACTCCTGCAGCGCCGTCGAGCCCGGGTAGTCGGTGCCGGGAACGCGGGCGCGGTAGACGAGCTGCGCCGCGTGCGCGGTGCCGCAGTCGACCACCTCGAACGTCTCGGCGAACGCGCCAGCGAACGGGGTCACGCACTCGCCGCCGCCGAGCAGCGTCCAGTCGTGCGTGCCGGGGGCGAGCGTGCGGTCGGGCTCGGTCGACTCGGTCCTGGTCGGCGTCGGGCTCGGGGCGGGCTGCGCGATCGAGGGGATGCGCGTGCCGACGAAGAAGACGGCGGTGAGCGCGATGATCGCCACCAGCACGACGCCGACCCAGACCAGCGGCGTGACGTGCTCGCGCGGCCGGGCCGTCGGCGACTCGTCCGGCGGCATGCCGTACGGCGAGACGCCGGCGAGGTCCGGCGGCGACGGCGGACCGGACCGCACGGCGGCGGGCGCGGCGGCCTCCGCCTCGCGGAGCGCGCGCCGGCTCGGCAGCGGATCCTCGGCCGGCGCGGTGGGAGCGGGCGCGGCGGCGGCGAGCGCGGCGGCCTGCGCCTCGGCCGGGGTCGGCTCCGGAGCCCGAGCCGGTGCCGCCCCGTCGTCGCCGACCTCGCGGAACCGGTCGGCCGCGAACAGGTCGTCGATGCCGGCCGGGGTGGCGAGCGCCTCGTCGTGGATCGGCGGCGCACCCGGCGGCCAGACCATCCACGAGTCGAGGTCGAGCGCACCCGTCGTGCCCGGGACCGGATCGGGCGGATCCGCCGGCGCGGCGTCGCCGGGAGCGGCATCCGCCGGATCCGATCCCGGAGCCTCGGCCGCAGCGGCCGACTCCGGCCGCTCCGCCCGCAGCTCCCGGAGATCGGCCGGCTGGGTCGGCACGTCGAGCGCCGCGTCCCGGAGGATCAGCGCCTCGGTCGGCACGCCCTCGTCGTCCGCCGCCGGCGGCACCGCCGGAGCCGTCCGATCCGCGGGGGCGTCACCGGCCGGGAGCACGAGGTGCTCCGGCTCGGGAGGCTCCACGAGCTCGGGCGGGCGAGACGCATCCTGCTCCGCCCCGTCACCGGGGCGGTCGGTCACGGCGCGAGTCCGAGATCCGCGAGGCCGATGGCCGAGTAGTAGGGGTAGCCGGCGGCCTCGATGGCCTCCTTGGCTCCGGTGGCGCGATCGACGACGACGGCCACCCCGGCGATCTCGGCGCCGACCTTCAGCAGCGCCTCGATCGCCTTGAGCGGCGAGCCGCCCGTCGTGGAGGTGTCCTCGAGCACGACGACCCGCTTGCCGGCGAGGTCCGGTCCCTCGACCTGGCGGCCGCGGCCGTGGTCCTTCGGCTCCTTGCGCACGACGAACGCGTCGTAGGCGTGGCCGGCGGCGGCGCCCTGGTGCAGCACGGCGGCGGCGATCGGGTCGGCGCCCATGGTGAGCCCGCCCACAGCGGCCACGTCCGGGATGTCCGCGATGAGGTCCACCATCACGCGGCCGATGAGCGGCGCGACCCGGTGGTCGAGGCTCACCCGGCGCAGGTCGACGTAGTACGTGGCCTTCTTGCCGCTCGTGAGCGTGAAGTCGCCGTGGAACACGGCGTCGGCCTTGATGTACTCGATCAGCTGGTCTCGCGCGTCGGTCACGGCCGCCAGCCTACCGAGCGCCGTCGACCCCGGAGCCGGCCGGCCGAGGTGGTGGACTCGGCCGGCCGGTCCGCATCAGCCGCCGAGGTAGCTGGTCTCCTCGCCGCCGACGCCGTGCGCGACGGCGCCGCGCCCGTCGACGACGTGGCTCACCTCGCCCTGCCCGTTGAGGAACCGCGTCACCAGGTGGCGCAGCCGGATGCCGTCGCCGCCGGGCGTCTGGATCGCGTCCTGCGCGGTGATCGGCGCATCCCGGAAGAACGAGTAGACGCCGGCGCCGGTCAGCGAGTGCTGGCTGACGTCGTCCGCGATGCGGTAGCTCGACCAGCCGAGCCGGCTGCCGTCGTTCCACGAGGCCTGATCCGGCACGTCGTACGGGATCTCGCTCTGGTAGAACACGGTGCGTCCGCGCTCGCCGTTCCAGACCACCTGGTTGCGCTGGTAGTGCTCGACGAACAGTCCGAGCGCGGTCACGTCGTCGCCGTTCACCACGACGCCGGTGTCCGCGGTGTTGACGGTCCAGCCGACGCCGCTGCCGTGGTCCGCGCGCCAGGCCCAGATGTCGTCGAGCACGGTGTGCGGGGTGTTCACCTCGATGCTCGTCGTGGCCGAGCCCGCGTGCGGTCCGCCGATGCGCACGAACACGTCCGTGAGCGTGGTCGGGTCGGCCGCGTCCGCGACGGAGGCGCCGGTCGGGCCCACCTGCACGAGCACGTCGGAGCGCTGGGCGCCCGCATCGATCGTGATGCCGCTGAGCTGCACGCCGGCCACGTCGCCGGTCTCGATGGCGGCATTGCCCGCGGTCGGCACGATCGTGGCCATGCCCATCCCGAGCACGACCGTGCCCGGCTTGGTGACCCGCAGCGGCTGGGCGTACGAGTACACGCCCGGCGTCAGCACGACGTGCAGGCCGGCGTCGAGCGCGGCGTTGACCGTGTCGACCGAGTCGGACGGCCGGGCCAGGAACACCTGGTCGAACGGGATGCTGCGGCCGTCCGCCGCGGAGGTGCCCCACGCGACGCCGGACGTGTCCGCGCGCGCGCTCGGCGCGAACAGCGACCACCGTCCGTCGACCTGCCGCAGGAACGGGGCGCTGCGCACGACCGGGGTCGTCGCCTCCACGGTGAACGGCACCGTGCCGGCGGCGTTGTACCCGTCGGCGGGCCAGGTCTCGGCCGGGGCGCCCTGCACGCCCGAGAACACCATGTTCCAGACGCCGCCGTCCCACGAGCCGATGCTCGAGTCGCGCGTGAAGTACTGCTGCTGCGACCCGGAGACGACGGTGCCGGCCACCTTCGAGTCGGCGATGTAGCCGCCGGAGGCGAAGGCGCCCCAGCGGCCGAACAGCGTCAGCCCGCCGCGGATGTCGACGCGGCGCAGCGGCGCGGCCTGCGACACGGCCCAGCGCAGCTGGTGCACGTCGGTGACGCCCTCCTGGTTGACGCGCGTCGCGTCCTCGCCGACCGGACGCTGGATCGGGTTGATGGCGAGGTTCGACATCCCGCGCCAGAAGCGCGTCAGCGACCCGGGGTCGTTGGCCTCCCAGGGCGCGGTGGCGCTGCCCTGCACCGGCTCGACGTGGAGCGCGCCGTTGATGAGCACGTCGCCCGGCTGCGATCCCGCGCCCGCGATGGTCGTGTAGTAGCCGACGTCGGCGTTGACGATGCCGGTCGCATTCAGCGGGTCGTTCTCGCCGGCCGCGCTGCCGTAGGTGCCCGGCTCGAACAGCACGGCGTGGCGGTTCGTGGAGAACTCGCCCTCGCCGGAGATCGCGGCGAGCTGCGCGTTGATGGCGTCGACGCTCATGGACGGATCGAAGACGCTGACGTTCGGGCCGAAGTCCGGGTTCGTCGCGTCGGCACCGGCCGGGGCGGCCTGCGCGGGCGTCGCCGTGGCGGCGAGCACTGGCGCCACGCCGATGGCGAGCGCGAGCACGCCGAGCCCGGCGGCGCGCAGCCCCCGGGATCGACGGGCGGTGGGATGGGGGATCACGGTCGTCTCCTGTTCATCGTCGAACGGTCTCCGTAAACGTTTCCGGTACTCGACGATATGCCGAGACGCCCGCCCGGGTCAATGGCCGGCCGGAGCGCGTCGCCGGCCGCGGCTAGCGTTGGGGCATGCGCCTCGCCACCTGGAACGTCAACTCCATCCGCGCCCGCGTGGCCCGCACCGTGGAGTTCGCCGTGCGGGAGGAGGTCGACGTCCTGGCCATGCAGGAGATCAAGTGCAAGGACGAGCAGTTCCCGCGCGAGGCGTTCGAGGAGGCGGGCTACGAGGTCGTCACGCACGGGTTCAGCCAGTGGAACGGGGTCGCCATCGCGAGCCGCGTCGGCATCGACGACGTCGCGACGACGTTCGACGGCATGCCCGGCTTCGCGAAGGGCCAGGAGGGGCCGGACCAGCCGCTCGAGGCGCGCGCGATCGGCGCCACCTGCGCCGGCGTGCGGGTCTGGAGCCTCTACGTGCCGAACGGCCGCGGACTCGACGACCCGCACTACGCCTACAAGCTCGACTGGCTCGCCGCGCTGCGCGGTTCGACCTCGGAGTGGATGGCGGCGCATCCGGATGATCCGATCGCCCTCGTCGGCGACTTCAACATCGCGCCGCTCGCCTCGGACGTCGGCGACCCGACCGTGATCGAGGGCGTCACGACTCACGTGTCGCCGCCCGAGCGCGAGGCCTTCCAGTCGCTGCTCGACGCCGGACTGACCGACGTCGTGCGGCCGCTGATCCCCGAGGGCTACACCTACTGGGACTACAAGCAGCTGCGCTTCCCGCGCAACGAGGGCCTGCGCATCGACTTCGTGCTCGGATCGCACGCGTTCGCGGAGCTCGTCGCCGGCGCCTCCATCGAGCGGAACGAGCGCAAGGGCGACGCCCCGAGCGACCACGTGCCGGTCGTCGTCGACCTCGACCTCGTCGACGAGGTGGACGACGACCGCCCGATGATCTTCTGACGCCCCTCGGATCTCTGAGCCCGTCGAAGAGTCCGAGGCTTCGACAGGCTCAGCCATCCGACCTCAGGGTTCGGGGCTCCGACAGGCTCAGCCATCCGGACCGCTCTAGCCGACCACGGTCGCGACCTCACCCGGGTTCAGCAGCAGCGTCGAGACCCCGGAGATGCTCCGCGACAGCCGGGTGCTGCCGTCCGCGCGCGTCACCGTCACGGTCGACCGCACCCCGGCCCAGCCGACCGCGGTCGCGTGCGGCAGGAGCGCGGTCGAGGCGAGCATCCGCAGGTGCCCGGCGCCGCCGTACTCGAGGCTCGCGATCACGGGACGCACGAGCAGCGCGTCGACGGCGCTCCCGCTGAGCGCCCTGGCCGAGATCGACGAACGTCCCGCCGGCACCGGCAGCGAGAGGCTCACCGGCCGCAGCGCGCCCGGCGCCTCGCTCACCCCCTGGGCGCCCGCCGAGGTCGAGACGACCCCGAGCGGCAGGCCGCTGGACGACCAGACCGCGGTCGAGCGGATCGCCGGGTCGAGCCACTGCACGGGCTCCACCCAGCGCGACTGCGTCGCCGCGCCGAGCGACCACGTCGCCGTGCCGCCCGCCGGCAGCGTCAGGGCGGACCCGCCGCTGTACTGCGACTCACCCGTCCAGGCCGAGGCCGGCGTCGTCACGGTGCCGGTGGTCGGGTTCGCCGCCTCGCCCTCGACCACGCGGAGGCCGTCCCGCGAGACGACCCCGGTCAGCGTCCGCGCGCGGGCCGCGACCGCCGGATGCGCGTCGAGCGCGAGCATCGAGAGCAGCCCGTGGATGGTGGACTCGGCGCCGCTGTTGCGGTTCACCGTGCCGTCCGCCGCGACGCCGTCGAAGGTCACGCCGGTCGCCGGGTCGTAGACCGCGCTGCCGGAGGCGTTCGTGCCGAAGTACCAGCTCGCCTCCGCGGCGGCCAGGTCCGACAGGCCGGCGGATCCGGTGGCGTCGGCGACGGCGAGCAGCGACTGCAGCCGCGAGTCCGCGCCGTAGGCGATCTGGGTCCGCTCGATCGGCGCCGGGTACCAGGCGTTGTCGGGCCCGCCGGCGGCGAGCAGCTGCGGCGTGAACACAGCCGTGTCCGCGATCGCGGGCGTGAGCAGATCCCGGCGGCCGAGCACGGTCGAGGCCTCGGCGAGCGCGACGGGCATCTGCGACGACCAGGCGTGCCACATGCTCGGCGCGTGCGTCCACGGCCGGATGGCGCCGTACGGCCAGGCGCGCCCCGCCGCGACGCCGGAGCCCGACGACATCGCGGCCACCCCCTCCGCGAGCTGGGTCAGGGCCGTGCGCGAGCCCGGGGCGACGCCGCCGGCCTTCACGTACGCGGCGAGCCCGAGCACGGCCTCCGCCGACACGTCGGCGCCGTCGGTGATCAGCCAGGACGGCACGCGGACGCCGTCGGACGTCGTCCACTGCCCGTACCGCGTCAGCACCTCGCGCTGGAGCGCGCTCACGGCGAGCGCCATCCGGTCCGAGAGGAAGTCCGCGAAGGCCGGGTCGGACGTGCGGAAGGCCGCGTACCCCTCGCCGTACGCCCAGATCGTCCGTGCGAGCCAGTACGAGGGGCCCGAGTCGGACGGATCGGGGAGCTCGACCGGATCGGCGCTCGGGTTGAGCACGCCGTCGCGCTGCATCCAGAGCACGACATCACCGGCGTGCGGGCCGTCGACGGTCTGGAAGTAGGCGAGCGAACGCAGCACCTCGCGGGCGCTGTCGCGGCTCGAGGTCGTGCCGGTCTGCTGCCAGGCGCGCGTGTAGACGACCGCGGCACGGGCCACGTCGTCGGCGTTGAACGCGCCCTGGCCGTAGTAGCCGGTGGCCGGGTCGAGCGTGCCGCCGCCGACCCGCTCGAACGCGCCGCCATCGCGTGCGTCGGCGTAGGTCCAAGGCACGGTCAGCGCCGGCGCCGCGTCGAGGCCGTCGGTCGTGTGCCCGGCCTGCGCGGGCGGCGTCGGGTGATCGAGCAGGAAGTCGAGGTGCGCGAGGTTCGTCAGCGGCGCGGCGGCGGCGGACGCCGCCGCGCCCGTCGCGGTCCGCGCCGGCTGCGCTCCGGCCGGCGCGGCGAGCAGCACCCCGGACGCCGCCAGGGCCACCGCCGCGAGCGCCGCCGTCGCCGATCGGATGCCGATCCGGCTCCGAGTCCTGCTGTCCGTCCAGCTCCCCATCGAGCCGTCTCCTCCCGCCGGTCGCCCGGCTACCCGGTCACGCGGTCGAGCCGCGCGACGCCGATCTTCGAATCCGCCATGCCGTAGAAGACGTAGTGCACGCCGTCGACCTCCTCGATCGCCGTCGGGAACACCACGTTCGGCACGATGCCGCTGCGCTCCTCCTCGGTCTCCGGCGCGAGCAGCGGCTCCGCCGTGCGCGCCACGACCTCCCAGGGGCGCTCGGCGTCGAGGATCATCGCGCCGACCGAGTAGTTGACGCGCTGCTGCTGGGCGAACGCGGAGTCGATCTCGCCGGTCACGCCGTGGTGGAGCACGAGCCAGCCCTCCGGCACGCGCATCGGCGCGGGGCCGCCGCCGATCTTGACCTCCTCGAAGGGGAACAGCGGTCCGGCGAGCACGCGGGACCCCCGCCACAGCGTGAGGGCCGCCAGGTCGGCCAGCGCGTCCGCCAGCGGCACGAACGCGATCCAGATGCTCTGCCGCGCGTCGTCGATCCCCGCGGGGACGCGGACGCCCTCGCCCGGCTTCACCTCGTCGAGGTCCCACATCGGGCGATGCAGCACGGCGAGGCTCTCGACGCCGTCGGGCGCGGTCACCGGCTCCGGGAAGAACACGGTGTCCTTGTTGTGGAACAGGTTGAGGTCGGCGTCGAGCGCCTCGTCGTAGGCGAACAGCGCCGGACCGAGCCGCCGCCACTCGCGCAGGTCCTCCGACACGGCGACGGCGGTGCGCGGCCCGAGCGGACCGTACGCGACGTAGGTCATCACGTGCAGGCCGAGCCGCTCGATGAAGGTCACTCGCGGGTCCTCGACCCCGGCGTTGCGTGCGCCGCGCTCCCAGCCGCGGTCCGGCTCGAGCACGACGCCCTGCCGCTGCACGCCCACCGGCACGCCGTCCTCCACGATCACCCGGCCGAGGCCGACGCGCGACACGTTGCCCGCGGCGACCATCCGCGGCAGGAGGTACAGCTCGCCGTCCGGCCCTCTCCCGCTGCCGGGATTGAGCACCCCCTCCGCCTCGAGCTCGTCGCCCTCGAGCGGCGTCATCACGACGCCGGCGCGGGTCAGGCGATACGGGAAGGGGGAGGTGGGCATGGTCATCCTTTGACTCCGGATCCGATGTCGGTCGAGGTGAAGTAGCGCTGGAACACGATGAACAGCGCCACCACGGGGGCGGCGAGCACGACCGCGCCGGCGAGCGTCGCGCCGAACGGGTTGGAGGTCGACGACGCCACGTTGGAGATGTAGTTCGCGAGCGACACCGCGAGGGGCTGGAGCCCCGCGTCCTTCGTCACGAGGAACGGCCAGAGGAACTCGTTCCACGGCCCGATGAAGGTCAGCAGGATCACGGTGATCAGCGCGGGCCGGACCAGCGGGATCGCGATGCCGGTGAGCAGCTTCAGCTCGCTGGCGCCGTCGATCCTCGCCGCCTCGAACAGCTCCTTCGGGAGCTGGAGGAAGTACTGGCGGAAGATGATCACCGCTGCCGAGTTGATGAAGAACGGCAGGATCATGCCGAGGTAGTTGTCGGAGAGCCCGTAGTCGCGCGCGATGAGCACGTAGAGCGGGATGATCAGCAGCTGGAACGGCACCACCTGCACCAGCAGGGCGAGCGCGAACGTGAAGCCCCGGCCGCGCCACTGCAGCTGCGCGAGCGCGTAGCCGGCGAGCATCCCGAACGTGAGCGTGCCGATGAGCACGCCCGCGGTGAAGATGCCGGAGTTGAGCAGCCCCTGGAACAGGTTGATGCGGTCGTTGATGTTGACGTAGTTCTCCGCCGTCAGGTTGCCGGGCTCGGGGAACGCGCCCGCGATGGTGGGGTCGGGCTTCGCCTGCAGCGAGCCGATCACCATGTAGTAGAAGGGGAACAGGAACGCGATCGCGCCGACCGCGAGCACGACGCCGCGCAGGATCGACTGCCCCCGCGACATGTCCGGTGCGCCGGAGGCACCACGTCTGCGGGCCATCAGTCCTCCCTCCCGACGAAGCGGTTCTGCAGCCAGGCGATGGCGAGCACGAGGATCACGAGCACCACGCCGATGGCGGCGGCGACATCCGGCTGCCCCTGCTGGAGGCCCTTCTGGTACATGATCAGCACCGGCGATGCGGAGGCGCCGTTCGGTCCTCCGCCGCCCGTGAGCAGGTACGGCTCGGTGAACAGGTTCGCGCCGGTGACGGTGGACACCAGCAGCACGAGCACCGTCGCCGGGCGCACGCCGGGCACGGTCACCGAGAAGAAGCTGCGCACCGCGCCGGCGCCGTCGGTGGCGGCCGACTCGTAGAGCTCCTTCGGCACGGCCTGGAGGGCGGCGAGGTACAGCAGGATGTAGAAGCCGAGCTGCTTCCACGTGACGAAGATCGCGATGGTCGGCATCGCCAGCTGCTCGTTGATGAGCCACGAGGGATCCGGTGCGAGCGGTCCGAGGAGCTGGTTGACGAAGCCGCTGCCGTTGAACAGGAACAGCCAGACCGCGACGACCGCGACGCTCGCCGTGACGTACGGCACGTAATAGCTCACCCGCAGGAACGTGCGGGCGTGCACGACGCGGTTCAGCGCGGTCGCCAGCAGCATCGACAGCACCACCGTCAGCGGCACGTTGATGACGAGGAACACGCCGACGTTCGCGAACGAGCGCAGCACGGCCGGATCGGTGAGCGCGGTCGCGAAGTTGGCGAGGCCGACGAACGGCCGGTCGACCTGCGCGCCGGGCGCGGCGAAGAAGAAGTCGTGGAACGCGATCCACACCGAGTAGACGAGCGGGTACGCGAACACCGCGATGACGAACACGAGGTACGGCGCGCTGAAGAGCAGGCCGAGCGGATTGCGGCCGAGCGGTCCGCGTCGCCGTCGTCCGGCGCGCGGGCCCTGGGGGCGCCGCCCCGGGGCGGTGGCCGCCCCGGGTGCGGTGAGGGTGTCGGTCATGCTGCGCCTACGGCTGCTTCGCGATCGTGTCGATCTTCTTCGCCGCGGAGTCGAGCGCGTCGTGCACGTCGCCCTTGCCGAAGATCACGGCGTTCGACCATGCGTCACGGAAGGCCTGGAGCTCCTGGACGGTGTTCGGACCCGGGGGGACCTCGACCGTCCGCGAGGCCTGGTCGCCGAAGGACTTGTAGGCGGGGTTCGCGTCGAAGTAGTCCGCGTACACGCTCTGCAGGTCGCTGCGCAGCGGCATCTGCCCGGTCATCTCGAGGAGCTTCCCGTCCTGCGCCTCGCTCGTGGAGAACTTCAGCACGTCCCACGCCGTGCCCTGGTTCTCGCACGCCGAGTAGAGGCCGATGTTCTTCGCGTCGCTGAAGGTGTGGATGTCGGCGGCGTCCGTGCCGTCCTTCGTGGGAACCGGCACCGAGCCCCAGTTCACGTCCTTGTAGACCGAGACGGCCCACGGACCGACGATCGCCATCGCCGACTTGCCGTCGGCGAACGCATCGCCCTGGTACTGCTCCTGGCCGGCGAGCTTGTCCTTGTACAGCGTCGCCCAGAAGTCCGCGACGTCGTAGCCGGCGTCATCCGCGAAGGTGGCCTTGCCGTCCTCGACCAGCTGCTTGCCGCCGGACTGCGCGGCGTACAGGGGGTAGAAGTCGAACTGGGTCTGGAAGAACTCGCTCGTCGGCGCCGGCCAGATCGCGTTCTCGGCGACACCGGCGTCGACCAGCTTCTTCGAGGTGTCGATGAAGTCCGCGTAGGTCGACAGCTTCGGGTTCTCGGCGTCGAGACCGGCCTTCGTGAACAGGTCCTTGTTGTAGAAGATCACGACGGGGTTCGACTTCCAGGGCATCTGGAAGTAGTCGCCCTCGGTGTTCTGGTACTGCTTCGCGGTGTCGCCGGAGCGCTGCTCGATGTAGTCGGCGCCGCCGTCGAGCTTCGAGAGGTCGACGAGCCCGCCCTGCTTCTCGAACTGGCCCACCGCGGAGGGCGCGGTGTTGTAGATCAGGCACGGCGCGTTGCCGGCGGTGATCGCGGCCCCGATGACCTCCTCGCTCGACTTGCCGGCCGGGATCTCCTGCGCGGTGATCTTCTGATCGGGGTGGTCCTCGTTCCAGGCCGCCACCATCTGCTTGCCCCAGGCGACCTCCTGCTCGTTGTTCGAGTACCAGATCTTGATGGGGCCCTTCGCGTCCGCGGCGCCGCCGCCGGACCCGCCGCCGCCGCACGCGGTGAGGGCGAGCAGGGCGGTGGCCGCTGCCGCGACCGCCAGGGTGATGCTGTGTCGACGCACGTCGATCTCCTTCGTTCGTGGTGCTGTTCGGGTGGCGGACGTCAGCGTCCGCCGGGGGCTGCTGTCGAGTCGCGGACGAGGAGCCGCGCCGGCGGCAGGTCGACCTCCGCGGGCGCGTCGCCGTCGAGGACGGCGAGCAGCGCATGCGCCGCCGCCTCGCCCCAGAGCGCCACCTCGGTGGCGACGCTCGTCAGAGCCGGGAAGAGATGCTCCCCGATCTCGCTGCCGTCGAAGCCGGTCACCGAGAGGTCGCGAGGCACCCGCAGGCCGCGCGCGTGGGCCACGCCGATGCCCGCGATCGCCATCGGGTCGTTCGCGTAGACGATGGCGGTGGGCGGATCGGGCAGATCGAGCAGCTCGGCGGTGGCGCGGGCGCCGTCCGCCGCGCCGAAGTCGGTCACGGCGACGAGCGCCTGGAGGGAGCGAGCGCCCGCCGCCCGCTCGAACTCGGCCCGGCGGCGCGAGCCGTGGAGCATCCGCTGCGGCCCCGCGACGTGCGCGATCCGGCGGTGCCCGAGGTCGGCGAGGTGGTCGACGGCCTCGCGGATGCCCTGCTCGTCGTCCAGCGCCACGGACGCGATCGCCGCGCCGGAGTCGACGACGGCGTCGGAGTCCGGTCGCCCCAGCGTCACGGCGGGCAGCCCCAGCCCGGCGACGAGCGCGATCCGCTCGTCGTGCGCGCGGAGATCGGTCACGAAGACGCCGTCCACTCGTCGGCCGCTCGCGAGCCGCTCGTACTCCGCGCGCTCGCGGTCCGCGTCGGGCACCATCGCGAGCGTCAGCGACCAGCCGATCGGCGAGAGCGCGCGCTCGACTCCGGCGATGAACGCCGGGAAGAACGGATCCGCCGACAGCACCGCCGGGTCGCGGGCGATGACGAGCCCGAGGGTCTCGGCACGGTCGGTGGCGAGCGAGCGGGCGGTCGCACTCGGCGTCCAGCCGAGCTCGTCGGCCACGCGGAGGATGCGCTCGCGCGTCGCGTCGGAGACGCCGGGGCGGCGGTTGAGGGCGAGCGAGACGAGGCCCTTGCTGACGCCGGCGCGCTCGGCGACATCGACGATCGTCGTGCTGCTGCGCCGCGGCATCCGCTCCTCCTTGGGCCGATGCCGTTGATCTAAACCGGTTTAGACGACATGTGGCTCGAGTTGCCAGACGGCTCCCAGGGCGGACCGCGGAGCCGCACCGTCGCGGCGCCGTCCCGAACAGGGGGTCGGACCTTCCCTGACGGCGACCTATCCTCGACGAGGACCGGAGGGGGTCGTCGTGTTCGGACGCAAGAAGGTGCGGCAGCAGACCGCGGGAGCGGCGACGGGAGCGGCCGCCGGCCCCGCCGTCGTCCGCGCCTCGACGCCGGACGGCGAGGCCTCCGTGATCGCAGCGCAGCAGGCGTCCACGCTGCTGTTCGACTCGCTCGTGAAGCCGCTGCGACTGCAGCAGGGCCTGCCGGGCGAGGCCGTCGCGCTCGTGCTCGGCGCGCTCGCCGGGCACGCCTGCCAGGTCGCCGCCGTGCACGGCGTGCAGACCGGACGAGCCGAGTACGCCGCACTCGCGAATCCGCTCGTCACCGTCCAGACGCGCGACGGCCAGAACCTGCTCATGGGCGACGCGATCAACCGGCCCCTCATGGAGTCCGCGCTCTCGGCCTGGGGCCTGTCGGCCGGCATCCTGCAGAAGATGGGCCGCCCGATCCCCGATCTCATCCCGCTGGTGCGGCACAGCGTCGACACCGCCGGCACGCCGGAGTTCGGCGTCGTGCGCGGTCTGCCCGCGTCCGTCGCGGGGCTGGGTCCGCGTGCCGCGCTGCGCTACTGGCCGCTCGTCGCCGCCGCCACGCAGAGCGTCCCGGACCTGGACCACGTGCCGCTCGCGATCGCGCTCGCCTTCCAGCGGCAGGCGCAGACCGAGGACGCGGTCGACCCGTCCTCCGACGTCTCGGGGCTCGTCCGCATCCTCATGGAGAGCGCGCTCACGACGGCGAAGATCCAGGCGCTCCCGGAGGAGCTCGGCGCGGGCTGAGCCGGCCGGGCTCGATCAGCCCGAGGGCTGCAGCAGCGCCGCGACGACGAAGATCACCGGTACGGCGGCGATCGTCGTGAGCAGCACCGTGTCGCGCGCGAGCACCGTGCCGCGGTCGTAGCGCACCGCGTAGTTCGTCATGTTCTGCGCCGAGGGCAGCGCCGCGACGATCGTCGAGGCCGCGAGCACGTGGTGCGGCAGGTGGAACACCCACGCGCCGAGCGCGAAGGCGACCGCCGGCATCACCACCGACTTCAGCACGGTCGCGACGAGGATGGCGCGCCGGCCGGAGCCGGGAGCGAGCGGGCGCTGCCCGCGCAGCGACATCCCGAACGCGAGCAGCACCAGCGGCACCGCCGCGCCGCCGAGCACCTTCAGCGGCTCGAGGATCACCGGCGGCACGGTCACGCCGGTCAGCGCCACGACCAGTCCGAGCACCGAGCCGAGGATGATCGGGTTGCGCAGCGGCGAGGTGACGATCCCGGCCACGGAGGCCCGGCCGCGCGTCGTCACGTCGAGGATGCCGAGCACGATCGGCGCCATGATCAGCAGCTGCAGCAGCAGGATCGGCGCGACGAACTGCGGGTCGCCGATGACGTACGTCGCGACCGGAAGGCCGATGTTGTTCGCGTTGACGTAGCCGCCGAGGGCGGCGCCGAGGGTCGTCTCGGCCGCCGGCATCCGGAAGAACAGCCGCGACGCGATCACGAACAGCAGGGCCATGACGGCCGCGGAGATCGCCGCGACGAGCAGGAACGGCGAGAACACCACCGCGAGATCAGCGCGCGCGAGCACGGTGAACAGCAGCGCCGGGCTCGCGACGAAGAAGGCGACCCGGTTGAGGGCGACGCCGGCACCCGGCCCGACCACCTGGAACCGCGCGACCAGGTACCCGGCCGCGATCACGATCCCGATGATCGCGAATCCGGTCAGCACCCCCAGCACGTGCTCCAGTCTCGCGGATGCGCATCCGCGTGCGGGGCCGTTGCCATCAGCCGGATGGCTGAGCCTGTCGAAGCCGCGTGCAGCAGTCGCCCTTCGACAGGCTCAGGGATCCGGTCGGACTACCTCCGGCGGCGCTCCGGGCGCCAGTAGGCGCAGAAGTCGACCCGGTCGCGCGGCACCCCGGCGGCCTCCGCGCGCTTGCGCACGCCGAGCGCGAACGAGGCCTCGCCGACCGCGTAGACGTAGTCGACGCCGGCGAACAGCTCGTCGTCGAGGTACGGCTCGATCGCCGACTCCCCCGCCGGACCCTGGCGGATGATCCAGCGGACGTCGGCCTCCGCCTCGGTCGGCAGCTCGCGGATGTCCTCGCCGTGCGGCACCTCGAGCAGCACCCGGGCACGGGTGCCGGGCTCGAGACTGCGGGTGATCCCCTCGACGCCGGGCAACCCGGTCTCGTCGGAGAGGATCACCACGCGGCCGGCGGACTCGGCCCGGAAGATGACGCCCTGGTCGAGGAAGCCGATGCGGTCGCCGGGCCGCGCGGCCGTCGCCCACCCGGCCGCGAGCCCCTCGACCGCGCCGGACGCCGACGCGTGCACCACGAAGTCGACGTCGAGCTCCCAGCCGTCCGTGGTGAGCCGGCTGTCGCGCAGCGTGTAGTTGCGCACCGGCGGTCGGTCGTCCTCCGGCAGTCCGAGCCAGCGCTGGTACCAGCCCTCGGCCCCGCCGTGCGGCAGGGTGAGCGCGCCCGCGGCGTTCGGCAGGAACAGCCGGAACCACTGGTCGTGCCCGCGCGACGTGAAGCGCTCGCCGAAGCCCTCGTCGACGCCCGTCAGCACGACGCGCACGAAGCTGTGCGAGGGGCGCTCGACGCGGACGACGCGCAGCTCCTCGACGACGGCGGCACCCGGGCGCACCGGCTGGGTGCGCGAGAGCTCCTCGGTCTCGGTCTCCTCGGTCTCGGTCTCCTCGGTGCCGGTCTCCTCCGTCGCGGCGTCGGCGGTGCTCATCAGGCCGACTCGGCCTTCTCGATCATCGGCACGAACTTCTCGACGAGGTAGCCCTGCGCGAGCACCGAGCCGATCGAGAACGCGTTCGAGATGTCCTGGTCGTCGAGCACGATCGCGTGTCCGCTCTGCACGGCCGGGATCGTCGACCAGAGCGGCTGGTCGGTGATCTTCGAGGCCTCGATGAAGATCGGGAACGCGACGAGCAGGTCGGCGTCGAGCAGGTCGAGCTGCTCGGACGAGATCTTGGCCGAGAAGCCGTCGGCGGGCAGGGCCGCGATGGTCGGGCTCTGCGTGAAGCCGATCGCCTGGAGGAACGCGAGGCGGGTGTCGCCGTCGACGTAGGCGCCCCAGCCGTCGCTCGTGTAGGCCGCGACGGTGGCGGTCTTCCCGGCCCACTCGGGGTGCGCGTCCTTCACCTTCGCGTACTCGGCGTCGACGTCGGCCAGCAGGGTCTTCGCCTTCTGCGGCACGCCGAGCGCGGTCGCGATCATGGTGAGCTGCTCGTCGCTCGGGGTGAGGTAGTTCAGGCCGTCCTCGGGGATGCCGACGGTCGGCGCGATCGACTTCAGCTTCGCGTAGCGCTTCTCGTCGCCGGAGCCCTTCACGTCGAGGATCAGGTCGGGCTTGAGCGCCGCGATCTTCTCGTACTCGGGCTCGAGCGTGCCGATGATCTCGGGCGCGGTGTCGTACCTGCCCTTCGCCCACGGGCCGACGCCCTCGCCGCCGAAGCCGAGCCAGTCGGAGGCGCCGACCGGCTGCACGCCGAGCGCGAGCGCGGCCTCCGCGTCGCCCCAGCCGAGCGCGACGACCCGCTTCGGGGCCTCCTTCACGGTGACGTCGCCGAACTTCGTCGCGATCGTGGCGGGGTAGGCGGATCCGGCGCCGGACGAGCCGGAGTCGGACGAGCCGGCCCCTCCGGAAGCGCAGGCGCTCAGGGCGAGCACGGCGGTCACGGCCGCGGCCAGGACGATCGGGAGTCTTCTCATTCGGGGGCTCTCAGGGTCGGGGGTCACGAACGACAGTTAGGTTAGCCTAAGCTCAGACCGTGTCAGCCGGGAGCACGGTGCCGGGCGTCGAGCCCACCGCCGAGGAGCGCCTTGCCGATCGGCGCGCCCGGATGCGGCCGGGCACGGTGCGCGCCGTCGGCCTCGCCGCCGCGCTGATCGCCCTCGTCGCGGCGGTCGTGCTGAGCCTCGCGATCGGCTCGCGCGTCATCCCGTTCGACGACGTCGTGCGCGCGCTCGGCGACCTCGTCTCGGGGCGCCCGGCCACCGGATCCGACGCCGTCGTCATCACGACCGCGCGCGTGCCGCGCACGGCGATCGCCATCGCGGCCGGCATCGGGCTCGGGCTCGCCGGCGCGCTCATCCAGGCCGTGACGCGCAATCCGCTCGCGGACCCCGGCGTGCTCGGCGTCACCTACGGCTCGGGCTTCGCGATCGCGCTCGCCGTCGGCCTGCTCGGCATCACCTCGCCGGCCGGGTACCTCGGGTTCGGCCTGGCGGGCGCGCTGCTGACGACGATCGCCGTGTACGCGATCGGCGCGCGCGGTCGCGGCTCCGCGGACCCCGCGCGCCTCACCCTCGCCGGCGTCGCCCTCAGCGCCGTGCTGCTCGGCATCACGACCGGGATGTCGCTCGCCGACCCGCGCACCTTCGACGTGCTGCGGGCGTGGCGCTCCGGCTCGCTGCAGGATCGCGGCTGGGACGACCTGCTGCCGGCGCTGCCCGTGATCGCGGCCGGCGTCGTGCTCGCGCTCGCCCTCGGACCGGCGCTCAACGCCGTCGCGCTCGGGGACGACCTGGCGACCGCGATCGGTGCGAACCTCACGATCGTGCGGGCGGCCTCCGTGATCGCCGTGACCCTCCTCGCCGGCGGCGCCACCGCGATCGCCGGGCCGATCGCGTTCGTGGGCCTGATGATCCCGCACGTCGCCCGCTGGATCACCGGGCCCGACCAGCGCTGGATCCTCGTGTACACGCTCGTGCTGTCGCCCGTGCTGCTGCTGGCCGCGGACGTCGTCGGCCGCGTCGCGCTCCGCCCGGCGGAGCTGCCGGTCGGCATCGTCACCGCAGCCCTCGGCGCGCCGGTGCTCATCGCGCTCGTGCGCCGCAGCCGGGCGAGCGCACTGTGAGCGCCGTGGCGGAGACCGCCCGCCCGACCCCGCCGCCGAGGGAGGCGCCACGTCGTCGCGCGCGTCCCGGCGACGGGCGCCGGCGCATCGTCGTGCTCGCGCTCTCCGTGCTGGTGGTGGCCGGCCTGGTGATCGGGCTCTGCGTCGGCGACTTCCCGCTGAGCCCGCCCGAGGTGCTGAAGGCGCTCGTCGTCGACGACGGCTCGTTCGCGCACGACCTCGTCGCGAACTGGCGTCTGCCCCGCGCGCTCGCCGGCGCCGTCTTCGGCGCCGCGCTCGCCGTCTCCGGCGCCGTCTTCCAGACGCTGACCCGCAACCCGCTCGGCTCGCCCGACGTGATCGGCTTCGGCACCGGCGCCTACACGGGCGCGCTGCTGGCGACGATCGCGTTCGGCGGCGCGGCCTTCAGCGTGGAGGGCGGCGCGCTCGTCGGAGGCCTCGTCACGGCCGGGCTCGTCTACCTGCTCGCCTGGCGCAACGGCGTGCAGGGCTTCCGGCTCATCATCGTCGGCATCGGCGTCACCGGGGTGCTCGGCGCCGTGAACACGTACCTGCTGCTGCGCGGCAAGCTGGAGGCGGCGCTCGCCGGTGCGATCTGGGGATCCGGCTCGCTCTCCCTCGTCGGCTGGCCGCAGCTCGTCGTCGTGCTCGTCGCGGTGCTCGCACTCGGCGCCGCGCTCGTCGTGCTCGCGCCCGGGATGCGCCAGCTCGAGCTCGGCGACGACGCCGCACGCGCCCACGGCATGCGGGTGGAGCCGGTGCGGCTCGCGCTCGTCGTGGTCGGCGTCGCGCTGACCGCCGTCGTCACCGCCACCGCCGGCCCGATCGCGTTCATCGCCCTCGCCGCCCCGCAGGTCGCCGCCCGGCTGACCCGCGGTCCCGGCATCCCGCTCGTGCCGTCGGCGCTGCTCGGCGCCGTGCTGCTGCTCGCCTCGGACCAGATCGCGCAGCACGCGCTGCCCGACGTGCCCGTCGGCGTCGTGACGGTCTGCGTCGGCGGCCTCTACCTGCTCTGGCTGCTCGTGAGGGAGGCCCGCCGATGACCGGCACCGACGACGCCGGGACGACCGCGTCCCGACTGCACGCCGACGGCGCAGCGCCGCCCCGACTGCACGCCGACGGCGCAGCGCCGCCCCGACTGCACGCCGACGGCGTGACGCTCGCCTACGACCGGCGGGTGATCGCGGAGGGGCTCGACGTCGCCATCCCCGACGGCTCGTTCACCGTGATCGTCGGCCCGAACGCCTGCGGCAAGTCGACGCTGCTCCGCTCGCTCGCACGGCTGCTCCCGCCGACCGCGGGCGCCGTGCTGCTCGACGGCACGGCGCTCGGCGAGTACGGGCCGAAGGAGGTCGCGCGGCAGGTCGGCCTGCTGCCGCAGTCGTCGACGGCACCGGACGGCATCACGGTCGCGGACCTCGTCGCACGCGGACGCTACCCGCACCAGGGCCTGTTCCGGCAGTGGACCTCAGCCGATCGCGACGCGGTGGAGCGCGCCATGACCGCCACCGAGGTCGCCGAGCTCGCCGACCGGCACGTCGACGAGCTCTCCGGCGGGCAGCGCCAGCGAGTCTGGGCAGCGATGGCGCTCGCGCAGGAGACGCCGATCCTGCTGCTCGACGAGCCGACGACCTACCTCGACATCGCGCACCAGATCGAGCTGCTCGACCTGTTCGCGCGGCTGCACCGCGAGGGCTCGACGCTCGTCGCCGTGCTGCACGACCTCAACCACGCCGCCCGGTACGCCACGCACCTCATCGCGATGAAGGCCGGCCGCGTCGTGGCCGAGGGGGTGCCGTCAGACATCGTCACGGCCGAGCTCGTCGAGGAGGTCTTCGGGCTCGCCTGCGTGGTCATCCCGGACCCCGAGACCGGCACCCCGCTCGTCGTGCCGCGGGCCGGGCGCCGCCCCGCGGGTCCCTGAGCCGAGGAAACCTGCGCCGCCGGGCCGTCGCGCGCAACTTTCCCGCGTCTACCGCACGGCATCCGCGAGCGCCGTTTCCTAGCCTGGAAGGGAGAGGAGGCGCCATGACCATCAACGCCAGCACCCCGTCCATCATCGGACAGCCCGAGGTCGTCGAGGACGTGCGCGACGCCTCCCTCGCCGAGACCTCGGAGGCCTGGACGCTGCTCAAGTCCGCCGCGACCGAGCTCCAGCCGCTGCAGGTCAAGGACGGCAGCGTGCCCGCGGCCGCCGACCACGAGCGCGCCCGCGAGCTGGTGGCGCGCATCGTCGCCGGCATCCGCGCCCTCGCCCCGGCGTTCCCGCACGACGCCGAGTACCTCGCGGCGCTGCCGGCCGACTTCGAGCGCTGGGTCGACGGCGGCTTCGGCGTGCCCGACTTCCTCGACTCGCTCGTGGCCTTCCAACCGCAGCGCGATCGCGTCGACGGACTGCGGCACCTCGTCGTGTTCCCGATGCAGACGCAGAACGGCTCCGCCGACCGGCACGTCGAGGCGCTCATCGTCGAGACGATCTGGCCCGAGTTCATCGCCCGGCTCGAGGAGACGTACACGAACCGGCTCTTCGTCTCGCTGCGCCTCGTGGACTTCACGCCCGGCTACGACACCAATTCCGCGGTGCTGTTCCCGGAGACCGTCGCCATGCGCGAGATCCCGGCCTTCACCTGGGGCGCGATCTTCCAGGACCGCGAGTCCGCGCGCTACCGCCGGGTGGTCCGCGCGGCCGCCGACATCACGAAGCTCGATCTGACCCCGCTCGACGCGGCGATGCTCGACGACCAGGCCGCCACGGAGGCGACCTTCGTGATGTGGGACCTCATCCACGACCGCTCGCACATGCGCGGCGACCTGCCGTTCGATCCGTTCATGATCAAGCAGCGGATGCCGTTCTTCCTCTACTCCCTCGAGGAGCTGCGGTGCGACCTCACCGCCTTCCGCGAGTGCGTGCGGCTGGGGGAGGCCGACGACACGGACGCCGAGACGGCCGACCAGGCGCGCCGCGTGCAGCACGCGATCCTGTTCGACCGGATCTTCCGGTTCCCGCTCACCGGCACCCGCGTGCGCAACTACGACGGGCTCGGCGGCCAGCTGCTGTTCGCGTGGCTGCATCAGCGCGGCGTGCTCGCGTGGACGGACACCCAGCTCGCGATCGACTGGGACGCGCTGCCGGCCGCGGTGATCGCGCTGTCGGATGCCATCAACGAGCTCTACTGGCGCAGCATCGACCGCCCGAAGACGGCGCACTGGCTCGCCGCCTACGAGCTCGTGCGCGGCACCCTGACGCCGCACCCGGCGTCGGCGTGGGCACACGGCCTGCCGGACGAGGTGCTCGCCGGCGCGCCGAAGGGGTTCACGGACGCCGTGCTCGACGACGAGTTCCCCCTGTCGATGTTCTACGAGGCGCTCGGCAAGAAGATGACCGACGTGATCGAGTCGACGAAGGGCATCACCGGCCGCTGAGTGACCCGCCGCACTGCTCCCGATGGCTGAGCAGCGACGAGGGAGCGTATCGAAGCCTCACGCTTGCACACGTGGGCTTCGATACGGCCCTCGTTCCTCGGGCCCACTCAGCCGTCGGCGTTGCCGCGGCGACGGAACCAGCGGCGGCGCGCCGGACGCGCCGGCTCCGACGCGGGAGCAGCCTCCGCCTCGGCTCGCGCCGCCTCGCGACGCTCGCGCCAGGCGGCGACCTCGGCGTCCACGTCGCGCGTCGGCGTCACCACGGGCGGCCCGCCCTGCAGCTGCCGGCGGGCGTCGACGACCCGCCGGTTGAAGTCGCCGAGCACCTCGCGCACGTCGGCCTCGCGGTGCAGCCGGTCGATCCGCCGCTCGAGGTCGGCGGCCTCCGACCGCAGCGTCAGCGCCGGCGGTCCGAGCCCGGTGAGGTTCTCGCGCTCGATCTTGCGCCGGATCCACCAGTCCGGGTCGTGGCGGCCGCCGAGCCCCGGCAGCGGCTTGCCGGCGCCGGGGAGGTCGTCGAAGTCGCCCCGCCGGATCGCCTGCTGCAGCGTGCCCTCGATGAAGGCGGTGCGCTCGTCCATCGTCATGGCGCCGGCCTCGGTCGGCTCGTCGGCATCCGCGTCGCCGGCGGACTCCGCGGCCATCCGGTCGACGGCGTAGCGCGCCGCCGACAGCTTCGGATCGCGCTCGCCGCGCCGGTCGGACATGGTCGTCCCAGGCTACGAGGCCATGCCGGCCCTCCGCTCGGATCTCGGAGCATGCACCGAGGAAGCGCACGTACGCTCCCCCGCATGAGCGCACCCCGTCAGCCCGGAGAGCACCCCCGCCCGCGTCGCCACGTGCTCGCCGCCGTGCTGGTCGGGCTCGCCGCGATCGCCTACGGCGTCTCGCCGATCGACATCATCCCCGAGCTGCTGGCTGGGCCCCTCGGCCTCGTCGACGACGCGGGCGTGCTCGTCGCCGCCGGCATCGCGATCTGGAAGCTGCTCGGCGGCCGCCGCGGTCCCGCGAGCGGGCAGGCCGGTCCCGGTCCGGTGCCGCCCGCGCGCTGATCCGCTCCGCCGCACGCGCACGGATCCGCTCCGCCGCACGGGGGAGGCGCCCGCGCATCCGGCTCCCTAGGCTCGGCACGTGGTCCGGTTCCGGGGAGCATCCGCCGGCGAGAGGGACGATTCCCCTCGCGGTGACGCCGTGACCCCGGAACGCGCCGCGAAAGGGCACTCGGATGCCGCTCCCGACGAGCCGGACTGGCGTCGTCCGCCTCCCACCCGCTCCGAGCAGCTCGCCGATCTCGCGATCGCGCTCGGGATCACCGTCGCGGCCGCGATCGCCGTCGGGCTGTACGGCGTCGCCGGCGTGTACGACGATCCGGCGCCCGGCTGGGTGACCGGCCTCTGGATCTTCGCGATCTCGCTGCCGCTCGCCCTGCGCCGCCGGTACCCGATCGCGGTCGGCATCGTCGTGGCCGCCGTCTTCGCGGTCGGCCAGATCTCGCAGGTGCCCGACCTGCTGGTGTCGAACATCGCCCTGTTCCTCGCGATCTACACGATCGGCGCCTGGTCGCCGAGCCGGCGCTCGGCCCTGATCGGGCGCCTCGTCATCGTCACCGGGATGTTCGTCTGGCTGGTCGTGTCGATGTTCTTCCAGGCGACGGATCCGGACAGCCTGCCCGGCTTCTCGCGCGTCGGCGCGTTCTCGCCGCTCGTCGCGTTCATGCTCGTGCAGCTGCTCGTCAACGTGCTCTACTTCGGCGGCGCCTGGTTCTTCGGCGAGCGCGCGATGGCCTCCGCCCGCGAGCGCGCGCTGCTCGAGCAGCGCACGGCCGAGCTGGAGCTCGAGCGCGAGCGGTCGGCGGCGCAGGCCGTGACGCTGGAGCGGCTGCGGATCGCCCGCGAGCTGCACGATGTCGTCGCGCACCACGTCTCGGTGATGGGCATCCAGGCCGGCGCCGCCCGCACGGTGATCGACGTCGACCCCGCCGCCGCCCGGACGGCGCTGAGCACCGTGGAGCAGACCTCGCGCACGGCCATCGACGAGCTGCACGGCCTGCTGTTCACGCTCCGCGACCACGGCGACGACGACGCGTCGGCGCCGGGCGCGGCGCAGCTGCCGCAGCTCGTCGCCGACTCGGAGGCCGCCGGCCTGCCGACGACGCTGACGATCGTCGGCGAGCCGCATCCGCTGCCCGCCGGCGTCGAGGTCAACCTGTACCGCGTGGCCCAGGAGGCGCTGACGAACGTGCGCAAGCACGCGGGCGTCGACGCCGCCGCCGATGTGCGGCTGCGCTTCGACGCCGCCGTCGTGGAACTCGAGATCGGCAACACGGGCGTCGTGCCGGGCCGGCGATCGGCGCGCGGACTCGGACTGGTCGGGATGCGCGAGCGCGTGACGGCGAGCGGCGGCACGCTCGAGGCTGGTCCGCGGTCCCGGGGCGGCTGGCTCGTGCGCGCCAGCGTGCCGCTCGGCGTGCCGTCCGCCGCCCCGCTCGACGCCCGGTCCGGCGTCCCGTCTTCCGGGCGGAGCGGCGCATGAGCGTGCGGGTGCTCCTCGTCGACGACCAGGAGCTCGTGCGCACCGGCTTCCGCGCCATCCTCTCCGCCCAGCCCGGCATCGAGGTCGTGGCGGAAGCCGGCGACGGCGCCGCCGCGGTGGCCGCCGTCGCCGCGCACGATCCCGATGTCGTCTGCATGGACGTGCAGATGCCCGGCATGGACGGCCTCGCCGCCACCCGCGAGATCGTCGCCGTCGGTGCGCGCGCGTCGGTGCTCGTGCTCACCACGTTCGACCGCGACGACTACCTGTTCGAGGCGCTCGACGCGGGGGCGAGCGGCTTCCTGCTCAAGACCGCCGGACCCGAGCAGCTCGTCGAGGCGGTGCGCGTGCTCGCGACCGGCGATGCGCTGCTGTCGCCCGCGGTGACGCGGCGCGTGATCGAGCGCTTCGGCGGGGAGGCGAGCGGAGCCGGCGGTGGATCCGGCGGCGCCGCGTCCGCCGCATCCGCCCCGTCCGCTCCCGCCGCCGACCCCGCGTTCGACGAGCTGACCGACCGCGAGGCGGAGGTGCTCGGGCTCGTCGCGAGCGGGCTCTCGAACGCCGAGATCGCGGCGCGGCTCGTGCTCGGCGAGGCGACGGTGAAGACGCACGTGTCGAACGTGCTGCTCAAGCTCGGCGTGCGCGATCGGGTGCAGGCCGTCGTCCGCGCCTACCGCTCCGGCTTCGCCCGAGTCGACTGACGCACCCGGCCACCGCGCGCCTCCCCCCTGAGGCGGAGGCCGTGATCCCACCGGGAGGGGGATCCGCACCGGGTCGGCGCTCCGTAGCGTGAGAGCCATGCTGGAACTGCGTGGAATCGAGAAGCACTACGGCTCGCGCCGGGTGCTCGACGACGTCGGCTTCGACGTCGCGGGCGGGCGGATGACGGGCTTCGTCGGCGGCAACGGCGCCGGGAAGACGACGACGATGCGCATCATCCTCGGCGTGCTCGCCGCGGATGCCGGCACCGTCTCGCTCGACGGACGGCCGCTCGGCGCCGCCGAGCGCCGCCGCTTCGGGTACATGCCCGAGGAGCGAGGCCTCTACCCGAAGATGCCGCTGCGCGAGCAGCTCGTCTACCTCGCCCGGCTGCACGGCCTGACCGCGAGTGCGTCCGCCCGCAACGCCGACGACCTCATCGATCGGCTCGGGCTCGGCGAGCGCCGCGACGAGCTGATCGAGAAGCTCTCGCTCGGCAACCAGCAGCGCGCCCAGATCGCCGCCGCGCTCGTGCACGGTCCGGACATGCTCGTGCTCGACGAGCCGTTCTCGGGCCTCGACCCGATGGCCGTCGACACGGTCGTCGGGGTGCTCCGCGAGTACGCCGGAGCCGGGGTGCCGGTGCTGTTCTCCAGCCACCAGCTCGACATCGTCGAGCGGCTCTGCGACGACCTCGTCATCATCGCCGGCGGGGCCATCCGCGCGTCCGGGTCTCGCGACACGCTGCGCGACGAGCACGCCGGCCTCCGCTACGAGCTGCTCGGCTCCGCCGACGCCGGCTGGCTGCGCGCGCAGCCGGGCATCCGCGTCGTCGAGTTCGACGCCGGGTTCGCCGTGTTCGACGCGGACGACGAGGCGGCCGTGCAGGCCGTGCTGCGCGAGGCCGTGTCGCGCGGCGACGTCATGACATTCGCCCGCCGGCGACCGACGCTGGCCGAGATCTTCCGGGAGGTCGTCCGATGAGCACCGCCGTCAGCACCCCGTCCACGCCGTCCGGATCGCCGCGCGGCCCGGTCTCCGACTCGCCGCGCATCGGCACCGCCGAGGCCGCCTGGCTGGTCGCCCGCCGCGAGATCCGGATGCGCCTGCGGTCGAAGTCGTTCCTCGTCTCCACGGGACTGCTGTTCCTGCTCGCGATCGTCGGCATCGTCGCGGGCAGCATCTTCGGCGCCGACGCCGGCAAGTCGACGGTCGCGATCACCTCGGATGCGCCGGCCGCCGTCTCGAAGCAGCTCGGCGCCGACAAGCTGATCACCGTCACGAAGGCGGACGATCGCGCCGCCGCCGAGCGGCTCGTGAAGTCGGGCAAGGCCGACTCGGCGATCGTCGGCGACGACGGCCCGCTCGGCTACCGGATCATCGCCGAGAAGGACGCTCCCACCGCGCTGGTGCAGACGCTGAGCGTCTCGCCGCCCGTGACGCTCCTCGAGCGGGACGACCAGAACGCGGGCATCCGCTACCTCGTCGCGCTCGGCTTCGGGCTCGTGTTCTTCATGTCGGCGATGACCTTCGGCTCGACCATCGCGCAGTCGGTGGTCGAGGAGAAGTCGACGCGCGTGATCGAGATCCTCATCGCCGCCATCCCGGCCCGGGCGCTGCTCGCGGGCAAGATCATCGGCACGTCGCTGCTCGCGTTCGCGCAGATCGCGATCCTGCTGGCGATCGGAGTGGTCGGGCTCACGGTCACGGGGCAGACGGCGCTGCTCGCCGGGCTCGGCGCGCCACTGGTCTGGTTCGCGGTGTTCTTCGCCTTCGGCTTCGTGCTGCTCGCCGCCCTGTTCGCGGCGACCGGCGCCCTCGTCTCGCGGATGGAGGACATCGCCTCGACGACCACCCCGGTCACGATGCTGGTGATGATCCCGTACTTCCTGGTGATCTTCGCGAACGACAACCCGCTCGTGGTCGGCATCATGTCGTACGTGCCGTTCTCCGCCCCGGTCGGGATGCCGCTGCGGCTGTTCCTCGGCGACGCGCAGTGGTGGGAGCCGCTCATCGCGCTCGTGCTGCTCGTGCTCACCACACTCGCCGTGCTCATGCTCGGCGCCCGCATCTACGAGCGCGCGCTGCTGCGGCTCGGCGCACGGGTGCCGTGGCGGGAGGCCCTGCGCGGCTGAGCCCCTCCGGTTCCGCGTACGCGTGTGCCGATCGCGCACCTTCGCAGGTGCGCGGTCGGTACGCGCGTACGCGGTCGGCATCGGCTTCCCTCCCTGGGAGGATGGAGGGGTGAGCCTCTCCCCCCTCCACGACCCCGACTGGCGCGGATTCGCCAGCGACAACTACGCCGGCGTGCATCCCGAGGTGCTCGAGGCGCTGGCGACCGCGAACGGCGGGCACCAGGTCGCCTACGGGGAGGACGTCTACACGTCCCGGCTGCAGGAGGTCGTGCGCGAGCACTTCGGCGAGCGCGCCGAGGCGTTCCCGGTGTTCAACGGCACGGGGGCGAACGTCGTGTCGCTGACCAGCATCCTGCCCCGCTGGGGTGCGGTCGTCGCGGCGTCGACCGCCCACATCAACACGGACGAGGCCGGCGCCCCCGAGCGGATGACCGGCATCAAGCTGCTCACCGTGCCGACCGGCGACGGCAAGCTCACGCCCGAGCTCGTCGCCCGCGAGGCCTGGGGCTGGGGCGACGAGCACCGCGCCCAGCCGCTCGCGGTGAGCATCACGCAGACCACCGAGATGGGCACGCTCTACACGCCCGACGAGGTGCGCGCGATCGCCGACTTCGCGCACGAGCACGGCATGGCGGTGCACATGGACGGCTCGCGCCTCTGGAACGCCGCCGCCGCCCTCGGCGTGCCGTTCCGCGAGTTCACGACGGATGCCGGCGTCGACATCCTCAGCCTCGGCGGCACCAAGAACGGGGTGCTCGGCGTCGAGTCGGTGGTCGTGCTCGACCCGGATCGCGCCACCGGCCTGATCTACCTCCGCAAGCTCACGATGCAGCTCACGAGCAAGATGCGCTTCGCGTCGGCCCAGCTGCTCGCGCTGTTCGACGACGGCCTCGGCCTCCGCAGCGCCGCCCACGCCAACGCCATGGCCGCGCGGCTGCGCGCCGCGCTCGAGTCCGGCATCGCCGACGGCTCGCTGCCCGGGCTCTCGTTCACGCAGGAGAGTGCCGCGAACGCGATCTTCGCGACCCTCCCGACGGACGCGGCCGACCGCATCCGCGAGCAGGTGCGCTTCTACGACTGGGATCGCGCCCGCGGCGAGGTGCGCTGGATGACCGCCTGGGACACCACCGAGGCGGATGTCGACCACTTCGTGTCGGTGATCCGCGCGGAGCTCGGCCGGGGCTGAGCGTCAGTCGGCGACGCCCCCGGACTGGGGACTGAGCGGCCCTCACGGATCTGCCTAGGCTTCCGGTGGCTTGAGGGGGCTTCGTGAGCGACACCGGGACGACGACGGGCACGCCGAGCGCGCCGCCCGCCGGCTGGTACACCGATCCGAAGGATGCCGCGCACGCGCGCTGGTGGGACGGATCCGCGTGGACGGAGAACCAGCGTCCGCTGCCGCCGGCCACCCCGCGCATCGTGTCGCAGGCCGGCTTCGCCGCCGCGGCCGGCGCTCCCGCCACACCGCTCGCGCAGGCCCGCGCCGCGGCCGCCGTGCCGGTCGTCCCCGCGGTGCCGGTCGCGGTCGAGCCGACCCCCGACGTCGCGGTCGAGCCGGCTCCGGCCGCGGCACCCGCGCCGGTCGCCGCGCCCGCCCCGACCCCGTTCGGCTACGGCCCCGCCGCGCCGCAGCCCCAGCAGCATCCGCCGGCGCCCGGGGTCGTCACCGGCGCCCCGGCCTGGATGACCGCTGCGGGCTACACCGAGGGGCTCCCGACCGGATGGGCGCATCGTGCCGACCCGGTCGTGACCGGCCCGGTGACGGCGTGGGGCTCGCCGCACACGGTCTCCGCCTGGCTCATGACCGTGCTGCCGCTCGTCGGCTACATCGCCGGCTCGCTCGCGTTCGTCGGCGGGATCGCCGCCCGGCTCGGCCCGGTCTCGATCCTGCTCGCGCCGACGACCTGGCTGATCTTCCTGCTGCTCACGCTCCTGCTCGCGACCGCCGACGTCCGCCGGCTCCGCGCCCGCGGCGTGACGGAACCCGCGTCGCCGGCCTGGGTCCTGCTGGCGTCGCCCGTGCTCTACCTCGTGCTGC
Organism: Schumannella sp. GW821-FHT10F01; assembly: GCF_058809295.1. Classification (NCBI taxonomy): domain Bacteria; kingdom Bacillati; phylum Actinomycetota; class Actinomycetes; order Micrococcales; family Microbacteriaceae; genus Schumannella; species Schumannella sp. GW821-FHT10F01. The sequence goes on from NZ_JBXASM010000005.1 coordinate 109,330, forward strand.
GGGCGACCCGCGTCGCGCGCGCCGGACGCCGGGCCATCGGCCCGCCCATCACGGCCGGCGTCGTGGTGCTCGCCGTCGCGGGCATCGCGATCGCGTCCGGGGTGGCCGGCGCCTCCCAGGTGGTGCAGAACCAGGCGACCGCGCACGACTTCGGCGTCTTCGACGGCTCCGGGGCGCTCATCGCGAACGTGACGCCGACCCGGTCGGACGTGGCCTACTACGTGCAGCAGCACGAGCGCGCGGTGAACAACCGCGACCTCGCCGTCGACTGCGGGCGCTCGGCGCTCTCGGACGACGTCGATCTCGCGTGCTCCGCAACCGATGCCGGCGGTGCTCCCTGGACGGTCGTGGCGCAGTTCCGCTGGGGCACGCAGCTCACCTACACCGCGGTCGCCGGCACGGCGCTCGCGGGCACCGGATTCGATCCATCCGACCCCGCTTCGCCGCGCATCGACATCCCGCTGACGACCGCCACCGCGGGCTTCGATGCGACCGGGCGCCGGCTCTCGACGGGCGGCGTGGTCTCGACACCGGAGCTCGCGGCGTTCGCGATCGCGAACATCCAGGCGACCGGACGGAACTGGATCGACGAGGACTGCTCGTCCGTCATCGGGACGGCGTCGACCGAGGGCATCTTCATCGACTGCACGATGACGGAGCGGACCGGCGCCGTACGCGGGGTGGAGATCCACTTCGACGACCCGATGGTGGTCAGCCTGCAGGTCGTCGAGCCCTGAGTCGCGCCCAGCCCCGACCACCCCTCACCCGAGCCCGACCGGAACAGCGCCGCTGCTCGCGCCAGACGGGCGACCGCGACCCGATCCGACCCGGATCTGCGGTCAGGGCCTGCGTTGCGGACCGTGGGCCGGATGTGTCACTCCGTGACGGCTCGCACCGAACGCCCGGCGCCCGCCGCCTACCGTCGGAGGGTGCCCGACGCGCCCGTTCCCGCCTCCGCGCCCGCCGCCTCCGCGCCAGGACCTGCCTCCGCGCCCTTCACCGAGCTGCTGCCGGAGACCCGCCGCTTCCCGCCGCCGGCAGAGCTGGCCGCGACGAGCAACGTCGGCCCGGACGAGTGGGAGCGCGCCGCGGCCGACCCGATCGCGTTCTGGGGGGAGCAGGCCGGCCGCCTCACCTGGGCCGAGCCGTGGCACACGACCCACACCTGGTCGCCGCCGCGCGGGGAGGACGGCGCGCTGCGTCCGCCGGAGGCCGCGTGGTTCGCCGGCGGGCGCCTCAACGCCGCCGTGAACTGCGTCGACCGGCACGTCGACGCCGGCCTCGGCGACCGGGTCGCGTACCACTTCGAGGGCGAACGCGGCGAGCGGCGCAGCCTCACGTTCGCCGAGCTGCAGCGCGAGGTCGCGCGGGCGGCGCACGCACTCGAGGAGCTCGGCATCCGCCCCGGCGATCGCGTCGTGGTCTACCTGCCCGTGCTGCTCGAGACGGTCATCGCGACGCTCGCCGTCGCGCGGATCGGCGCCGTGCACTCCCTGGTGTTCGGCGGCTTCAGCGCCGAGGCGCTCCGCTTCCGCCTCGAGGACACCGGCGCGAAGCTGCTCATCACGAGCGACGGGCAGTACCGACGCGGCGCCGCGGTCGCGGTGAAGGCGCAGGCGGATGCCGCGGCCGCGGGACTCGGGCCGGAGCACGGCGGCGCGCTCGAGCACGTGCTCGTGGTGCGCCGCACCGGCGATGAGACGCCGGACATCCCGTGGACCCCGGGCCGCGATGTGTGGTGGCACGAGATCGTCGACCGCCAGCCCGACGTGCACGACGCGACGGCGTTCGACGCGGAGCATCCGCTCTTCATCATCTACACCTCGGGCACGACCGGTCGCCCGAAGGGACTCGTGCACACCACCGGCGGCTACCTGACGCAGGCGAGCTGGACGCACTGGGCCGCCTTCGACGCGAAGCCGGACGACGTGCACTGGTGCACCGCCGATCTCGCCTGGGTCACCGCCCACACCTACGTGCTCTACGGACCGCTGACGAACGCGACGACCCAGGTCATCTACGAGGGCGTGCCGGGCTTCCCGGACCGCGAGCGGCACTTCGAGATCCTCGAGCGCTACGGCGTCACGACGTACTACACGGCGCCGACCCTGGTGCGGACGCTGATGACCTGGTTCCCGGACGGCGTGCCCGCGCGCCATGATCTGTCGCGCATCCGGCTGCTCGGCAGCGTCGGCGAGGCGATCAACCCGGAGGCGTGGATCTGGTTCCGCGAGCAGCTCGGCGCCGGCACGGCCCCGATCGTCGACACCTGGTGGCAGTCGGAGACCGGCGCCGCCGTGATGGCGCCGATCCCGGGACTGTCGACGCTGAAGCCCGGCTCGGCGACCCGCGCGCTGCCGGGTCTGCGGACGCTCGTCGTCGATGACGCCGGCGAGGAGGTGCCGCCCGGCGCCGGCGGCTACCTCGTGATCGAGGGGACCTGGCCGTCGATGGCGAGGACCGTGTGGGGCGACCCGCAGCGGTACCTGGACTCGTACTGGGCGCGCTTCGCCGACCGCGGCTACTTCTTCTCCGGTGACGGCGCGAAGGCGGATGCCGACGGCGACATCTGGCTGCTCGGCCGCGTCGACGACGTGATCAACGTGTCCGGCCACCGGCTGTCGACGATCGAGATCGAGTCGGCGCTGGTGGCGCATCCGCTCGTCGGGGAGGCGGGGGTGACCGGTGCGTCCGACGCGACGACCGGCGAGGCGATCGCCGCGTTCGTGGTGCCGGCGCGCGACGGGCTCGACCCCGCGGAGACGGCGGCCGCGCTGCGCGCCCACGTGGCCGCGGCGATCGGCCCGATCGCGAAGCCGCGCGAGATCCATCTCGTCGCCGATCTGCCGAAGACGAGGTCCGGCAAGATCATGCGGCGCCTGCTGCGCGACATCGTCGAAGGCCGGCCCCTCGGCGACACGACCTCGCTGCAGGACCCGGACGGTCCGGCGCGCATCGCCGAGCGGGTCCGGTCGACCGAACCCGCTGGCTGAGGAGGGCGCTCCGGCGCCCGTCTCGAAGCCTCACGCGTGCAGACCGAGGGCTTCGAGACGCGCCGCAGACGGCGCTCCTCAGCCAGCGGGTGCGCGTACCCGGCTTCGGCAGGCTCAGCCATCCGAATCGGTCACTCGTGCTCCGGCAGCACCGGCGTCGACCAGCCCGGATCCCGCCCGAGCTGCGTGCCCCGCGACACCGCGGCCGACCCGAACCGGTCGCGCACCGCATCCAGCACGCCGTCGAGTCGTGACGCCCCCTCGCCGTCCCAGTCGATCGGCAGCTCCGGCTGCACCGCGTCGGCGCGGTCGAGGTGCCCGAGCGACAGCCCGATGAGGGTGATCCCGCGGTCGGCGATCTCCGGCATCGCGCCCGCCAGCAGCCCGCGCGCCACCGCGAGCAGCACGGCCGTCCGGTCGGTGCGGGCGCCGACCGTGTGCGAGCGGGTCGCCTTCGCGAAGTCGTCGAAGCGCAGGCGCAGCACGACCGTGCGGCACACCCGGTCGCCGTCGCGCAGGCGCCGCCCGAGCCGGTCCACGATCTGGGTCAGGATGTCGTCGAGCTCCTGCGGGGAGCGCGCGCGGCGCCCGAGCGCGCGCTGCGATCCGATGGACCGGCGCCGGCGCGTGGTGTCGACGGGCCGCGGATCCCGCAGCCGCGCGAGCGCGTGCACATGGGCGCCGACGGCCTTGCCGAGCATGTGCTGCGCGTTCGCCGCCTCGAGCTCGGCGAGGTCGCCGACGGTGTGGACGCCGAGGCGGTGCAGCTTCTCGGCGCTCACCTTGCCGATGCCCCACATGCGCTCGACGGGCAGCGGATGCAGGAACTCCTGCTCGCGATCCGGCTCGACGACGAGCAGCCCGTCGGGCTTCGCGACGCCGCTGGCCACCTTCGCGAGGAACTTGGTGCGCGCGACCCCGACGGTGATGGCGAGTCCGACCTCCGCCTTCACCCGGGCGCGCAGCCGCTCGGCGACCGCCTCCGGGGTGCCGACGATCCGGCGGAGCCCGCCGACCTCGAGGAACGCCTCGTCGATCGAGAGGCCCTCCACCAGCGGCGTCGTGTCGCGGAAGATCGCGAACACGTCCTTGCTGGCCGCCGAGTACGCCTCCATCCGCGGCGGCACGACGAACGCGTCGGGGCAGAGCTCGAGCGCCTGCCGGCCGCCCATCGCGGTCTTCACGCCGCGGGCCTTCGCCTCGTAGCTCGCGGCGAGCACGACCCCGCCGCCGACGATCACCGGCCGCCCGCGCAGCGCGGGAGCGTCGCGCTGCTCGACGGAGGCGTAGAACGCGTCGAGATCCGCGTGCAGCACCGTCGCCTCGCCACGCATCCGCCGCCTCCCTCCGAGGCGGATATTCGCACATATGTACGACAGTCGCACGCATTCGGACCCTGAGCCGGTCGAAGGGGCCCCTTCGACCGGCTCAGGGATCCGAGGCGCCTACTCCTGCTTCTTCGCCCGATCCGAGAGCGACTTCGCGAGCACCGGGCTCGCGCCGGTGTACCCCTCGCGGATCGCGGCGGCCTCCATGATCCGGCCGCGCTGGAGGAACCAGCCGACGATCAGCAGCGGGATGATCACCACGAGCGAGAGCAGCACGAAGCGGCCGGTCTCCGTGAACCCGAGCGTCACGAGCACCATCGCGAGGAACGCGAGCGTGAGGTACGACGTGAACGGCGCGCCCGGCATCCGGAAGCTCGGCTCCTCGGCCTTGCCCTGCTTCGCCCATCGCCGCAGCTGGATCTGGCACAGCACGATGGTCGCCCAGCCGCCGACGATGCCGAGGCTCGAGATCTCGAGCACCACCTCGAACGCCGTCGTGGCGCCGACGAACGCGTTGAGCACGACGCCGAGCACCGTGATGCAGGCGGTGAGCAGGATGCCGCCGTACGGCACGCCGTTGCGGTTCATCACGCCCGTGAACTTCGGCGCGGACCCGTTCGCCGACATCGACCGGAGGATGCGCCCCGTCGAGTAGAGCCCGGCATTGAGCGAGGAGAGCGCCGCCGTGAGCACGACGAAGTTCATGATCGACGCGATCACGGCGCCGGTCTCCTCGCCGCCGACGTGCTGGAAGAACGTGACGAACGGGGAGGAGTCCTTGTTGTAGGTGTCGTAGGGCAGCAGGAGCGCGAGCAGCAGCACGGAGCCCACGTAGAACACCGCGATCCGCACGATCACGGTGTTCACAGCGCGCGGCATGACCTTCGCGGGGTTCTCGGTCTCGCCCGCCGCCGTGCCGACCAGCTCGATGCCGGCGTAGGCGAACACGATGCCGCTGACCGCGACGAGCGGCGCGACGAAGCCGGCGGGGAAGAAGCCGCCGTTCTCGGCGATGACCTGCGGCCCGGTCGGGCCGATGTCGGTCTGGTGCACGAAGATCAGGAAGATCACGCCGACGACGAGGAACGCCACGAGCGCCGCGACCTTGATCAGCGCGAACCAGAACTCCATCTCGCCGAAGAGCTTCACCGAGACGAGGTTGAGCGAGAGCACGATGATCAGCGCGACGAGCGCGGTCAGCCACGTCGGGATCGCGTCGAGCCAGGGCACGTACTGGCCCCAGAACTTCACGTAGATCGCGGCGGCGGTGGTGTCGACGACGCTGGTCATCGCCCAGTTGAGGAAGTACATCCAGCCGGCGGTGTAGGCGAACTTCTCGCCGTAGAACTCGCGGGCGTAGGAGACGAACGACCCGGACGACGGCCGGTGCAGCACCAGCTCGCCGAGCGCCCGGAGGATGAGGAACGCGAACACGCCGCAGAGCGCGTACATGATCATCAGCGCCGGGCCGTAGTCGTGGAGGCGGCCGCCGGCGCCGAGGAAGAGCCCGGTGCCGATCGCGCCGCCGATGGCGATCATCTGGATCTGCCGCGGCTTGAGGCTCTTGTGGTAGCCCGCGTCCTCGTTCTCGAACTCGTGCTCGGCGTTCCCGCGGTCGCCCGTGGTCTCCCGCCAGTTCTCGAGACTGTCCGCCAGATCCTTCGGCGTCGGTTCCTTGCTGCTCACGAGCTGCTCCTTCCGGCGAGGGTTCGCTCATCGTCGAGCCGGCCCGCGTCCGACAGACTCGGATGCGGGCCCTTCCCACGCTACGGCTGGTCACGTTACCGCCTGGTAAACAAACGGAGGACCGGGACGGGGGACAGCGTGATCGAGGTCGTCGAGTACCGGGAGTCGTGGCCGTCGCGCTTCGCCGAGCTGCGGGACGCCTACGCGGCCGCGCTCGACGATGCCGGGGCGCCGTGGCTGAGCATCGAGCACGTCGGCAGCACGGCCGTGCCGGGCCTGGCGGCGAAGCCCGTGATCGACGTCGACATCGTGGTCGATCCGGACGACCTCCCCGCCGCCGTCGCCGCACTCGAGCGGGTCGGCTTCATCTCGAGCGGCGACCTCGGCATCCCGGGGCGCGCCGCGTTCACCCCGCCGGAGCGCTTCCGCCCGACGAACACCTACGTCGTCGCGCACGGCTCGCTCGCGCTGCGCAACCACCTCGCGGTCCGCGACGTGCTCAGAGCGGATGCGGCGCTCCGCGACGAGTACGGCGAGGTGAAGCGGCGCGCGGCGGCGTCTGCATCCGACGTGTCCGGCTATCTGCTGCTCAAGAGCGAGGTGCTCGGCCGCGTCCTCCGCGCCGGCGGGCTGGATGAGGCGGAGCTCGCCGCGATCGCGGACACGAACCGGGGCATCGCGGAGCGCGGCGCGCGCGGGTGACCCTTCGGACCCCTGAGCCTGTCGAAGGGCCCCTTCGACAGGCTCAGGGATCCGGAGAGCGGCTCAGGGATCCGGAGAGCGGCTCAGGGATCCGAAGAGCGGCTCAGGGCTCGTCGTCCCAGGGCACCGGCGTCGTCGCACCCGACGCGTGGTCGCCGCGGAGGAGCGTGTACGCGACCGAGGCGCGCGGCTCGCCACCGCCGGCGACCGGCCAGCCGCGCCGGTAGTGCGCCTCCTTCACGAAGCCGGCCGAGCGCAGCGCACGGCGCATCGCCACGTTGTCGTCGCGGGTCTGGCCCTCGATCCGCTCGACGTGCGGCCATCGGGCGAGCACCTCGGCGGCGAGCGCCCGGAGGGCCGTCGTGCCGAGTCCGCGGCCGCGGTGCTCGGCGGCGAGCCGGAGGTCGAGCAGCACGCCCGGATCCTCGAGGTCGTCGATCACCGCGAGTCCGACGACGGGCGCCGCGGCGTCGGGCTCGCGGATCCAGAACGCCGCGTGCTCGGGTGCGGAGAAGTCGCCGTCGTCGATCCGGCGCTCCGCCTGCTGGCGCGTCGGGCGCTCCGTCACGTGGAACGGCCACGGGCTCGCGGTGAGGAACGCGGCGAGCGCCGCGCGCGACGCCGGGTCGGTGGGATCGATCAGCTCGAGGGAGACGGGCATCCGTCCACGGTAGGACCCTTCGACAGGCTCAGGGATCCGAAGGGCGGCTCAGAGATCCGAAGGGCGGCTCAGGGAGCCGAAGGGCGGCTCAGGGATCCGAAGGCTCAGGGAGCCGAGGACGCGGACAGCTCCTTCGTGAAGCCGAGCCATCCGCGCTCGCGCCAGTCGCCGTCGAGGTCGGAGTCCGGCGTCCAGCCCTCGCCCACGTAGAGCGCGACCGCGCCCGACTGCTGCCACCCCGTGCTCAGCACCATCCGCTCGTAGCCGTGCGCGGCGGCGTCCGCCTCGAGCTCGGCGAGCACGCGCCCCGCGAGGCCGCGGCGGCGGTGATCCGGATGCGTCCACATCCGCTTCACCTCGGCGGCGTCGCCCTCGCGCATGTACGCGCCGCCCGCGACCGCCGCGCCGTCGACGAGGAGCAGGAGGAAGTTGCCGCCGTGGTCCGGCGAGAACCGCTCGGCGGGGTACCGGCTCATCTCCTGCGTCGCGCCGGGGCCGTACCAGGCGACGTAGTCGGCCTCGAGTCCGTCGAGCAGCGGACGGGCCAGCGGGTCGTCGATCGTCTTCCAGCGCGACTCGGGTGCGGTGCTCACGCGAAGCGCAACTGCGGTACGGGCGCGGCGATTCCGCGGCATCGGATCCCCGAGCCGCCTTCGGATCCCTGAGCCTGTCGAATGGCGGCTTCGACAGGCTCAGCCATCCGGGCGTGGCGGCTTCGACAGGCTCGGCCATCCGGTGAGAGGGTCTGCGCCGTCCGGTCTGTAGCCTGAGCCGGTGAGCATCGACACGCCTCGTCCCTGGCTCGACTCCTACGCCGAGGGCGTGCCGCACGACATCGACCCGATCGACGAGTCGCTGGTCGACCTCATCCGCGGCTCCGTCAAGGAGTTCAAGGACGCCGTCGCCCTCGAGTACTTCGGCGCGGAGACGAGCTACGGCGAGCTCGGCGACCGCATCGAGCGCGCGGCGGAGGGCCTCCGCAAGCTCGGCGTCCGCGCGGGCGACCCGGTCGCGATCATCCTGCCGAACTGCCCGCAGGCCGTCATCGCGTTCTACGCGGTGCTGCGGCTCGGGGCGATCGCCGTCGAGCACAACCCGCTCTACACGCCGCGCGAGATGCGCCACCAGTTCGAGGACCACGAGGCGAAGGTCGCGATCTCCTGGGACAAGGTGGTCGCCACGCTGCAGGAGTTCCCCGCCGACGTCGCCGTCGAGCACATCGTCTCCGTCGACATCACCGCCGGGATGCCGTGGCACCTCCGCGCGGCGCTCCGGCTGCCGATCCCGCGGGCCCGCAAGCAGCGCGCCGAGCTCACCACGCACGTGCGCGGCACCGTGCCGTGGGAGCAGCTCGTCGCCTCGAAGCGGCTCAAGAAGTCGCACCCGGCGCCCGCCCCGGCCGACACCGCGGTGATCCAGTACACGAGCGGCACGACCGGCACCCCGAAAGGCGCCGTGCTGACGCATCTCAACCTCGGCTCGAACGCCGCCCAGGCCAGGGCCTGGGTGCCGGAGATCGTCCGGGGCGACTGCGTCGTCTACGCCGTGCTGCCCCTGTTCCACGCCTACGGCCTCACGCTCTGCCTCACCTTCGCGATGAGCATGGGCGCGCGGCTCGTGCTGTTCCCGCGCTTCGATCCGGACCTCGTGCTGCCGGTCATCAAGAAGCACCCCGCCACGTTCCTGCCCGCCGTGCCCCCGATCTACGAGCGGCTCACCGCCGCGGCCGCGGCGAAGAAGGTGTCGCTCGACGGCATCCGCATCTCCATCTCCGGGGCGATGGCGCTCTCGAAGAAGGTCATCGAGCCCTGGGAGGAGCGCACCGGCGGCTACCTCGTCGAGGGCTACGGACTCAGCGAGTGCTCCCCGGTGATCAGCGCCAACCCGGTCGCCGGCAACCGCAACCCGGGCACCATCGGGCTGCCGCTGCCGAGCACCGAGGTGCGCGTCGTCGACCGCGACGACCCGGAGAAGGAGGTCGCCCAGGGCGAGCCCGGCGAGCTCGTCGTGCGCGGACCGCAGGTGTTCTCCGGCTACTGGCGCAAGCCCGACCAGACCGCCGAGGTGTTCGTCGGCGACTGGTTCCGCACCGGCGACGTCGCCACGATCGACGAGCAGGGCTTCATCCGCATCGTGGACCGCGCGAAGGAGCTCATCATCACGGGCGGCTTCAACGTGTCGCCGACCGAGGTGGAGGACGCGCTGCGCGGCTTCCCCGACGTCGCCGACGTGGCGGTGGTCGGCATGCCGAGCGAGCGCAACGGCGAGGACGTCGTCGCGGTCGTCGTGCCGGCCCCCGGCCGCACCGTCGACGAGGAGGCACTGCGCGCCCGCGCCCGCGAGTCCCTCGCCGCGTACAAGGTGCCGCGCCGCGTCGTCATCCGCGACGAGCTGCCGAAGTCGCAGATCGGCAAGGTGCTGCGCAAGCAGGTGCGCGACTCGCTGTCGGAGGAGAGCGCGCCCGCGGCCGACTGAGCCGCCGGCTTCGGATGGCTGAGCCGCCGGCTTCGGATGGCTGAGCCTGTCGAAGCCCCCGCCCCCGCGGCCATACTGACGGCATGACCGCCGCCGACGTCGACGAGTACCTCTCCGCCTTCGCGGGCGACCAGCGCGCGACCCTCGACCGGCTGCGCGCGCTCATCCTCGACTCCGTGCCGACGGCGACCGAGTCGATCAGCTACCAGATCCCGACCTACAAGCTGGCAGGCAAGCGGATGGTCTACTTCGCCGGCTGGTCGAAGCACTTCTCGCTCTACCCGCTCGGCGAGCGGATCCCGGTCGTGCTCGCCGACCAACTGGCCGGCTACGAGACGGCGAAGGGCACCGTGCAGATCCCCTGGTCGCAGGCGTTCCCGGAGCAGCTCATCCTGCAGATCATCCGGATGCGCGCGGAGGACGCCGCCGTCGGACGCTGATCCGCGAGCATCCCGCTGCGCATCCCGGCCCTGCGAGGGAAGCAATCCCCCGCAGATGCGATTCGGTCGGCCGGGTGCACGGGTCCCACGTGAACGTTCGCCGAACGACCCGGCAGAAACGTTTCAATCGCGAGTAGCGTCCGAACCATGCGCTTCGGAATCTTCATCCCCCAGGGCTGGCGGCACGATCTGGTCGACATCGACCCGGCGGACCACTGGCAGACCATGAAGGACCTCGCCCAGCACGCCGACGCCGGCGCCTGGGAGTCCCTCTGGGTCTACGACCACTTCCACACCGTGCCGATCCCCAGCGATCAGGCGACGCACGAGGCCTGGACGCTGATGTCCGCGTTCGGCGCCGTGACCGACCGGATCCGCCTCGGCCAGATGTGCACCTGCATGAGCTACCGGCCCCCGGCCTACCTCGCGAAGGTCGCGACGACGGTCGACATCATCTCCGGCGGCCGCGCCGAGATGGGCATCGGCGGCGGCTGGTACGAGCACGAGTGGAAGGCCTACGGCTACGGGTTCCCGTCGGCCGGCGACCGCCTGCGCCGCCTCGACGAGGGCGTGCAGATCATGAAGCAGGCGTGGGAGACCGGCACCTCGACGTTCGAGGGCAAGCACTACCAGACCGACGGCGCGCTGTTCCACCCGCAGCCGCTGCAGTCGGTCGGCGGGCACGACCACGGCATCCCGCTGTGGATCGCCGGCGGCGGCGAGAAGGTGACGCTGAAGATCGCGGCGAAGTACGCCCAGTACACGAACTTCGGCGGCGACCCGGAGACGTTCCAGCACAAGAGCGAACTGCTGCGGCAGCACTGCGCCGACGTCGGCACCGACTTCGACGCGATCGTGCGGAGCACGAACTTCAACACCGTCATCGGCGAGACCGAGAAGGAGGTCGCGGACCGCCTCGACGCCATCGAGGCCCGCGTGAAGCCGTACCTCGGCGACCGCACCGAGGGCTTCATGGCCGAGTACCGCAACGGCGACGCCGCCGGCGTCGGCACCCCGGAGCAGGTGATCGAGAAGCTGAAGAAGACGGAGGCGCTCGGCGCCGGCTACTTCATCCACTACTTCCCGGAGGCGGCCTACGACCGCTCGGGGCTCGAGCTGTTCGAGCGCGAGGTCATCCCCGCGCTGGCCTGATCCGCTCCGTTGCATCCCGTCGAGGGGTCGCGAATCGACGTACGGGCTCGTCCCGTGGCGTCGACCCGCGACCCCTCGACGGATGTGGGCGGTGCCGGGCAGGCTGAGGGCATGACCCCTCGGCTCGGCTTCGTGTTCCTGCCCACCATGTCCCCGTCGACGCTGACGCCGCTCGCCCGGCAGGTGGAGGCCGCCGGCTTCGACGACCTGTGGGTGTGGGAGGACTGCTTCGACCACAGCGCGATCGCCGCGGCGGGCTTGGCGCTCGCGGCCACCGAGCGGATCACGCTCGGCATCGGCCTCATGCCCGTGCCGCTGCGGAACGTGGCCCTCACCGCGATGGAGCTCGCGACGCTCGGGGGTGCAGCCCCCGGCCGGCTCATCGGCGGCATCGGCCACGGCGTGCTCGACTGGATGGGGCAGGTCGGCGTGCGCGCTGAGGCGCCCCTGACCCTGCTGCGCGAGTACGCGACCGCCCTGCGCGCGCTGCTCGACGGCGAGACCGTGACGACGGACGGCCGGTACGTGCACCTCGACGACGTGAAGCTCGGCTGGCCGCCGGCGGAGCGCGTGCCGGTGATGATCGGCGGCGGCCGGCCGCGCACGCTGCGCACGGTCGGCGAACTCGGCGACGGGCTCCTCATCGGCTCCGGCGCCTCCCTCGGCGAGATCCGGGCCGCCATCGGGCACGCCCGCGACGGCGGCGCCCCGGACGAGTTCCCGGTCGTCGTCTCGCTCGTGGTCGCGACGGGACCGGATGCCGCCGAGCGGGCCGAGCGCGAGCTGCGGATCTGGAGCTCGTTCGGCGACGGCGACGGACGGGGCGGCGCGGTGGGCGGATCCGCCGAGGAGATCGCGGCGGGCGTGCGCGCGCTCGAGGAGGCCGGCGCGAGCACGGTCATCCTGCAGCCGACGGGCGATGAGCCGGACCTCGACGGACTGGTCGCCCGGCTCGGCGCCGAGGTGCTCCCGCTGCTGCGGTAGACCGGGGTTCGCCGGCGCCCGCTACGGCCGCCCGAGGCCCCTCACCGGCGCCGGGACGAGCGCCGGCGGTCCGAGCCGTCGCACGCGGCGGCGGGCCAGGAACTCCACGGCGACCGCGATGCCGGCGAACACGACGAGCCCGATCAGCGCGATCGGGCTCGCGCTGCCCGCCTGCCGGTCGAACGTGCCGGAGATGTCGCCCCACAGCACGGTCGGCACGAAGATCACCGTGTTGTTGACCGCGTGGATCAGCACGCCCGCCTCCAGCCCGCCGGTGCGCCACGCGATCACGGAGAGCACCAGCCCGAGCGAGAAGTAGAAGGTGTTGAGCCAGATGTCGCCCGCGTTGTGGGCCAGCATGAACAGCGCGCTCGACACGACGGCGCCGACGGCGAAGCCCGCGGCCCGGTTCGGGATCCACGCCGCGACCGAGCGGAGCAGGAAGCCGCGGAACGCGTACTCCTCGCCCGCCGACTGCAGCGGCGTCGTGAGCAGCACGATCGCGAGCAGGATCCAGGCGTCGGGCGACAGCCGGCCGATCGCGGCGCCGCCCTCGAGGATCAGGTCGCCGACGAGGAACAGCACCATGATCGGCACGATGACGAGCGCGGTGAGGCCCATCCAGCGCCAGCGGAACCCGCCCTCGACCGAGCTGAGCCACTTCGGGCGCTGCCGGTAGACGGCCCACTGGATCAGCAGCGCGGCCGGGATGAGCGCCGCGAGCGAGAGGTTGTTGGCCAGGAACAGCGCCGGCGTCAGCGTGACCTTCCCGCCGAGGTAGTCCTCCGGCTGGGTGCGCCCGGTGCCGAGGTCGAAGAACAGGGCCGGCAGGCTGACGACCACGCTGAGCAGCAGGAACGCCGCGGCCATCGCGACGATGCCCACGAGCGGCCGCCACCACCGTAGGCGCGGCGTGCGGAGGAAGTGGAAGTGCGGCGTCGGCTCGACCGGCAGCACCGAGCCGGGTGCGCGGCGGGGCGCGGTCTGCGCGACGGCGGACTCGAGCTCGGCATCGGCCGCGACCCCGGTGACGCCGTAGCCGGCGAGCGCGCCGGGGTCGACCATGCGCTCCGGCGAGACGGCGAGCACGGGCAGCCCGCGCTCGGCGGCGCGGCGCGCGAGCGCGACGATCCATGCGCCCTGCCCGGTCGCGGCGTCGATCCGCTCGGCGCCGAGCACGAGCAGGCCGGCGGTCGGCAGCGCCTCGCGGAGCGCGGCATCGGCGGTCGCCGGCACCCTGACGTCGGAGAGCACGCGCACCTCCGCCGTCGGACGGGCGCGGCGGATGCCCTCCGCCAGCACCTCGACGGACTCCGCCTCGGTGCGGCCGGCGGTCGGCTCGGACGCGACGTAGACGACCAGCGGGCGCAGAGGACGGCTCACGATCCGAGCCTAGGCGCGGCCCCTCCACGAAGGCCGTGGCCGCGCGGGGCGCCGCTCAGAGCTCGTCCGGGCTCAGAGCTCGACGCCGCAGAGGTGCACCTCGACGCCGAGGCGGGCGAACAGCGCGGCCTTCGCGAGCAGGGCGCGGTCCGCGGTGTCGGCATCCGGCGCGTAGGCGACGTTGAGGTGGTTCGCGCGGTGGCGGGCCATGAACTGGTCGCGCGTGACGCCGTGGAGCACGGCGTGCATCATCGGCCACTCGGGGTTCGTCGCCTGCCAGCGCCGCTCGGTCTCCTCGGCCGGCAGCTCGAGCGCGGTCGCCCGCCCGAGGTCGACGTGGAGGCGGCCGTCCATGATGAACACCCGCGACCAGACGACCTCGCCGGGCTTCGAGACGCCCTTGATCGTCGAGCCGCCGGCCGGGAAGAACACCGGGTCCTGCCGCCAGCCGACGGCGCCCGCGTAGCCCTCGGCGAAGTGCGACGGCGGCACGGAGCCGGAGATCTCGAGCACCCAGACGAACTGGCCGTCGTAGTCCTCGCCCCAGCGCACGTCGTGGAGGGTGGTCGCGGGGTCGAGCCCCATCGCCGTCCAGAGCCGGTTCGTCACGAGCGCGTCGACGGCGACGCCCTCGTCCGCCTCGTTGAAGTGCGGGAAGGCCGCGCCCTCGTGCAGCACGCGCGACCCGTCGCGGGAGGTCACCGGCGGCCGGTCGACGTTGTTGAGGATGCCCTCGGCGAGGTCGGACGCCGGAGAGAGATCCTTGAGGCCCTGCTGGTACTGGATGCCGGCGGCGTCGAGCCCGAAGTCGTCGGCGATGCGCAGCACCGCGACGTACATCTTGAACTGCCAGCGCAGCTGCGCCTCCGTCAGCTCCGTCGCCTCGTCCGTGCCGAGCCGGAAGGTCATGCCCTTCGCGCGGATCCAGTCGCCGACGGCGTCGGCCTCGGCATCCGTCACCGTCTGCATCTCCGCCCACAGCGCGCTCTGCGAGAGCCGCTCCTTGTAGATGCCGAGCGGGTTGATCAGCTCGTCGTCGAAGATCGCGTTGTACATGCCCATGCAGCCCTCGTCGAACACGCCGATGATGGCCTTGTCGACGCGCAGCTGATCGGCGAGCGCCTCGCCGAGCGCCCGCTCGTCGGTCTCGGGCAGGGCGCCGAGGTCGCGCACGTGCGACGCGTCGTGGGGGATGGCGCCCGTCTCGATCCAGGTGCGCAGGCCGTCGCGCGCCCAGTCGTCGGCGAAGTCGACGCTCCAGATGGTGGAGTAGTCGCGCCCCATCTTCGTCAGCCCCGCGTTGAGGCCGAGGAGGCCGACGAGTCCCGGCCAGTCCCCCGCGAAGTTCGCGACGGTCAGGATCGGGCCGCGGTGGCTGCGGAGGCCGGCGAGCACGTGGTGGCTGTACTGCCAGACCGCCTCCGCGACGATGAGCGGCGCGTCCTCGGGGATGCCCTTGAAGACCTCGAGCCCCATGCGCTGGCTCGAGATGAAGCCGTGTCCGGTGTCCGGATCGATGCCGTTCGCGCGGCGGACGCTCCAGCCGAGCGCCTCGATCACGCCCACGACGTCGCGCTCCAGCTGCTCCTGCGTCGACCAGCCCGCGCGGTTCGCCGACTCGCGCAGATCGCCGCTCGCGATCAGCCAGGCGGTGCGGGGCTCGGCGGTCGGGCGGGTGGGGGCGGCCGGGACGGCGTACTGGGTCATGCGATCCTCCTCGATCTGCGGCCACTGTGTCAGAAATCGATTTCATGCGCAATCGGGATGCGTCGCGCCGATCCGCCTCGGAGGCTCAGACCGCGTCGGGATCCGGCGCCGCGACGGCGACCGACCCGCGCGGGAGCGCCGGCATCAGGCGGTTGCGCAGCACCACCGTGCGGGCGGGCTGGGCGTCGCCGCCGATCCGCTCGATGAGCATCCGCGCCGCGGTCGTGCCCATCTGGCGCGCGGGCAGCCGGACGACCGTCACCACATCCGGCGACAGCGTCGTGAACGGCAGCCCGCCGACCACTGCGACGCCGAAGCGCGGCGGGGTGAGGTCATGCTCGGTGAGCACCTGCAGGGCGCCGACGCCGAGCATGTTGTTGCCGGCGACCACGGCGTCCGGCGGCTCCGGCAGTGCGAGCAGCTCCTCCATCGTGGAGCGCCCGCCGTCGACCCGGAAGGTCGAGTACCGCAGGTACGCGTCGGCCCCCGCGTCGAGCCCGCGCTCGCGCAGCAGGTCGCGCCAGCCGTCCGCGCGCTCCCGGGCCGTCTCCGTCTCGGACGGGCCGGTGAGGCAGGCGATCCGCCGATAGCCCGCGTCGACCAGCGCGGCCGCGGCATCCCGGCCCGCCGCGCGGTTCGACATGACGACGCCGTCGATGTCGAAGCCCGTGCTGCGGTCGACCGCGACCACCGGGCGGCCGCGCGCGAGCAGCTCGTCGAGCTCGGTCGCGCCGCCCGCCGGGGCGATGATGACGCCCGCCATGTTCTCGCTGATCGCGATGCGGAGGTAGGTCGCCTCCTTGCTCTCCTGGTCGTCGCTGTTGCACAGCACGACCGAGTAGCCGGCCTCCTGCGCGACGTCCTCGACGCCTCGCGCGAGCTCCGTGAAGTAGGGGTTCTCGATATCCGGGATGACGAGCGCGATCACCTCGGAGTTCTGCCGCCGCAGCGTGCGGGCGGTGCGGTTCGGGGTGAAGCCGAGCTCCTCGGCGGCGGCGCGGACGAGCCGCACCTTCGCCTCCGAGACCCGGACCCCGTTGAACACGCGGGAGACCGTCGCGGGGGAGACGCCGGCGCGGGCCGCGACCTCGTAGATCGTCGCCATGTCGCGCGATCCTCCCTCCCGGGCCGGATGCCGCCCGCGCCCCGGCACGCCGTTGCCGAGCCGATCTGGATACCCTACTGTGACGAAATCGGTTTCAGGAATCCGCGCCGACGGCCGTCGCGGAGCGACCGAGGAAGCACGGTGATCCGACGATGACGTTCCCCGATCTGGCCTCAGCCTCGCGTCTGCGGCCGCTGCAGACGCGGTCCATCAGCCCCGAGAACCCCGACGGCGCCGTCGGCGGCGGCGCGAGGGCGACCGAGGGGACGGGGGCCGAGAACGCCCGCGACCTCGGGCCGGGCTGGAAGATCTCGCCGAGCGTCGACGTGAAGGCCGGCGAGACGTTCGAGCTCGCCGCCATCGACGGTCCCGGCCGCATCACCCACCTCTGGATCACGACCCACGTCGACAACTGGCGCACGCTGCTGCTGCGCGCGTACTGGGACGGCGCCGACGAGCCCGCGATCGAGGTGCCGTACGGCGACTTCTTCTGCAACGGCTGGGGCGTCTTCGCCCAGGTCGACTCGCAGCCGATCGCGGCCAACCCGAACGGCGGCTTCAACTCGTACTGGCCGATGCCGTTCCGCCGGAGCGCACGGCTCACGCTCGAGAACGTCTCGCCCGTCGACGTGCGGGTCTACTACCAGGTGACCTACGAAGTCGGCGGCGACTACTCGCAGGACGGCTACCTGCATGCGCAGTGGCGCCGGAGCGCCCCGCTGGAGGACCGCACGCCGCACGTGCTGCTCGACGGCATCGAGGGTGCCGGCCAGTACGTGGGCACGTACCTGGCCTGGGGCGCCAACTCGAACGGCTGGTGGGGCGAGGGCGAGATCAAGTTCTACCTCGACGACGACCGCGAGTTCCCGACCATCTGCGGCACCGGCACCGAGGACTACTTCGGCGGCGCCTGGAACTTCGACGTGCCCGGCGAGGGCTACACCCGCTACTCGACGCCGTACCTCGGCATGCCGCAGGTGATCCGGCCGGACGGGCTCTACGTCAGCCAGCAGCGCTTCGGCATGTACCGCTGGCACCTGCTCGACCCGATCTTCTTCACCACCCGCCTCTCCGTCGACATCCAGGCGCTCGGATGGCGCAGCGGCTTCCGCTACCTGCCCCTGCGCGACGACATCGCCTCGACGTCGCTGTTCTACCTCGACCGCCCGACG
The DNA here is from genome assembly GCF_058809295.1 of Schumannella sp. GW821-FHT10F01. Lineage (NCBI taxonomy): Bacteria > Bacillati > Actinomycetota > Actinomycetes > Micrococcales > Microbacteriaceae > Schumannella > Schumannella sp. GW821-FHT10F01. The sequence continues at coordinate 127,118 of NZ_JBXASM010000005.1, forward strand.
GCCCGGCGTCCGAGGACTCCGAGCGCGGACGACCTGGAGGTGCACGCAGGAACGGGCGCGGTGCCGCGATCGGGCGGGTGACGCCTCCGGATCCCTGAGCGACCCGCTGGCTGAGGAGGGCCGCTGGGCCCGTCTCGAAGCCTCAGGCCTGCGAGCGTGAGGCTTCGAGACAGGCCGTGGACGGCCTTCCTCAGCCGGCGGAGCCGCACTCAGCCGGCGGAGCGGGACTCCCCGGCGGCCGCCGACACCGGGCCGAGCGACCGGCCGCGCAGCACCAGGTCGTCGACCTCGACCCGGCCGCCGAGCACCGCGAGCGTCACCGACCCGCCGTCGATCTCGACCCGGCCCCAGCCGGTGCCGGTCGTGAAGATCGCGGTGAGCGGACCTTCCACGGCCGGATCGAACGCGAGCGTGCGCGCCGGGGCGTCGTACTGCACGCCCGTGAGGGCCAGCAGCACGCCCCAGCTCGCCATCGATCTGGCGTAGTGGTTGCCGCACTCGATCTCGTTCCACGGGCTGCGGGCCCAGCCCGTGTGCCGGGCGCGCAGCGTCCGCACGATCGTGAGCGCCTCGTCGACCAGTCCGGCGTAGACCAGCTGCGTCGCGACCTGGTACTCGATGCCGGTCCAGACCTCGTCCGAGTAGATGAACGGGATGCGCGGGCGCCCGCCGTGCGGCCAGCTCGCGAGGAGCAGCCCGCCCTCGTCGTTCAGCGCGTAGGTGCGCTGCGTGCTCTCGTGCAGGGTCAGGTCCGACCGGAAGTTGTACTTGAACACGGAGGCCGCCGAGGCCCTCGCGTGCTCCTCCGGCAGGATCCAGCCGAGGCCGTTCACGTGTGCGTGGAACTGGCCGAGCAGCTGGTCGCTGAGCACGCCGTCGCCGTACTGGTAGCGGTGCTCGTCGAGGTCGCCGATCACCTGCCGGTAGTACTCGCCGGTCCAGAGCTCGGCGTCGACCGCCGCCGCGCCGCGCTCGGCGGCCGCGCGCCAGGCGGCCGCACGGTCCGGCTCCCCGAGATGGTCCGCCATCCGCGCGCCGGCGTGGAGCGCCGCGAGCAGGAACCCGTTCGCGAGCGGCTCGACGCCCCAGAACTCGATGTCGTAGGTGTTGTGCATCTTGCCGTCGAGCACGCCGTCGCCGTCGGAGTCCCACTCGCGCAGGGCGTACTCGATGGTGCGCACCGCCGCCGGCCAGCAGTCCCGCAGGAACGCGTCGTCGCCGCTGAACCGCCACTCGCGGTGCAGCCGCAGCAGCGTGCCGAGCTGGCCGTCGACCGCCGGACCCATCGCCCAGGGCGCGCCGCCGAAGATCGTCGCCGTGCGGAACTTCTGCGCGCCGGCGGCATCCGTCTCGTTCACGAACTCGTTGCGGCGCGCGCTGCGCTCGAGCTCCGGGAACAGCCAGGCGACGCTCTGCGCGTAGCTCCAGACGTGCGTGCAGGTGCCGAAGCAGCTGCCGGCGTGGTCGAACGAGCCCTCCCAGGCGAGGAAGTGCCCCTCCTCGCCGATGCGGAAGCAGGTCGTCGAGCGGAGGGTCGCGAGCGTCGCGCCCGTCGCATCCGCCACGACCGGGTCGAGCGAGCCGCCGTAGAGCGTGTCGACGAAGGTGCGCGTCGCGGCCTCGAGCTCCGGCAGCTCGGCGACGAGCAGCTCGGCCGCATCCCAGGCGTCGGCGAAGCGGGTGGCGTAGTGGTTGCGCACGACCTCGCCGTCGTTCGGCGAGTCGACCCCGATGTTGCCGCTGAACCACGAGCGGTGGCGGTTCGGGAAGCTCCAGGCGAGCACGAACTCGAAGTCGCGCGTCTCGCCGGGGGCGAGCTCGTGCACGATGCCGAGCGACCCCGTGCGGTGCCGCGGCAGGTGGTCGAGCGCCGTGCCGCCCTCGTCGATGCTGAACAGGTCGAGCGACTCGGTGGAGATCGGATGCTCCTCCGGCGCCAGCCGGCCGTCGGCGGTCAGCTCGTTCCAGAAGATCTGGGTGCCGTCCGGCCAGGGGCTCACGACCCAGTGCGGTTTCGCGGTGATCGAGGTGTCCGTCGTCACGAGCGAGAGCGTGCCGTAGCCGAAGTCGTCGTCCGGCAGCTCGGTGCCGAAGTCGAGTCCGCGCAGCCCCGCGGACTCGCGCCACGCGACGGTCTGCCGCGCGCGCAGCTGCCCCGCCCCGGTCTCGCGACCGGCGAGGTGCGTGAGCGAGCCCGCGATGGTCACGTCGACCGGCACGGCGCCGGGGTTGGAGACGCGGTAGCGGAGCACGGCCGCCGGGATGCCGGACGCGTCGGCGTCGAGCGGCACGAGCGGGGTGAACGCCTCCAGCGCCACCTGCACCGGCAGCGTCGAGTCCTGGAAGTCGATGCGCGCCAGCGGGTACTCGCCGCGCAGCTCCGACTCCTCGAGCCGCGGCAGGCCGCCGACCTGCTCCCAGCCGTACCCGGACTCGTACTCGTGGCGGCCCCGCAGGCGCGACTCGAGCACGCGCGTGATCCGGTCGCCGCCCGCAGGCTGCGCGGAGATCGCGAAGAACGTGAACGGGTTGAGCCGCCCCTTGTCCGGCAGATTCTGCAGCTCCCAGTCGCGCAGCTCGCCGCGGGCGCCGAGCGACACGTTGCCGGTGCCGATCCCGCCGAGCGGGAATGCGGCCTGCTGCGCATCGGCGGGGATCGGGTTGGTGCGCTCGAAGGGCGCGTTCGTCATGGAGACCTCCTCGTCGTGACCAGCTTTGCAGGAATCGATTTCAGGTGCAATGTGCCGGATTTCCGCGATCTGACTCCTGTATCCGTGCCGAACGGCGCCGACCCCCGTTGACACTGCGTCCGGACGCGCCTAACTTTCTTGGAATCGGTTTCAGATTGTCCGGCCGACCCCTGCACCCCGAACCGCAACGATGCGAAAGGCGCTCTCCATGGCTCCCACCCGGCCCGTGTCCTCGTCCGTGCCCACCCTCACCCGGCGCAGCCTGCTCCAGTTCGGCACCGCCGGACTCGCGCTCGGCGCGCTCGCGGCCTGCTCGAGCCCGGGCGGCGGCAGCGGCGGCTCCAAGCTCACCTTCGTGTTCTACGGCAACGCCACCGGCCAGAAGGCGGTCGCCGCGCAGTACGCCGGCTTCGTCAAGGAGAACCCGGAGATCGACTTCGTGCCGCAGGGCATCCCCGCGAAGAGCTGGGCCGAGTTCGCGAACACCGTCTCGACCCGCATCGCCGGCGGCTCCGCCCCCGACGTCATCGACATCGCGACGGAGGGCCTCGGCATCTTCCGCTCGAAGAAGCTCGTCACGCCCCTCGACTCCTACATCGCCAAGAGCAAGGACGCGATCGACGAGTACTACGCCGACATCGACCCGACCTACAAGGCGTTCTCCGACCGCTACGGCAACCCGGGCGACACCACGTTCTACATGCCCGGCGGCTTCAACACGGTCTGCTTCTACGCCAACACGGAGGTGTTCGCGAAGGCGGGCGCCGAGCTGCCCGGCACCGACGACTGGACCTGGGACGACTTCCGCGACGCGGCCGAGAAGGTCAAGAAGCAGGGCGCCTACATCCTGCCGTTCGGCTCGTCGCAGTTCGTCGACATCATGCCGTGGCTGTTCTCGAACGGCGCCAGCACCTTCGACGAGGACTGGAAGAAGGTCACGATCAACACGGATGCCGCCATCGAGGCGGTCGAGTTCTGCAAGGAGATGATCGACCGCGGCTACTCGCCGAAGCCGGGCGGCACGTTCGATGCGCCGACCCAGCTCGCCAAGGGCACGCTCGCCATGATGGGCGGCGGCCGCTGGGTCACGCTCGACATGCTGCGGCTGAAGATCGTCGACAAGGTGCAGATCATCAAGACCGCGAAGAAGGTCAAGAACGGCACCCCGATCGGATGGGACACCTACCCGATCCTGTCGTCGTCGAAGGTGAAGGACGACGCGTGGAAGTTCGTCGAGTACATGACGACGAAGCAGGCGGCCATCGACTTCGCGAAGGTCGGCGGCGGCAACATCCCGGCCCGGCAGTCCGTCGCGCTCGACGACGTGTTCCTGAACGGCGCGCCGAAGGGCACCGAGCTGCTCTACCAGGCGGCCTCCTACGCGACCGCGATCCCCTCGCCCGATCGCGGTGCCGAGATCGCGAACGCGGTGGAGGAGACCTGGCTGCGCATCCTCACGGGCAGCGTGAAGGCCGGGCCCGGATTCGCGGCGCTCGAAGACAAGCTGAACGGGCTGCTGTGACCGCGGACACCGCGCTCGCGATCCCCAGCACCATCCGCGGCTCCCGGGGCGACGCGCCCCGGGGCCGCGGCCCGCGACAGCCGGGCTGGGTCGGCTACCTGTTCATCTCGCCGGCGCTGCTGCTGTTCCTGCTCTTCGTCGCCATCCCGTTCATCGCCGCGATGGCGCTCGCGTTCTTCAAGTGGGACCTGCTGACACCCGCCGAGCCGGTCGGATTCGACAACTTCGTGCGGCTGTTCACTGACCCCCTGCTGCTGCAGGTGCTCGGCACGACCTTCGCCTTCGCGTTCGCGTCGGTCGTGACGCATCTCGCCGGCGCGCTGCTCCTGGCGATCGCGGTGAACCGCGCGCTGAACAGGGTGCTGAACTACTTCGTCCGCGCCACGATCTTCTTCCCGTTCCTCATCTCCTGGGCCGCCGTCTCACTGCTCTGGAAGTACGTGCTCGACCCCGGCTTCGGCTACCTGGCGTACTACGCGAACGGCGCCGGCATCACCCTGCCGAACTGGTTCACCGAGCCGGGCTGGTCGCTCGTCGCCATCATCGGCATCGACTGGTGGCACACGATCGGCTACACGTTCATCATCGTGCTGGCCGGCCTGCAGACCGTGCCGAAGGAGCTGCTGGAGGCGGCGCGCACCGACGGCGCCACCGGGCCGCAGGTGTTCTGGAACGTCACACTGCCGCTCATGTCGCCGACGCTGTTCTTCGCGACCGTGATCACGTTCATCGGCGCGTTCCAGATCTTCGACCCGATGCAGATCATCACCGGCGGCGGGCCGGACGACTCGACCATGTCGATCGTCATGTACCTCTACCGCACCGGCTTCCAGAACTTCGACGTCGGCTACGCCTCGGCGATCGCGCTGCTGGTCTTCGTGGTCATCATGGGCGTGACGGTGCTGCAGTTCTGGGGATCGCGGCGATGGGTGCACCAGTCGTGAGCGCCTCCGGCATCCGCTCCCGTCCGCGCGTCCGGCTCCGGCCCGGCCGCGTGCTGCTCTCGCTCGTGCTGTTCGTCGTCGGCGCGCTCATGGTGGCGCCCCTCGTCTGGCTGGTCGCGCAGAGCCTCACCGAGAACATCTCCGCGTTCGCGCTGCCGCCGTCATTCGTGCCGGTGCCGTTCTCGCTGCAGAACTTCCAGGACCTGTTCGACCTGATCCCGATCGGGCGGATGGCGCTGAACAGCCTCATCGTCGCGTGCATCGCCACCGGCGGGTCGCTGCTGACGAGCATCCTCGCCGCGTACGGGTTCTCGCGCATCCGGTTCCGCGGCCGGGAGCCGATCTTCGTCGCGCTGCTCGCCGCCCTCATGGTGCCGGGGCAGCTGACCGTCATCCCGGTGTTCATCATCATGCGCAACCTCGGCCTGGTCGACACGCTGACCGCGCTCTGGCTGCCCGCGCTCGTGAACGTGTTCGCGATCTTCTTCCTGCGGCAGTACTTCAACACGATCCCGCGCGACCTCGACGAGGCGGCGCGGATCGACGGCGCCGGACACGGCTGGATCCTGTTCCGCATGCTCGTGCCGCTCTCCAGCCCGGCGATCGCGGCGCTGATCATCCTCGGGTTCCAGGCGTCGTGGAACGACTACTTCAACCCGCTGATCTTCATCAGCTCGCAGGACAACATGACGCTGCCGCTCGGCCTCGTCACCCTGTCGGCGAACCAGGGCGGCGGGCCGGCGACGGTCGTGTTCGCGGGCATCACGCTCGTCGTGCTGCCGGTGCTCGTGATCTTCCTGGTGTTCCAGCGCGCGTTCGTGGAGTCGATCGCGTCGAGCGGGATCCGCGGATGAGCGCGGTTCCGGCCGGCCGGGTCGGCGCGATCCCGGTCGGCACGTCCGCGGCGGATGCCGGCGTGGCGGACGACCCGGCAGACGGCGGAGCGGGGCTGCTGCTGCGCCGGCTCTGGGACGCGCTGCCGGCGCTCACGCTCGCCGGCGCGCTCGCGGACGCGGGGATGCTGGCGCTGCTCGCGCTCGGCGCGGTGCTCGGACCGGTCGTGCTGCCGGTGGCCGCCCTCGCCGCGGCGCCCCTGCTCGCCGCGATCATCGCGGTGGCCACGGATGCGCTTGCGGGCCGGGAGCCGACGGTCGGCGCCGGCATCCGGATGCTGCCCCGCGCGGCCCGCGCCGGCTGGGCCGCGCTCTGGCCCGCCGCGGTCGCCGCGGAGCTCGCGCTCGCCGGAATCGTCGCGGTCGCGGCCGGGGCACCGGCGGGGATGCTCGTCTCCGTGGCCGTCGCGGGCGCCGCGACCGTGCTGCTCCTGCTCGGAGGTCTCGCTGTGCTGGGCCTCCGGATCGAGCTGCCGGCGTCAGCGCCGCGTGGGGTGCAGGGGCTCGCGACCGGACTGCATCTGGTCGCGCGGCGTCCGCTCGGCTTCGTCGCGGCGATCGCCGTGGTGGTCGTCGTCGGGATCGCCGGCGCCGAGGTGTCGCGCGGGCTGCTGCTGCTGCTGCCGGTGCCGCTCGCGGTCGTGCTGGCGCTCGCGACCTGGTCGGCCGCCCGCCCGCTCGGCTGGGCGCCGGCGGACGCCGATGGCTGAGGAAGGCCGTCTGCGGCCTGTCTCGAAGCCTCACGATTGCAGACCTGAGGCTTGGAGACGGCGCTAACGCGCCTCCTCAGCCAATCGGGTTCGCGACCGTCACTCGACCGGGATGGTCTCCATCCGCGTCACCACGAGGTCGTCGCCCGTCACGTCCACATCCACGCGCACGGTGTCGCCGTCGGCGATCTCGCCGCCGATGAGCGCCTTCGCGAGGCGGTCGTCGATCTCGTGCTGCATGAGACGGCGCAGCGGCCGGGCGCCGTAGATCGGGTCGTAGCCGCGCTCCGCCAGCCAGCCGCGGGCGCTCGGCGTAACCGCGAGGTTGAGCCGCCGCTGCGACAGCCGCCGCTCCAGCCGGTCGACGTACAGCGACACGATCTGCCCGAGGTCCTCGCTCGTCAGCGGCGAGAACACGACGATGTCGTCGAGCCGGTTCACGAACTCCGGCTTGAACGAGCGCTGCACGAGCTCGTCGACCGCGGCCTTCTTCTCGTCCCAGCTCATCGACTGGTCGACGAGGAACTGGCTGCCGAGGTTCGAGGTGAGGATGAGGATCGTGTTGCGGAAGTCGACCGTGCGGCCCTGGCCGTCGGTGAGCCGCCCGTCGTCGAGCACCTGCAGCAGCAGGTCGAAGACCTCCGGATGCGCCTTCTCGACCTCGTCGAGCAGCACGACCGAGTAGGGACGCCGGCGCACGAGCTCGGTGAGCTGCCCGCCCTGCTCGTAGCCGATGTAGCCGGGAGGGGCGCCGACGAGCCGCGAGACGGCGAACTTCTCGCCGTACTCCGACATGTCGATGCGCACGAGCGCCTTCTCGTCGTCGAACAGGTACTCGGCGAGCGCCTTCGCGAGCTCCGTCTTCCCGACGCCGGTCGGGCCGAGGAACAGGAACGACCCGGTGGGCCGGTCGGGATCGGAGATGCCGGCCCGCGTGCGGCGCACCGCCTCCGAGACCGCGCGCACGGCATCCTTCTGGCCGATCAGCCGCTTGCCGAGCTCCTGCTCGAGGTGCAGCAGCTTCTCCGTCTCGCCCTGCTTCAGCTTCGCGACCGGGATGCCGGTCCAGGCGGCGACGACCGCGGCGATGTCCTCGTCCGTCACCTGGTCGCTGACCATGCGCGGGCCGGACTGCTCCTGCTTCTCGGCCTCCTCGAGCCGCCGCTCGATCTCGGGGATGATCTCGTAGTTGAGCTGCGAGGCGTGCTGGTAGCGCTGCTCGCGCATGGCGCGGTCGAGGTCGATGCGCGCCTCGTTGAGCTTCGCCTTGAGGTCGCCGACGCTGTGCAGCGACTGCTTCTCGGCGGCCCAGCGCTGCTCGAGGGCGTCGAGCTCCTCCTTTCGGGCACCGAGCTCCTCGCGGAGCTTCTCGAGCCGCGCCTTCGACGCGGCGTCCTTCTCGCGCTTGAGGGCGAGCTCCTCGATGTGCATGCGGTCGACGGCGCGCTTGAGCTCGTCGATCTCCACCGGTGACGAGTCGATCTCCATCTTCAGCCGGCTGGCGGCCTCGTCGATGAGGTCGATCGCCTTGTCGGGCAGCTGGCGGGCCGTGATGTACCGGCTGGAGAGGGAGGCCGCGGCGACGAGCGCGCTGTCGGCGATCGTGACCTTGTGGTGCGCCTCGTAGCGCTCCTTGAGCCCGCGGAGGATGGCGACGGTGTCCTCGACGCTCGGCTCGCCGACGTAGACCTGCTGGAAGCGGCGCTCGAGCGCCGCGTCCTTCTCGATGTACTCGCGGTACTCGTTCAGCGTCGTGGCGCCGATGAGCCGCAGCTCGCCGCGCGCGAGCATCGGCTTGAGCATGTTCGCCGCGGCCACCGATCCCTCGCCGCCGCCGGCGCCCATCAGCGTGTGCAGCTCGTCGATGAACGTGATGATCTGGCCGTCGGAGTCGTTGATCTCCTTGAGCACGGCCTTGAGCCGCTCCTCGAACTCGCCGCGGTACTTCGCGCCGGCGACGAGGGCGGCCAGGTCGAGCGAGACGAGCTGCTTGTCCTTCAGCGAGTCGGCGACGTCGCCCGCGACGATGCGCTGCGCGAGCCCCTCCACCACGGCGGTCTTGCCGACGCCGGGCTCGCCGATGAGCACCGGGTTGTTCTTCGTGCGCCGGGTCAGCACCTGCGAGATGCGGCGGATCTCCGCGTCGCGTCCGATCACCGGATCGAGCTTGCCGCTGCGGGCCACCGCGGTCAGGTCGATCCCGTACTGCTCCAGGGCGGTCTTGGCGTCCTCCTGGCTGGAGGGCGCCCCCTGCATGTTCGCCACTGTTCCTCCGTGTCACGACGAGACTTGAGCGTCTCGCACTCAAGTCTATCCGGCGTCGGGCCGCGTGCTGCCGGGGTCCCGCTCGCCGTCAGCGAACGGCCGAGTCGCCCCAGGCCGGTCCGGCATCCGCGGGCGAGGGGATCGGCACGGGCTCGCCGCCCGCCCGGAACGCGAACGCCATGAGCCGCCAGCCGAGCAGCCCCGAGCCGACGGCGATGACGACGCCCGCGATCACGGTCGCGATCGCGGCTCCCGCACCCCACGCGAACAGCGCGCCGAAGAAGTCGCCGAGGCTGTCGAGGTCGGACGGCGTGAGCGAGTTCGCATGGATCCCCACCGCCGTCGAGGCGACGCCGGTGATCACCGAGAAGGCGATCGTGTCGAGCACGATCGAGATCACCGCGGCGATGAGCAGCCCGAGCCAGGTGACGGGCCACGGGCGCGGGTGGCCGGACGCGCCGACCACCACCCGGCTGAGCAGGATGCCGAGCACCCAGATCACGAGGCCGCCGCCGGCCACGCCGAGGATGATCGGCACGAGCGCGTCGCGGATGCTCTGCCAGGAGCCGACCACGTCGCCGCCCGCACCGCTCGCGGCGCCGGTGAAGGCCTGATCGAACAGCGCGAGCGTGCCGCCGGCGACGACCGCGGCGACCATGGCCCACCAGCCGATCGAGATGACCGGGAACAGCAGCACGCCGGCGAGCGTCGCCGCCGCCTTCTGCTTGCCCGGCAGGGGCGGCTTCGCAGGCCGCGGTGCCGCGATCGGTGCCACGTACGCGCCGGGCGCGACGAAGCCGGCCTGCTGCGGCTGGTACTGCGGCTGCTGGTACTGGGGCTGGCCGTACTGCTGCTGGCCGTACTGCTGCGGGGCGGTCTGGGCGTACGGCTGCTGCTGCGGGGCGTGCTGGGCCGGCCCGGGCTGGACCGGCTGGCCGTAGGGCTGGACCGGCTGCTGTCCGTAGGGCTGCTGCGGCTGCTGCGGCCACGGCTGCTGCTGGCCGTACGGCTGCGTGTACTGCTGCTGGCCGTACTGCTGGGGCTGCTGGCCGTAGCCGGGCGAGGGCTGTCCGGGCACCGGTGCTGCCGGCGCGGCGGGGAACCCGGCCCCGGCGGGAGCGGCGGCCGCGGGCGCCGACGGCGCTGCGGCCGGCGCTGCGGGCGCCGACTGGTCCGCGGGCGCCGACTGATCCGCCGGCGTCGGCGGGTCCGCCGACTCGGCCGGCGGCTGCTGTCCCCAGCTGCGCGGCTGCTCGTCCTCCGGCTGCGGCGCGGTGGGATCGCTCACGGGCGGGCTCCTCGATCCTCGGCGGGCGGGGTCGGGTCGGTCGGCGGGACGGGGCGGGCGGGTCCCGCGGCGTCCGTCGGGGGGGCATGCCGCTGTGCGGCGTCCCGCTCCGCGGCGTCCCGCTCGGCGGCGTCCCGCTCCGCATCCGCCCGCTCGTGGCGCTCGCGCTCCTCGCGCTCGGCCTCGGCGTGCTCGCGCGCGGCGACCTCAGCCTCGTCCTGGTGCCGGTCGGTATCGCTCGCGAGCCGCTTGCGGTCGGCCTCGAGGCGCTTCTCGTCGCGGGCGTCCTTCGCGGCGATCTGCTGCACGGTCGGGCGGAGGGCGTGCGCCATCCAGCTCCACGCGATCCAGCCGATCACGATCACGAGCGCGAGGCCGATCACGCCGAACACCGCGCCGGCGTCGAGCAGCGGCTGCAGCGCCTGACGCACCTTCGCGACGCTGCCGGTGGCGAGGTCGCGGGTCGCCTTCGCGATGATCACCTGCGACACGATCGAGGCGATGACGGCGAGGATCGCGCCGAGGATCAGCGACATGACGATGGCGACGCCGAGCCCCGCCCACGTGATCGCCCAGGGCCGATGATGGCCTCCGCGACGGAGGATGCCGCGGCTCACGAACAGGGCCAGCACCCAGAGCACGGCGCCGACGACGCCCATCACGATGAGCGGCGCGGTGCCGATGTTCACAGCATCCGAGAGCCGTCGCACGACCCGGCCGACGGCCTCGCTGTCGCTCGACGAGCCGGACGACCGGATCGCCTGCGCGAGGAAGGTCACGATCGTCGTGAGCCCGAGGGCGATGACGATGAGCCCCCAGCCGATGCTGTGCAGCAGGAAGCCGAGCACGCCGGCGAGCGCCGCGGTCGCGCGACGGCCTCCGCTGAGCTTCGGCTTGACGGTCGCCCCGGCGGGCACGGTCTCGGCGGTCATGGGTGCTCCCTCGTCGGGCGGTCGTTCCGACCCCGATTCTGGCGGCTCGCGCACCCGCCCGCACCTTTCTCAGGAGATCCGCCCGGATCGGGGCACCCCGCGGCGCGCGCGGCCCGCTCGTCCTGACTCGCGCGCGGCCGCCGCGCCGGCGGGCCCTAGAGGTTCGCGCCGCCGTGGAAGCGGCGGGCGGGATGCGCCTCGGGCAGGTGCGCGGACTCGCCGAACAGCCGCTCGCGGAACGTGCGCCGCGGAGCGTCGGCGGCCTCCGCCTCCGGCAGCCGCCCGCGCCGGCGGAGCACCGGCGTGACCAGCTCCGCGAAGTCGCGGGCCGTGTCGAACGAGTGGTACTGCCGCAGGTTGATGCCGTCGAGGTCGTCCTCGTCGAGCCAGCGCTCGATGTCGTCGGCGACCGTCTCGGGCGTGCCGATCGACACGAACACGTGCTTCCACGCCTCGTCGACCACGTCGGAGTACTGCTCCAGCGTCAGGCCGGCGATGAACGGCGCGACCGTGTCGGCGGGCTTGCCCTCCGCGGCGAGCGCCTCGGCGACGGTGATCCCCTGCGGGTGCCGGGTCGGGTCGAACGCGGTGCTGCTGTGGATGTAGCGGCCGACCTCGCTGCGGAACGAACGGTACAGGTCGTACTTCGCCTGCGCCGCCTCCTGGGTCTCCGCGACGAACACGGCGGCCTGCGTCAGCACCTTGATGTCCTCGGCGCGGCGGCCGTTCTCGACGGCGGCCCGGCGGATGGCGGCCACGGTGTCGCCGATCCGCTGGCCGCGCGATCCGGTGAACACGACCTCGGCGTGCTTCCCGGCGACGGCGATGCCCTCCGGCGAGGCGGTCGCCTGGAAGATGACCGGCGTGCGCTGCGGGCTCGGCTCGGAGAGGTGCGGTCCCGCGACCCGGAAGTGGTCGCCGACGTGGTCGATGCGGCGCACCTTCGCCGGGTCGCTGTAGACGCCGTTCTCGGCGTCGCGCAGCACGGCGTCGTCGTCCCACGAGCCCTCCCACAGCTTGTAGAGCACTTCGAGGTACTCCTCCGCGCGGGCGTAGCGCTCCTCCTTCGGGATCTCGTCGTCGAGCCCGAAGTTGCGGGCGGCGTTCGGCAGGTACGACGTCACGACGTTCCAGCCGACGCGGCCGCGCGTGAGGTGGTCGAGCGTGCTGACCCGGCGCGCGAACGCGAACGGCGGCTCGTAGCTCGTCGAGAACGTGAAGCCGAAGCCGAGCCGCTTCGTGACCGCGGCCATCGCCGGGATGACGAGGGCCGGGTCGTTGCTGGGGATCTGGAGTCCCTCGCGCAGCGCGTCGTCGAAGCCGCTGCGGTACACGTCGTAGGCGCCGATGACGTCGGCGAGGAACACCGCGTCGAAGCCGCCCTCCTCGAGGATGACGGCGAGCTCCTGCCAGAACTCGATGTCGGTGTAGCGGTGCCGGTTGTTGCCGGGCAGCCGCCACAGCCCGTGGCTGATGTGCGTGGGCGTGTTCATCTCGAACAGGTTGAGGATGAGGCGCTTGCTCATCGGACGGTCTCCTCGGTGTCGGTCGGCACGGTGTCGGTCGGACCGGATGCCGGCGCCGCGGGAGCCTGGGTCCGGCCCCAGCCCGTCCAGGTGCCGTTGAGCTCCCACTCGCCGATCTGCCGAGCCCGCTGGCGCGCGGGGTTGTGGGTGAACAGGGTGCGCGCGTTGCGCCAGTGCCGGTCGAGCGCGATGCCGCGCGAGGTGGCGCTGGCGCCGCCCACCTCGAACAGCTCGGTGGCCGCGTCGAGCACGAGCGGCGGCAGGATCTGCTGCACGCGGTACACGTCGAGTGCGACGGCGCGGAGCAGCGCGACGCGCTCGGCGTCGCGCTCCGGGTCGCCGACCGTCGGATCGGCGATGAGCTCCTGCACGCGGTCGCGGGCGGCGTCGAGGTCGCGGGCGGCCGACAGCACGAGGCGGCGGGCCGCATCCGCCGCGGAGCTGACCCGGCCGACGACGGTCTGGGTCAGCGGGTCGTCCGCCGGCCGCGCCTCGCCGGCGAAGCCGAAGATGCGGCGCCGCGGACGCACGAACGCGACCGTGTCGTCGACCGCCGCGCGGCCGATGCCCGCGATCACCGCGAGCAGCACGAGCTGGTAGACGCCGCTGACGTACTCGCCCTCGCCGTCGCGCGCCTCGCGGGTCGGGAACAGGTCCTGCTCGCGCACCGGCGCCCGGTCGAAGGTCGTGGTGCCGCTGCCGGTGAGCGGCTGGCCGAAGCCGTCCCAGTCGTCGACGGAGACGACGCCCTCGTGGCTGGCGTCGACCACGAGCTGGGTCTCCTCGCCGTCGAGCCGCGCGGAGAGCAGGATCCAGTCCGAGTAGATGCTCCCGGTCGTGTAGTACTTCACGCCGCTGAGGCGCAGGCCCTCCGGCGTCCGCTCGACGACGGACGCGAGGTCGGCGGTCGTCGTGATCTCCGACTGCGCGTTGCCGACGAGGATGCGCGCGGCGAGCCGGGCGTCCCACTCGTCGACGTAGTCGCTCGGCGGCGCGATGCGGAGCAGCTCGACGAAGCCGACGTGGCCGCGGAACAGGTGCGCCAGGTTCGGGTCGACGGCGGCGATGCGCACCAGCCGCTCGAACAGGTCGAGCAGCGACCCGCCGAGACCGCCGGCCGCCTCCGGCACGCGCAGCACGCCGAAGCCCGCGGCGACGAGATCGCGCACCGGGCCGTGCAGCAGCTCGCGGTCGCGCTCGCGGCGGGCCGTCGTGCCCGCGAGGTCCGCCAGCACGGCGTCGATCGCGGCGTCGAGCTCCGGGAACGCGCGGGAGTACGGATGCGCAGGCGCCGTGGCGACGTCCGGGGAGACGGTCGCGGAGGCGGCAGGCACGGTGGGCACGGAGGCAGGCGAGTCGGGCATGGCCCTCCGACGCTAGGGAGGGGTGCGCGGCCGTGTCACCCGCGCCGACGCATTTCGCAATGCGCCGTCACACTCCGCAAGACGGCGTCGCCGAGGTGGCGTGGGACGCCCGACCCCGCCAGGCTGGCGCCTCACCGCGGTCCGCTCGGCGCCGCGCTCCCGCACACCGTCGCGAAAGGCGTTGCAGCATGCCCTCCTCCCCGCTCGACTCGGTCGCCGCCCGGGCGCTCAGTCGCCGCAGCTTCCTCACCCTCTCCGGGATCGGCGCGGGAACCGCCGCGCTGCTGCTCGCGGGCTGCGCACCGCAGGGCGCCTCCGGCTCGGCCGGCGGCAGCGGCACGAGCGTGCTGACGTTCGTCGACCCCGAGATCCCGACCTCCGCGCAGGTGCAGGAGAGCGGCACCTGGCAGACCCGCGGCCTCGTGCAGAACCTCACCGACCGCCTCCTCAACCGCAACCCGGAGACGCTCGAGCTCGAGCCGTGGATCGCGGAGAGCTGGACGCGCAGCGCCGACGGCCTCGACTACGCCTTCGTCATCCGCGACGGCGTCACCTACAGCGACGGCACCGCGCTCGACGCGGCCAGCGTGAAGAAGAACCTCGAGTGGCAGGTCTCCGGCGACCCGGACAACGGCGTCTCCGCGAACGCGCAGTTCCCCCGGGCGATCGCCGTCACCACCGACCCGGCGACCCGCACCGTGAAGGTGCACCTCGATGCCCCGTACGCCCCGTTCCTCGACGTGCTCACCTCGTGGAGCGCCGGGCTCGTCGCCGATGCCACGATCGACGCGAAGCACGACGAGCAGGTCGACTACACGAATCTCATCGGCTCGGGGCCGTTCGCCTCCGTCTCCGCCGACTACGCCCGCAAGTACGTGTTCGAGCGCCGCGACGACTACGCGTGGGGCCCGGCGAGCGCGAAGGCGAAGGGCCGCGCGCAGATCGCGCAGCTGATCTGGATCCCCACCGAGGACGACGCCGTGCGGCTCGGATCGCTGGAGTCCGGCCAGGCGCAGGCGCTGCGCTACGTCGAGCCGCACGAGGAGACGAAGCTCGCCAAGGAGGGCTACGACGTCATCGCGCGCACCGGCGTCGGCCTGTCGAACCAGTGGTTCCTCCGACTCACGACGAAGCCGCTCGACGACATCGAGGTGCGCCGGGCGCTGTTCCGCGCCATCGACCGCGACACCATCCTCAAGGAGATCTACACCGACAACTGGTCGGCCGCGACGAGCGTGCTCGCGCCGAAGACGTTCGGCTACACGGACGTGTCGGATGCCTTCTCCTACGACCCGGACCAGGCCGAGCAGCACCTCACGGCCGCCGGCTGGACCGGCACCGACTCCGCCGGCTACCGCACCAAGGGCGGCACCCGGCTGCACCTGCTCACCTACATCGACGTCTACGACACCACCGCGAACGCGCTGTTCCAGAACATCCAGGCGCAGTTCAAGCAGGTCGGCATCGAGCTGAAGCTGAAGACGCTCGACTACGCGAGCTACTGGACGAAGGCCTTCGGCGACCCCGAGGTCGGCTTCCTCCGGGTCGGCTGGCCGCATCCCGACCCGACCGTGGGCCTCCGCGAGTACTACAGCACCGACGGCTCCGACCTGCTCGGGCTCAAGGGCTCCGACGCGAAGCTGCAGCAGCTGCTCGACGCCCAGCTGGTGGCGGTCGACGAGGAGGAGCGCCGCTCGCTGCTCGAGCAGACGCAGCGGCACCTCGTGGTCGACCAGGCCTACGTGCTGCCGATCCTCGACGACAGCCAGGTGTTCATCACCCGGCCGGGCACGACCGGGCTGCAGCTGACCGACGGCGCGCTGCCGCTGTTCTCGACCGTGACCGTCGCCTGAGGTCGCCGTGCTGTCGCCCTGGTACGTGGTGCGGCGCCTGCTCCAGGCCGCCGTCGTCATGCTCATCGTCTACGCGCTGACGTTCTTCGCCCTGTTCGTGCTGCCCGGCGACGCGATCGAGAACAAGATCGCGAACCCGGTGAACCCGCTGCCGGAGTCGACCGCCGACGGCCTGCGCCGCTACTACCAGCTCGACCAGCCGATCGCCGTGCAGTTCCTGCTCTACCTGGGACGGCTGCTGCACGGCGATCTCGGCTACTCGCTGAGCAACGGCCGCAGCGTCGCCGAGCTCATCGGGCAGGCGCTCGGGCAGACGCTGACCCTGGCCGGGCTCGCCCTGCTCTTCACGATCGTGCTGTCGTTCGCCATCGCGCTGCTCGCGACCTCGGCGCCCTGGAAGCCGCTGCGCGAGCTCGCCAGGGCCGTGCCGGTGCTCTCGATCTCGACGCCGAGCTTCCTCGTCGGCTACCTGCTCATCGTCGTGTTCTCGTTCCGGCTCGGCTGGGTGTCGTCGATCGTCGATCAGGGCTTCGTCTCGCTGATCCTGCCGGCGATCACGCTCGCGTTCGCGTCGAGCGGGGCGCTGAGCCAGGTGCTCACCGAGGGCCTCACGAACGCCTGGCGGCAGCCGTTCGTCACCGTGCTGACGGCGAAGGGGGTGTCGCCGACCGGCATCCTGTTCCGCCACGTGCTGAAGAACGGCGCCATCCCGTCGATCACGCTGCTCGCCCTCATCGTCGGCGACCTGCTCGCCGGCGCCGTCATCGTCGAGACGGTGTTCAACCGCACCGGGCTCGGCTACTTCACCTACACGAGCGTGCGCGACCAGGACACCCCGACGATCGAGGCCATCGTGCTCATCGTCTCGGCCACCTACCTGACCGTGAACCTGCTCACCGACCTGGCCTACACGGCGCTCGACCCGCGGATCCGACTCGAGCGTTCCGCCCGTCCGCGCCGCGCCGCCGGTCGCGCCGCACGCCGCACCGTCCGCGAGGAGGTCTCCGCATGAGCGCGACATCCGCCCTGATCCCCGGCGGCTCGTCCGCCCACCCGGCCTCGGAGGCGCCACCCCTCGGCGCGGACGAGAGCGGGGGCCCGCGCGCCGCCGCCCGCCGCCTGCTGCGCCGGGTCGGGGTGCTCGACGGCATCGCGGCGGCGATCGTGCTGCTGCTCGTCGTCGCGCTCGTCGCCCCCGGGCTGCTCACGCCCTACGGCCCGCTCGCCGGCGATGCGGCGCGCATCCTCCAGGCGCCGAGCGCGGCGCACGGGCTCGGCACCGACTACCTCGGCCGCGACCTCTGGGCGCGGATCGTGTGGGGCACGCGGCAGACGCTGCTCGGCTCGGCCATCGCGGTGCTCGTCGGCCTCGGCGTCGGCACGCTGCTCGGCACGATCGCGGCGACCGTCGGCGGTGTGGTCGACGCGGTCATCAGCCGGGTCGTCGACGCGCTGCTGTCGATCCCGGGCCTGCTGCTCGCGATGGTCGTCGTCGTGTCGCTCGGCTTCGGCACGGTGAACGCGGCGATCGCGGTCGGCATCTCCTCGGTCGCCACGTTCGCTCGCGTCATGCGCTCCGAGGTGCTGACGATCCGCGGCCTCCCGTTCGTGGAGGCGAGCGCCCACCTCGGCGGGCGCCCCGCCTACGTGCTGCGGCGCCACATCCTGCCGAACTCGTTCACGGCGGTGCTCGCACTCGCGTCGCTGCAGTTCGGCACCGCGATCCTGTGGATCTCGGCGCTGAGCTTCCTCGGGTACGGCGCCCCGCCGCCCGATCCGGAATGGGGCCTCCTCGTCTCGGAGGGGCGGCAGTACGTGACCTCGTCGTCGTGGCTCGTGCTGTTCCCGAGCCTCGCCATCGCCGTGACCGTCTGGTCGATCAACCGCCTGAGCACCACCGCCCGCCGAGGACGCCGTCATGCCTGAGCCCGCCGTCCAGCCCGAGCCCCTCCTCGCCGTGCGGGACCTCGCGGTCGCGTACGGACCGTCGCGCCGCGAGGCCGTCGACGTCGTGCACGGCGTGGACTTCGAGCTGCTCCGCGGCGAGACGCTCGCGCTCGTCGGGCAGTCCGGCTCCGGCAAGAGCACGATCGCTCGGGCGGTGTCGGGGCTGCTGCCCGAGGGCGGCCGGATCACCCGCGGCGAGGTCGTGCTCGACGGCCGCGCCGTGACCCGGCTGCGGCCGCGCGAGTGGCGACCGCTCCGCGGTCGGACGGTCGGCTGGATCCCGCAGGACCCGCTGAGCTCGCTCGACCCCCTGCAGCCGGTCGGCGCGCAGCTCATCGAGGCCATCCGCGTCGGGCGGGAGCGCCGCACCCGCGAGTCCGCGCGCCATCGCGCCGCCGAGCTGCTCGAGCGGGTCGGGATCGCGGACCCCGGCGCGCGCCTCCGCTCCTACCCGCACGAGCTCTCGGGCGGGCAGCTGCAGCGCGTGCTCATCGCCATGTCGATCGCGGCGGATCCGGCGTTCCTCATCGCCGACGAGCCGACGAGCGCGCTCGACGTCACGGTGCAGAAGCGCATCCTCGACCTGCTCGACGAACTGCGCCGCGAGCGCGGGCTCGGCGTGCTGTTCATCACGCACGACCTGGCGCTCGCCTCCGAGCGCAGCGATCACGTGGCGGTGCTGCGCGACGGCGTGCTGCTCGAGAACCGCCCGGTCGAGCACGTCATCGCCGAGCCGGCGCACGAGTACACCGTGCAGCTGTTCTCTGACGTGCCGGCGGCCGCGCCGCAGCGCTACGCCCACCTCCGCGCGGTCGACGCGGACGAGGCCGGCACCGTCGTGCGGGTGCACGAGCTCGGCAAGACCTTCCCGGCCCGCGGCTCGGCCGGCACAGCCGTCACCGCCCTCGACAGCGTGTCGCTCGACGTGACGGAGGGGTCGGTCCACGCGATCGTGGGCGAGTCCGGGTCCGGCAAGACGACGCTCGCGCGGATCGTCGCGGGACTCACCTCGTACGACACCGGCGCGGTCACCGTGCTGGGACGCCAGCTGCCGACGACCCCCGAGCGCTGGAACCGCCGGGCCGCGGAGCTGCAGCTCGTCTACCAGAACCCGCTCGCCGCGGTCGATCCGCGCTTCGGCGTCGATCGGATCATCGCCGAGCCGCTCCTGGTCGCCGCCGGCGAGCGCCCGGACCGCCGCGAGCGGGAGGCGCGGGTGCGGGAGGCGCTCGACGCCGTCGCCCTGTCGCCGTCGCTGCTGCGCAAGACCGCCCTCGAGCTCTCCGGCGGGCAGCGGCAGCGCGTCGCGCTCGCCCGCGCGCTGGTCGTCGCGCCCCGGGTGCTCGTGCTCGACGAGCCGACGTCGGCGCTCGACGTGACCGTGCAGTCGCAGATCGTGGAGCTGCTCTTCGCCCTGCGCCGCGAGCACGGGCTGACCTACGTGTTCATCTCGCACGACCTCGGGCTCGTGGAGCAGATCGCCGACCACGTGTCGGTGCTGCAGCACGGGCGGCTGGTCGAGACGGGGGCCGCGCGCGACCTGTTCGCCGACCCGCAGCACGACTACACGCAGCGGCTGCTCGAGGCGGTGCCGGGGCGCGGCATCTTCGGCCGTGCCGAAGCGAGCGCTGCCGGCTGAGGAGGCAGCCGGACTCCGGCGGCTGAGGAGTCAGCCGGACTCCGGCGGCTGAGCAGGCCCGAGGAACGAGGGCCGTATCGAAGCCCCGCGACTGCAGGCATCGGGCTTCGGTACGCGCGCCAGCGCGCGCTGCTCAGCCATCGGAGTGGAGGGGGTCAGCGGGGGCCGAACGGCCTCCACACCACGACCGCGTTCGACTTCTTCACCCGGGTGCCGGCGCGCAGGCTCACCACGTCGCCCGACTCCCCCGCGGCGAACACGCGGCGGCCGGGGCGCGCGAGCAGCTCGTCGGCGAGCGCCGACTCCAGCTCGCGCACCCGGGCGCGCAGCTCCGCGTTGCTGTTCTCGAGCTCGAGGATGCGGCGGATGCCCTCGAGGTTGAGCCCCTCGGCGCTGAGCCGCGCGATCTCGCGCAGCTGCACGACGTCGCGCATCGAGTAGCGCCGCGACTGCCCGGCCGTGCGGCGCGGGCTGACGAGCCCGAGCCGGTCGTACTGCCGGAGCGTCTGCGGGTGCATGCCTGCCAGCTCGGCCGCGACGGCGATCGCCAGCACGGGCGAGTCCTCGTCGAACGGCGGCTGGGGCATGCGGTCCTGCATCCGGATCAGCTCCCCGCCTTCGCGAGCAGGTCGTCGCGCGGGTTCTCGGCCGGCAGCGCGGCCACCAGCTCCTCGAGCTTCGCGCGCGCGTCGTCGCTCAGCGTCGCCGGCACCGTGATCTGCACCGTGGCGAGCAGGTCGCCGGTGCCCTTCGCGGTCGCCACACCGCGCCCCTTGACGCGCAGCACCCGTCCGCTCGGCGTGCCCGGCGCGACGCGGAGCCGCACCGGCGCCCCGCCGAGCGTCGGCACCTCGATCGTGGCGCCGAGGGCGGCCTCCGCGAACGTGACGGGCACGTCGACGCGGAGGTTGAGGCCGTCGCGCTCGAACACCGGATGCTTGCGCACCGTGACGGTGATCACCAGGTCGCCGGACTCGCCGCCGTCGGGGCTGGACTCGCCCTTGCCCTTGAGGCGGATCTTCTGGCCGTCGGCGACGCCCGCGGGGATCTTCACCTTCGTGCCGCCGCGGCCGCCGGTCTGCAGCGTGACGGTCTCGCCCGCGATGGCGGTCGCGAAGTCGAGCTCCGTGCTCGCGCTCACGTCGCGCCCGCGGGTCGGTCCGCCGTAGCCGCGGAAGCCGCCGGAGGGCTGGAAGCCCGCGCCGCTGTTGCCGAACAGGCCGCCGAACACGTCGTTGAAGTCGGAGGAGGAGTACTGGGCACGGCCGCCGCGGCCGCCCTGCCCGAACATCCCGCCGAAGACGTCCTCGAACCCGCCCGGGCCGCCGGCGCCGCCGGAGGTGAAGCGGGCGCCCGATCCCATCGCGCGGATCTGGTCGTACTCGGTGCGCTGCTGCTTGTCGGAGAGCACCGTGTAGGCCTCGCTGATCTCCTTGAACCGCGCCTCCGCCGATGCGTCGCCGGGGTTGGAGTCGGGGTGGAACTGGCGCGCCAGCTTGCGGTAGATCTTCTTGATCTCCGCCTCGGTCGCATCCTTCTTCACACCGAGCACGGCGTAGAAGTCCTTGTCGAACCAGTCCTGACTGGCCATCTCTCACCTCCTCCTGAGTTCAGGATGCGGCATCGCCGGATGCCGCGGAACGGGGCGCCGGACCAGCCGGCGCCCCGTCGTGCGTGCCTCGATCACTCGGGCGCCGCCACCGCGACCTTCGCGGCGCGGATCAGCCGCTCGCCGAGCGCGTAGCCCACCTCGATGACGTCGGCGACCGTGTTCTCCGTCGCGTCCGGGGTCGGGATGCGCACGAGCGCCTCGTGCAGCTTCGGATCGAACACCTCGCCGACCTCGCCGACGCGACGCAGCCCGTAGCGGTCGAACCCGCCGCGGAGCTTCTGCGCGACGATCGCGAGCGGCGAGTCGTCGCCGAGATCGCCGTGCTTCTCGGCGCGGTCGAGGTCGTCGATCGCCGGCAGCAGCGACCGGATCACCTCGGCGATGACCGCCTCGCGGTTGGCCTGCCGATCCCGCTCGACGCGGGTGCGGAAGTTGACCAGCTCGGCCTCCGCCCGCGCGGCGCGCTCGCGGTACTCGCCCACGAGGTCGCGCTCCGCGTCGGCGAGCAGCGCGAGGTCGTCCTCGCTCAGCCCATCGCCGTCCGCGGGCGCGGCATCCGAGGTGTCCCCCGGTGCCGCCCCGCGCGGCTCGCCGGTCTCGGGGTCGATCTTGCGCTTGTCCTGGATGTCGGGACGCTCACCGTCCGTCTGCTCCGGCTCGCTCTGGTCGCCCTCATTCGAGTCCGTCATGACTACTTCTTCGGCTCCTCGTCGTCGACGATCTCGGCGTCGACGATGTCCTCGTCGTCACCGGCCGCGTCGGGCTCGTCCGCCCGGCGGCCGCCGGCAGCGGCGTCCTCGGCGGCCTGCGCCTGCTGACCCTGCTGGTAGATGGCCTCGCCGATCTTGGTCTGGCTCGTCGACAGCGCCTCGAACGCGGTCTTCACGGCCGCGTCGTCGTCGCCGGCGAGCGCCGTCTTCAGCGCGTCGACGTCGGTCTGCACGGCCGACTTCACGTCGTCGCCGATCTTGTCCGCGTTCTCGCTGAGGAGCTTCTCGACGGAGTAGGCGAGCTGCTCCGCGTTGTTGCGCACTTCGGCGCTCTCGCGACGCGCCTTGTCCTCGGCGGCGTGCTCCTCCGCCTCGCGCACCATGCGGTCGATGTCCTCCTTGGGCAGCGACGAGCCGCCCGTGATGGTCATCGACTGCTCCTTGCCGGTGCCCTTGTCCTTCGCGCCGACGTGGACGATGCCGTTCGCGTCGATGTCGAAGGTGACCTCGACCTGCGGCACGCCGCGGGGGGCCGGGGCGATGCCGGTGAGCTCGAAGGTGCCGAGCGGCTTGTTGTCGCGGGTGAACTCGCGCTCGCCCTGGAAGACCTGGATGGCCACCGACGGCTGGTTGTCGTCGGCCGTCGTGAAGGTCTCGCTGCGCTTGGTCGGGATCGCGGTGTTGCGCTCGATGAGCTTCGTCATGATGCCGCCCTTGGTCTCGATGCCGAGGCTCAGGGGGGTCACGTCGATGAGCAGCACGTCCTTGCGCTCGCCCTTCAGCACGCCGGCCTGGAGGGCGGCGCCGACGGCGACCACCTCATCCGGGTTGACGCCCTTGTTCGGGTCCTTGCCGCCGGTGAGCCGCTTGACGAGCTCGGTGACGGCCGGCATGCGGGTCGAGCCGCCGACGAGCACGACGTGCGCGATGTCGCCGACCGAGATGCCGGCCTCGCGGATGACGTCGTCGAACGGCTTGCGGGTGCGGTCGAGCAGGTCGCTGGTCATCTGCTCGAACTGGGCGCGGGTGATCGACTCGTCGAGGTTCGCCGGGCCGCTCTGCGTGAGCGAGAGGTAGGGCAGCTGGATGCTGGCGGAGGTGGAGGAGCTGAGCTCCTTCTTCGCCTGCTCCGCGGCCTCCTTGAGGCGCTGGAGGGCGATCTTGTCGCCGGAGACGTCGACGCCGGTGGTCTCCTTGAAGCGCTTGACGAGCCACTCGACGATGCGCTGGTCCCAGTCGTCGCCGCCGAGGCGGTTGTCGCCGGAGGTGGAGCGCACCTGGATGGTGGAGAAGTCGTCGTCCTTGCCCACCTCGAGCAGGGAGACGTCGAACGTGCCGCCGCCGAGGTCGAAGACGAGGATGAGCTCGTCCTCCTTGCCCCGGTCGAGGCCGTAGGCGAGGGCGGCCGCGGTCGGCTCGTTGATGATGCGCAGCACGTTGAGGCCGGCGATCTCGCCGGCGTCCTTCGTGGCCTGGCGCTCGGCGTCGTTGAAGTACGCCGGCACGGTGACGACGGCGTCGGTGACGGTCTCGCCGAGGTACTGCTCCGCGTCGCGCTTCAGCTTGGCGAGGATGCGCGCCGAGATCTCCTGCGGCGTGTAGTTCTTGCCGTCGATGTCGGCCTTCCAGTCCGTGCCCATGTGGCGCTTGACGGACGAGATGGTGCGGTCGACGTTCGTGACGGCCTGGCGCTTCGCGGTCTCGCCGACGAGCACCTCCCCGTCCTTCGTGAACGCGACGACGGAGGGCGTGGTGCGGAAGCCCTCCGCGTTCGCGATGACGCTGGGCTCACCGCCTTCGAGCACGGCGACCACCGAGTTGGTGGTTCCGAGGTCGATTCCAACTGCTCGAGCCATGTGGGATGTTCTCCTGCTTGATCTACTGGGATGTGGTCTGAGGGCGGCCCTTGAGCCGCGACGTGTCAAGTCTGGAGGCGCCCCCGGATCGCTGTCAACTCGTCGGCGTGAAACTTGAGCACACCGGACTCAACTCCCGGCGCGCACTCAGCATTCCGATGCGGCGCCCTCGGCACACGCGGGCGCCGGTCGGACCGGCGCGACACCGTCCGGTCGCCGCCGTGCGATAGGTTCCGGCGCATGAGCGACACCGGTCCGGCCGTGCCCACGCCGCCCGCGACGGCGGGCACCGGCGCGATCGCCACCATGGGCCTCGACCTGCAGGACGGCCGCACCGTGCCCCGCCGGCAGGTCTTCAGCTGGGCGCTGTGGGACTGGTCGACGCAGCCGTTCAACTCCGTCATCCTCACCTTCGTCTTCACGGCGCTCTACCTCACGACGGATGCCTTCCTGCCCGCGTCGATCGCCGGGCTCGCGGACGGCGACCCGCGCAAGGAGGCCGGCATCGCCGACCTCACCAGCGGGCTCGGCCTCGCGAACACGCTGGCCGGCATCGCGATCGCCGTGATCGCGCCGGTGATGGGGCAGCGCTCCGACGGCTCCGGCCGACGGAAGCTCTGGCTGGGCATCAACACCTACGTGCTGATCGTCTGCATGCTCGGGCTGTTCTTCGTGCTGCCGCAGCCCGGCTTCTTCTTCGCGCTCGGCGTCGCGCTCATCGCGATCGGCAGCGTCTTCAGCGAGATCGCCGGCGTCAACTACAACGCCATGCTCGTGCAGGTGTCGACGCCGAAGACGGTCGGCCGCATCAGCGGGCTCGGCTGGGGCTTCGGCTACCTCGGCGGCATCGTCGCCCTCGCGATCGTGATCGCCGCGTACGCCGCCGACTGGTTCGGCCTGCCGACGGACGGCGGCCTCCCGTTCCGGCTCGTCGCCGTCGGCTGCGCGCTCTGGGCCGTGATCTTCTCGATCCCGATCTTCCGCAGCGTGCCGGAGCTGCCGGCGGTGGAGTCCGGCGTGCGCCGCAGCATCCCGCAGAGCTACGTGAAGGTCGCCACCGACATCCGCCGCCTGTGGCGCGAGACGCGCACCACGTTCTGGTTCCTGCTCGCGTCCGCCGTCTTCCGCGACGGGCTGGCCGGCGTCTTCGCGTACGGCGCGATCATCGCCTCCGCGGTGTTCCACTTCGGGTTCCTGCAGGTGGTCGGCTTCGGCGTCGCCGCGAACCTCGTGGCCGGCGTCTCCACGATCCTGTCGGGCCGGCTCGACGACCGGTTCGGCCCGCGCGCGGTGATCATCGGCTCGCTCGTCGGCCTGCTCGTGGCCGGCACCGCGGTGTTCGCGCTGCGGGACGGCGGCGACATCGTGTTCTGGATCTTCGGCCTGCTGCTCTGCGTGTTCGTCGGCCCGGCGCAGGCCGCGTCGCGGAGCTTCCTCGCCCGCGTCACCCCGGCGGGCCGCGAGGGCGAGGTGTTCGGGCTCTACGCGACCACCGGCCGCGCGGCGTCGTTCCTGTCTCCGGGGCTGTGGACGCTGCTCATCGCGCTGCTCGGCGCGACGTACTGGGGCATCCTCGGCATCCTCGTCGTGCTGCTCGCGGGACTGGTGCTCATGCTGTTCGTGAAGCTGCCGGACGCCATCGGAGGCGGGGATGCCGGGCGGTCCGGGCTCCGTCCGCTGCCGGACCCGCACGACACGACGCGCCTGCCGCACCCGCGCCGCCCGAAGGACTGAGCCGGTTGTCGAGGGGCGTATCGAAGCCCCGTGTCTTCAGACATGCGGCTTCGATACGCGCGCCAGAGCGCGCCACTCAGCCATCGGGTGCGGTCAGATCGTGACCACCAGCCGCCCGGGCTCACCCCAGGCGGCCTCGACGTCCTCCAGCGGCACCGCGTGCAGGTCGAGCGGGAGGCCGCCGGCCGCCGCGAGGTCCAGGATCCTCGGCAGCTCCCCCATCAGCAGCCGCGGGTCGGCCGAGCCGGCGCCCGAGCCGCTGATCGCGATGTTCGAGCTGCGGAGGAGGGCCGCGTCGAGCTCGATCGCCCGCCCGGCGAGCCCGCCGATCTGCACGTACTCGACCCGGCGCGCCACGTGCGAGAGCCCGCGGCGCCGGAGCGCCTCGAGCACCTGCTGCGCGACCGGGCCCCAGAGGTAGTCGAGCACGAGGTCGACCCCGTCCGGAGCGGCGGCGCGGAGGTCGTCGACGAACGACGTCCCGAGCCGGACCGCCGTCACCCGGTCGTCGGCGGCGAGTTCCTCCAGCGCCTCGCGATTCCGGCCGACCGCGATCACCCTGCCCGCGCCGAGGTGCAGTGCGATCCGCACGGCCAGCGAGCCGGAGGCGCCGGTCGCGCCGATGACGGCCACGGTCGCGCCGGGCCGGAGCTCGCGCGACACGAGCGGCAGCCATGACGACATCGCCGGGTTGACGATGCCGGCCGCGTCGACGTCGGACAGCCCGTCGGGCACGGGGATCCCGAACCCGGCGGGCACGATCGTGCGCTCGGCCAGGGTGCCGAACGGGTCGGGCGACCCGCCCGTGTAGACGCGGGTGCCGTCGGCGAGCACCCCGACGCCGTCGACGCCCGGCACGAACGGCAGCTCGTCGCCGGCGCCGTAGTGGTCGCCCGCGGCGAGCGAGCGGACGATCCGATGCACGCCGACCGCGCGCATCCGCACCTCGACGAACCCCTCGCGGGGGTCCGGCTCGCGGAACTCCCCCGCGGCGGGCGGACGGCCGAACTCGGTGACGACGACGGCGCGCATGGGATCTCCTTTGGTTTGAACAGTGTTCGAATGGCTGATGCGCGCTACTCTAATGAACGTCGTTCAAATGTCAAGGGGAGGCCGGATGCCGAGCAGGGGGCTGTCGCGCGCGGTCATCGTCGAGGCCGCCTTCGAGCTGCTCGCCGAGGGCGGGCTCGAGGGCATCACCGCCCGTGCGCTCGGCGATCGGCTCGGGGTGCGCGCCGGGGCGCTCTACTACCACCTCCCCGATATGCGGGCGCTGGCCGACGAGATGGCGACCGTCATCACGCGTCGGCTGGTCGCCGCACCGGAGGACTTCGCGGGCGCGACGTGGCACTCGCTGCTGCGCTCGTCGGCGCACCGCGTCCGCGACGTGCTGCTGTCGTACCGCGACGGCGCCCGGCTGTTCTCCGGCACGTTCGTCACCGATCCCGAGGTCGTGGCCGGCATGGAGGGGCCGCTCCGCGTGCTGGTCGACGCCGGGCTCTCGCCGGAGGACGGCCTCCGCGCGCTCCAGACCATGCAGTCGTTCGTGGTCGGCTTCGTGATCGAGGAGCAGCACCGGCGACCGGACGGCGAGCGCGACCCGCGCTACGACCCGGAGTCCCGGCGCGACCGGCTCGACGCGGACCGGTTCCCGCTCTCGCGGCGGGTCAGCGACGACTTCGCCGCGCTCGGGGATGCCGCGTTCGGCTGGGGGGTCGAGGCGCTCGTCGCGGGCATCGGCGCGCGGCTCGGGCTCGCAACCTCCGACACTCCGGTGGCTGAGGAGGGCCGCTAGGCCCGTCTCGAAGCCTCACTCGTGCAGACATGGGGCTTCGAAGCCGCGCGAAGCCGGCGTGCCGCTGGCGCGCCTCCTCAGCCAGCGGGTTCCACGTCAGGGCTTCGACAGGCTCAGCCAGCCGAAGGGACGGCTCAGCCGTCCGAGGGGGCGGCTCGACCGTCCGAGGGGATCACACCTCGAGCGCGTTCGCCCGGCTCACGCCGCCGAGCCACCCGGCGCTGGGCTTCGGGGTGCGCTCGAACGTCTCCGGGTCCCACGAGACGAGGCCGAACGTCGGCCGGAAGCCGCTCGCCCACTCGTAGTTGTCGAGCAGGCTCCAGGCCTGGTAGCCCAGCACCTCCACCCCGCGCTCGATCTCCGCGTGCACCGCGGCGAGCGCATCGCGTGTGTAGTCGATGCGGCGGGCGTCGTCCGCGGTGGCGATGCCGTTCTCGGTGACCATGAGCGGCGTGTGCTGACCGAGCTCCCAGGCGGCCGCGAGGCCTTCGGCCGCGGCGGGCGGCCAGTACTCCCAGCCGGTCAGGGTCGTCTCGGCGGCCGGATCGACCGGGCGCGGACCCTCCGGCCCGATGAATGTGCGCGTGTAGGCCTGCACGCCGATGAAGTCGTCGCCGGCGGCCTGCTCGAGGTACCAGTCGTCGCGCGGGTAGCCGTACTCGCGGAGCATCTCCTCGGCGCCCTCCTCGTCGACCGCCCGGAACGCCTGGGTGGCGACGGTCCAGCCGGAGCGGAGCCCGGGCACGTCCGCCAGCACCTCGCGCGCCCGCGTGTGCGACGCCAGCAGGCGGTCCGCGACGAGCAGGTCGGGGTTCGGGAGGCCGTATGCGACGAGGTTGCGGGCGTCCTCGCCGCCGGCGAGCATCGCGGCGATGTTCGGCTCGTTGATGGTGCAGATGGAGCGCGGGCCGGCGGACGGGTCGAGTCCCTCCGTCAACACCGGCAGTGCGGTCTCGACGTAGCGGCCGAACAGCTCCGGCGCGTCCTCGGACCGCCAGAAGCCGTCGCGCTCGAACCAGCGCGGCACGGTGAAGTGCATGAGGGTGATCACCGGCTCGACGCCGGCCTCGAGGCAGGCGTCGACCATCCGCCGGTAGTGGTCGAGCTCGGCGCGCGAGACGAAGCCGCGCTCCGGCTCGATCCGCGCCCACTCGATGCTGAAGCGGTAGGCCTTCAGCCCCAGGTCCGCCACGATCGCGATGTCGTCGCGGAACCGGTGGTAGCTGTCGGCCGCGTCGCCCGAGGGCTCCACGATCGACGTGCCGGCCTCGTGCTCGTGCACCCACCAGTTGGCGTTGACGTTGTTGCCCTCGATCTGGTGGGCGGCGGTGGCGGCACCCCAGAGGAAGCCGTCGGGGAAGCGGAGGGTGGTCATACGGGGCCTTTCTGGCGGGGCTTCGACCGGCTCGGACATCCGTCTGCGGAGCGGATCAGCGGATGCGGGCGCGCGGATTCGGCACGGCGTCGAGCAGGGAGACGGTGTAGTCGTCCTGGGGGTTGCGCAGCACGTCCGCCGTCGCCCCCCGCTCGACCACGGCGCCGTCGTGCAGCACGAGGATGTCGTCGGTGATGAGCCGCGCGCTGAGCAGGTCGTGGGTGATGTAGAGCAGCGAGACGCCCCAGCGCACGCGGAGGTCCTCGAGCAGGGCGAGCACGCCGGCGCGCAGCGAGACGTCGAGCATCGACACCGGCTCGTCGGCGATGATCACCTGCGGATCGCTGGCGAGCGCCCGGGCGATGACGACGCGCTGGCGCTGCCCGCCGGAGAGCTGGTGCGGCAGCTTCTGCGCGAACTGCTCCACCGGCGTCAGGCCCACCGTCTCGAGCAGCTCCCGCACCCGGCCGCGTGCCTCGGCGCCGCGGAGCCCCGTGTAGTTCGCGATCGGCCGCGACAGGATGTACTCCACCGTGTGCAGCGGGTTCAGTGCGGCATACGGGTCCTGGAACACCATCTGCACGTCGCGGCGCAGCGAGCGGAGCCCGCCGCCGCGGAGCGCGGACACATCCTGGTCGCCGAAGCGGATGCTGCCCTCGGTCGGCTTCTCGACGCCGGTTATGAGCTTCGCCAGCGTCGATTTGCCGGATCCGCTCTGCCCGACGAGGGCGAGCGACTGACCCGGCTCGAGGGTGAACGACACGTCGCGCACGGCACGGACGGGCTGCTCCCCGCGCCGCGGCGGCGGGTAGGTCTTCGACACCGTCTCGACCCGGATGGCGGCCTTCGCCGAGCGGCCGGCGCGGGCGGCGACGGCGGGCGCTTCCACGTCCTCCGCGGTGCCCACCGCCGGTCCCCCGGCAGCGGCGCGCTGCTCGGCGCGGGCGCGGCGCAGCGAGCGGTCCTCGAAGCCGGGCAGCGACACCGTCTCGGCCCGCGGGTCCGCGTAGTGGCTCAGCAGCATCTGCGTGTACTCGTCCTGCGGGTGCTCGAGGATCTCGCGCGCGCCGGCGTCCTCCACGATCCGGCCCTCGTGCAGCACGAGCACGCGGTCGGTGGCCTCGAGCACGATGCCGAGGTCGTGGCTGATGAGCACGGCGGTGAAGCCCTCCTGGCGCTGCAGCTCGATGATCGTGTCCATCACGGCGTGCTGCACGAGCACGTCGAGCGCCGTCGTCGGCTCGTCGAACACCATGAGCTGCGGCTCGAGCGACAGCGCGAGCGCGATCGAGACGCGCTGCCGCATGCCGCCGGACAGCTCGCCCGGGAACCGGTCGAGCGCCTGCGGATCGAGCCGCACCTTCTCGAGCAGCTCGCGCGACCGCGACTCCCACCGCTCGCGCGGCACGTGCTCGTGGGCCTTGTAGATGTCGCGGAAGTGGTTGCGCACGGTGCGCACCGGGTTCAATGCGTTCATGCCGGCCTGCAGCACCATGGCGAAGCCGCCCTGGCGCTGCCGACGCAGCTCCTCGGTGCCGAGCTCGCGGATGTCGCGGCCGTCGAACAGGATGCGCCCCGCGCTCGTGCGCGCCGGCGGCTTCTGCAGCCGGGTCAGCGCGTAGCCGAGGGTCGACTTGCCCGAGCCGGACTCGCCGACCAGGCCGACGAACTCGCCGCGGCCGAGCGTGAACGAGACGTCCTCGACGGCGTGCACGGGCACCTGGCCCGACGACTCGTAGACGACGGACAGGCCCTGCACCTCGAGGAGCGGCTGCTCGCCGCCCTGGGCTTCGACAGGCTCAGCCGTCCGAGTGGACGCGGAATCGGTCGTGGTGCTCATCGGGTGCCCTTCCCCTCGCGGAGGCGCGGATTGCTGACGGCGTCGACGCCGAAGTTGATCAGCGTGAGGCTCAGCGCGAGCAGCGAGATGCAGAGGCCCGGCGCGAAGACCAGCAGCCAGTTGCCGGAGAGCAGCGCGAACGAGTTCTGCGCCCAGTAGAGCATCGTGCCCCAGCTGACGACGCTGGTGTCGCCGAGTCCGAGGAACTCGAGGCCCGCCTCGGCGAGGATCGCCGAGGTCGCCGCGCCGAAGAAGCTGCCGACGATGAGCGAGGTCATGTTCGGCAGGATCTCGCGGACGATGATGCGGCCCGCGCCGTCGCCGGAGAATCGGGCGGCCTCCACGAAGTCCCGCGAGCGCAGCGACTGCGTCTGGCTGCGCAGCACGCGCGCGCCCCACGCCCAGCCGGTGATCACGATCACGACGATGATGACGCCGAAGCCGCCGCCCTGGAGGTAGCCGGCGATGACGATCATCAGCGGCAGCGCCGGGATGACGAGGAACAGGTTGACGATGAAGCCGATCACGTCGCCGACGAAGCCGCGGAGGTAGCCCCAGCCGAGGCCGATCGCGACGGCGACGATCGTCGAGAGGCCGCCGGCCACGAGGCCGACCACGACGCTGACGCGGGCGCCGGCGATGAGCTGGCTCAGCACGTCCTCGCCCGCGGCGGTGGTGCCGAGCCAGTGCGCCGGGCTCGAGTCGAGGCTGCGGTCGAAGTCGTTGCGCGTCGGGTCGTACGGCGCGATCAGCGGGCCGAAGACGGCCGCGAGCACGAAGACCGCGACGATGACGATGCCGACCTTGGCCTTGTTGTTCGACCACACGACGGCGACCATGCGGCCGACCGTGCGCAGCGGATTCGGGCGGCGCTGGTCGTCCGGATGCACGGTGCGCGCGACCTGGGTCTCGTTGCTGGTGGATGTCATGACGCCTCCTCCCTCACTTCCGGGTCCGCGGGTCGAGCACGCCGTAGAGGATGTCGACGAGCAGGTTCGCGACGAGCACGCTGACGGTGATCATGAGGAACAGCGCCTGCATGAGCGGGTAGTCCTGGCCGATCACCGCGTTGAAGAGCAGGTAGCCGATGCCGGGGTAGCCGAAGAGCTGCTCCACGAGGATCGAGCCGCCGACCACGCCGCCGAGGGCGAGGCCGAAGCCGGTGAGGTTCGGCAGGATCGCGTTGCGGGCGGCGTAGCGGACGGCGACGGTGCGTCCGCGCAGGCCGTTCGCCTCCGCGAAGGTGACGTAGTCGTCGCCGAGCGTGTTGATCATCGCGTTGCGCATGCCGAGGATCCAGCCGCCGAGGCCGGTCAGCAGGATCGTCAGCGCCGGCAGCACCGCGTGATAGGCCGCGTCGCCGACGAAGCCGATCGACAGGTTCGGCGAGGTGGTCGCGGAGTAGGCGCCCGAGGTCGGGAACCAGTGCAGCACGTAGCCGAGGAAGAACAGCAGCAGCAGCGCGGTCCAGAAGTACGGGAACGTCGACAGGAAGCTGCCGCCGAGCGTGGGCAGCGCGTCCATCCAGGTGCCGCGCTTCCAGGCGGCGGCGACGCCGATGAGCGTGCCGATGACGAACGCGAGGATCGTCACGATGCCGACGAGCACGAGCGTGTACGGCAGGGCACCGCCGACGAGGTCGCCGACCCGCTGGGGGTAGAACGTGTACGAGGTGCCGAAGTCGAGTGTGACCACCTGGTGCAGGTACGAGACGTACTGCTCGAAGACATTGCCCTTCGGCACGCCGAGCTGCGACTCGATCGCCCGCCGGGTCGCGGCGGTGACCGGGCCGTTCTGCGACAGCTTCGCGATCGCGGCGTCGGCCGGGGTGCCCGGCATGAGCCGCGGCAGGATGAAGTTCAGCGTGACCGCGGCCCACAGCGTGAGCACGAACAGCCCGAGCTTCTGGAGGACGTACCTCATCCCTCGCCTCCGTCCCGCAGGCGCAGCTTGGTGAAGATCAGCAGCGGCGCCGAGTCGTAGTTCTGCGGAGCCATGTACGGGTCCTTCGCGGTCGGCCAGCCGGTGAACTTGGCATCGTTGTAGAGGCCCCAGAGCCCGCCGTAGTACATGCCGATCACCGGCACCTGCTCGTAGATGACGCGCTGCAGCTGGTAGCCGATGCGCTGCTGCTCGTCGGGGTCGACGCTCGCCTTGTACTCGGCCAGCAGCTTGTCGGTGGCCGCGTTCCGGTAGCGCTCGGTGTTGTTCTGCGTGGCCTTGCCGACCGGCTGGTAGAACTCGCTCGAGAGCAGGTTGTTGTAGGCCTGGAAGACGTCGCCGCCGCCCATGCCCCCCATCGCGACCTGGTACTTGCCGTTGTTCAGTGCGGCCTGGTAGCCGGCGGGCTGCGGGGCGTTGACCTTCACCTCGATGCCGATCGCGGCGAGCTGCTTCTGCGCCTCCTGCACCGCGCGGGTCCAGTCGGTGTAGCCGTTCGCCGTGGTGATCGTGAACGAGAACTGCTTCCCGTCCGGGCCGACGAGCTTGCCGCCCTGCTGGGTGTAGCCGGCCTCGGCGAACGCGGCGAGCGCCGCCTGCTGGTCCTGCGTGATCATCCCCTGGTCCGGGATGTCGGGGTTCAGCACGGCCTGCTGGTTCGGCAGCAGCAGGCCGGTCTGGCCCGCCGCGGTCATGTAGCCCTCGGTCGCGGTGTCGGCGATCTTGTCGCGGTCGAGCGCGAGCGAGATGCCCTGGCGCACGTTGACGTCGTCGAACGGCGCGACGGTGAGGTTCGGGATCAGCGAGATGATGCCGCCGGCCGGGAACCACCACCTGTTGTCCTTGCTCGCCGCGCCCCAGGTGCCCTCGACGTTCGAGATGAACGAGTAGCTCCAGTCGTAGCCGCGCGTGACGGTGTCGAGCTGGTTGTTCGTCGCCGGCAGGATGAGGTGCTCGATCTCGATCTTGTCCGCCTGCCAGTAGCCGTCCCAGCGGTCCATCGAGTACTGCAGCGGGTTGTACTCGCCGAGCACGAACGGCCCGGTGCCCACCGGATCCGGGTTGCGCCAGGTGGTCGGGTCCTTCACCTTCGACCACAGGTGCTCGGGCACGATGTAGGTCGCGCCGAGGATGGCGAGCGACGGGGCGTCGTCGGTCTTGAGGTGGAACACGACCTGGTCGCCCTGCACGTCGAGCGACTCGATGTGCTGCCAGGCGCCCTTCACGTCGAGCGCGGGGTACTGCTTCAGCAGGTCGAAGGTGTACTTCACGTCGGCTGCGCTGAAGTCGGTGCCGTCGCTCCACTGCACCCCGTCGCGGATCGTCATCTCGATCGTCGCGGGATCCGGCAGGCTCCACTTCGTCGCGAGCCACGGGGTCTTGTCGCCGTTGAGCGGGTTGATCTCGATGAGCGGCTCGTACATCCACTTCGCGGCCGTGCGGCTGTTCGCCAGGTACGGGTTGAAGTTGCGGTCGAACTGCGGCTGGCCGTGGTCGGCGTTGATGAGCATGGTCGCCCTGCCGATGCCGGGATCCGGCTGGCTGCGCACCTGGATGCTGCATCCGGTGAGCACGATCGCCGCCGCGACCGCCACCGCCGCCGTGCGCAGGATCCCGCGCCGTCGCTGCCGCCTCATCGCCGCTCCGTCCCGCGGGTCGTCGTCAACACCGCTCCGCCACTGTAAGCGCATACATTGCCGGTGCGCCAGTGGGGTCAGGGTCCGTCCAGGTTGCGGCGCTGCCGAACCCGCCGGCTGAGGAGCGCCGCCAGGCCCGTCTCGAAGCCGCTGGACTGCACGCGTGAGGCTTCGAGACAGGCCGCAGACGGCCTTCCTCAGCCGGCGTGGTCCGATGGTGCCCCCGGCGGGCAGCTCTCACGCAGCAGCACCTCGACCGGCAGCGTGCGCGTGCGCGGCGGCGCGGACGGATCGGCCATCCGCTCGACGAGCGCGGCGACCGCGAGCCGCCCGAGCCGGATCATCGGCTGGCGCACCGTGGTGAGCCGCGGCAGCGAGAACCGGCCGGCGTCCACGCCGTCGAAGCCGGTGACGAGCACCCGCCCCGGCACGTCGACGCCGTGCCGGGCGAACACGTCGAGCACGCCGAGCGCGGTCTGGTCGTTCGCGCAGACGACGGCGTCGGGCAGCTCGCCGCCGTCGGCCGCTCGGGCCAGGAGCCGTCGCGCGACCTCGCGGCCGCGGCGCTCCGTGAAGTCGCCGGCCTCGACGGCCACCTCGAGCTCGCGGCACGCGCCCTCGACCGCGCGGTCGAAGCCCGCGCGCCGGTCGTGCTCGTCGGTCGAGTCGGCCGGTCCGCTCACGTACACGACCCGGCGCACCGGATGATCGGCCAGCATCCGCGAGACGAGCGCCTGCATGCCCGACGCGTTCGCGACCAGCACCCGGTCGAGGTCGTGCGCGGCGGCGCTGTCGGCGACGACGACGGTCGGGATGCGCGCGCTCACCCGCTCGAGCAGCCGCTCGGACACGACCGAGGCGACGACGACGAGCCCGTCGACCCGACCCGCGATGTCATCCACCATCACCTCGTGGCCGGTCTCCCGGCCCGCCGCGAGCATGAGCGCGAACCCGCGCCGCCAGGCCTCCGCCTCGGCGCCGCGCACGACCTCGTCGAAGTACAGGCTCGCCGAGCTGGAGCGGTCCTCCCCGGCGGACGGGCGGTCGTCGACGATGCGGACGGCGGACGGATGCGCGGCGTCGTCCGCGTCGCCGGGGATCTCCGCGGCGGCGAGCGGCACGTCCTCCGGGGCGTCGAAGCTCGGCAGCAGGAGCCCGAGCACCCCGGTGCTGCGCCCGGCCAGGCCGCGGGCGGAGGCGCTCGGCACGTAGCCGAGCTCGCGCACGGCGGTGTGCACGCGCTCCGCGGTCTCCGGCCGCACGTCGTCCGGGCGCCGCAGCACCCGCGACACCGTGGCGATCGACACGCCGGCGGCCGCCGCGACGTCGTACACCGTCGGTGCGCCGCCCCCGCCGCGGGGCGTCCTGCTCCGGCTGCTCATGGTGCTCCTGCCTACCAGATGGGCGCGGGCCTACCCGGTCAGCGCCGACCAGATCATCAGCATGGTCACGAGGAAGCCGCAGGCGTAGTTGATGGCGAGGAAGCGCCGCCAGCCGCGATTCGCGCCCGCCGCCTCGGCATCCGCGACGTTGAGCCAGGGCGCGACCATCACGGCGTAGGGGAGGGCGAGCACGGCGGCGAGCGCGGCCGGCCAGCCGGTGAACAGCAGCAGCACGCCCGCGAGCAGGTACGCCGCGAACGCGATGCGGACGGTGGCCCGCGCGCCGAAGGCGGTCGCGATCGACCCGATGCCGGCCTCCCGGTCCGCGCCGATGTCCTGCACGGCGCCGAACGCGTGCGACGCGATGCCCCAGAGCGCGAAGGCGACGAGCACGAGCACGACCGGCGTGCTCGGCGCGGCACCCGCGAGCGCGAGCCCGTAGACCGCCGGGCTCACGAAGTGGGTCGCCGACGTGATCGAGTCGAGCACCGGCCGCTCCTTGAACCGGAGCACCGGCGCGGAGTACGCGACGACCGCGAACAGGCTGATCGCGAGCACGATCCAGCTCGGCCAGGAGCCGAGCAGCACGAGCGCCACCACGAACGGGATCGTCGTCACGGCCGAGGCGATGAGGGTCGGCCGGTGCATCCGGGTGTCGAGCAGCGCGCCCTCGACGCCGCCCTTGCGGGGGTTGCGGAGGTCGGACTCGTAGTCGAACACGTCGTTGATGCCGTACATCGCCAGGTTGTACGGGATGAGGAAGAAGATCGTGCCGACGACGAGCCGCGCGTCGACCTCGCCGGTGGCGAGCAGGTAGGCGGCCGCGAACGGGAAGGCGGTGTTGATCCAGCTCAGCGGCCGGCTGGAGACGAACAGGGCGCGGATCATCGACCGGGCTCCTGTCCGCGGCGCCGGCCGAGCGCGGGGCGCTGTGCGTCCGGCGCCGCGGCGTCGCCCCGCGGATCGTGCTCGCTGCCGCGCGGCCCCGGCAGCAGCAGCCAGAGCGCGGGGAGCAGCAGCACGGCGGCCACCGCGTACGCGAAGTCCTCGATCGGCGCGATGCCGATCCGCAGGCCGCTGATGCGGTCCGGGTCGTAGCCGACGAGCCCGACCGCGATCATGACGTTGTCGAACACGGCGGTCATCACGAGCACGACGGCGCCGGTCAGCAGCAGGGCGCGTCCGGTGCGGCGTCGCCGGGAGGCCGGGCGCACGAACGCCGCGACCCCGAGCATCGCGAGCGAGGCGAGCAGGAACGGCAGGTTGAGGAGGGCGTAGGTCACGGCGCCTCCTCGCCGGCGGGGCGGGCATCCGCTCGCGGACGCGTCAGGGCGCCGAACAGGTTCATCGTCAGGTAGCAGAGCAGGGCGAGGAAGAAGACCTCCTCGAGCGGCAGCTCGGGCGCGAGCTGCACGCCGGTCATGAAGTCCGTCTCGCCGCGGAAGAACACCCCGAGGCGGATGCCGGCGACGTCCCAGAGCAGGAAGAACGCGATCCCGGTGACGAGCACCACGGCGGCCCGACGCGGGTCGCGGCGGAAGAACAGCCGGAACCGGAGGTCGAGCACCACCATGCCGGCGAGCGAGACGAGCAGCGCGCCGAGATAGGCGAGGCTCATGCGTCGTCCGCGCCGGGGGCATCCGCGGCGGGGGCCTCGTCGCCGGCCCGCGGCTCGAGCGGCTCCGCCAGCGGGCTCGTCGACGAATCGCCGCGGAGCCGCTTCACGACCAGCTCGGCGCTGATCAGGCACATCGGCAGCCCGATGCCCGGGATCGTCGAGCCGCCGGCGTAGTAGAGGTCGCGCACCTTCCGCGACGCGTTGCCCGCCCGGAACATCGCGCTCTGCTTCAGCGTGTGCGCCGGCCCGAGCGCGCTGCCGCGCCAGGAGTGCAGGTCGCGGGCGAAGTCGGCTGGACCCACCGTGCGCCGCACCCCGATCCGCTCGGCGAGGTCGGGGATGCCGGCCCAGTCGGCGATCTGCCGGATCACCCGGTCCGCGAGCGCCTCGATCCCGGGGTCGCCGTCGCCGTCCACCCCGCCCGATCCGAGCGCCGGGTCGGCGGGGAGCGGCACGAGCACGAACAGGTTCTCCGAGCCGGCCGGGGCGACCGACGGGTCGATGCCGCTCGGCTTGCAGACGTAGAGCGAGGGCACGTCGGGCACCCGCGCGTCACGGCCGAAGATCTGCTCGAAGTTGCGCTCCCACTCGCGCGCGAACAGCAGCGTGTGGTGCTCGAGCTCCGGCAGCTCGCCGCGCACGCCGAGCATGATGAGCAGCGCCGACGGTCCGGCGACCCGCGGCCCCCACCACTCCTCGGGGTAGGTGCGCAGCTCGGCCGGCAGCATCGTGGTCTCGGTGTGGTGGAGGTCCGCGGTGGAGACCACGACATCCGCGGTCAGCGTCTCGCCGCTCGCGAGCCGCACGCCGGACGCCGACCCCTGCTCCACCTCGATCGCGGCGACCGGCGCACCCGTGCGCACGATCACGCCCTCCGCCCGCGCCAGGTCGGCGATCGTCTCGATGATGCGCGCGAAGCCGCCCATCGGATACCGCACGCCGTCGACGAGGTCGAGGTGGGACATGAGCGAGTACATGCTCGGCGCGAGGTCGGGCGCGGACCCGAGGAAGACCGCCGGGTAGCCGAGGATCTGCCGCAGCCGGAGGTCCTTCACGGTGCGCCGCGCGAGCGAGCCGAGCGGCTCGAGCAGCAGCCGCGACAGCGCGGGCAGGTTCGTCAGGGTGTCGCCGGAGACGACCGGGCCCAGCTTGTCGAAGCTCGTGTAGAGGAACTTGCGCTTCGCGATGTCGTACGTCTCGGCGGCCCGGTCGAGGTAGCGGCGGAGGCGGCGGCCCGCGCCCGGCTCGATCGTCTCGGCGAGGGCGAGCGTCTCGTCCACGTCCGCGGGGATGTCGAGCGGGTCGCGATGCCCCTCGGCGTAGACGCGGTAGCCGGGGTCGAGGCGCACGAGGCGCAGCTGCTCGTCGGCGGTCGTGCCGAGCAGCCGGTAGAAGTGGTCGAAGACCTCCGGCATGAGGTACCACGAGGGCCCCGTGTCGAAGCGGAAGCCGTCCTGCTCCCACGAGCCGGCACGGCCGCCGAGCTCGTCGCGGGCCTCCAGCAGCGTCACCCGGTGCCCGTCGCGCGCGAGCAGCGCCGCCGTCGCGAGCCCGGCGATGCCGCCGCCGATCACGATCGCGTCCCGCGTCATCCGTCCGCCCCCGTCCGCTCGCCGCTCTGATCCTCATCGATTCGTGCGATCGGGGCGCTCTCGCCGCCGGATACCGCCCCGATGGCACGAATCGAGGTGCGGGCGCCCCGCGAGGTCGCCGCCCGCAGCGCGATGCGCACCTTCACCGGGTCGGGCACCCGCACCCGCTCGACGAGCAGCCGGTCGGCCGGGGTCGTCCGCAGCCGGCGCGACAGCTCGGCGAACAGCCCCTGCGCCAGCGCGACCGCCCGCCGGGACGACGACGGCAGGGCCGGGATGACCGCCGCCGCCTGCGCGAGCTCGCGGTCGATCCCGTCGAGCAGCCGGTGCTTGGTCGGCTCGTCGAAGTCCTCCACGCGCACGCCCGGGAAGTAGCTGCGCCCGAGCTCGCGCACGTCGGCGGCGAGGTCGCGCAGGAAGTTGACCTTCTGGAACGCGGAGCCGAGCGCCCGGGCACCCGGCTCGAACCGGGCATAGGCGGCATCCGGGTCCGGCTCGCCGCGCAGGAACGCGCGCAGGCACATGAGGCCGACGACCTCGGCCGAGCCGTAGACGTAGCGGTCGAAGCCGGCCTCGTCGTACTCCGTCCGCGAGAGGTCGGTGCGCATCGACTCGAAGAAGGGCGCGGTGAGCTCCGATCCGAAACCGGACGCGCGGGCCGTGCGGGCGAACGCGTGCACCACGAGGTTCGAGCTGTAGCCCTCGGCCATCGCGGTCTCGGTCTCCGCTTCGAGCTGGTTCAGCAGCCGGGCGGCCGCGACCGTGTCGAGCCCCGCGCCGTCCGCGCCGCCGTCGACGATCTCGTCCGCCACCCGCACGAGCGCGTAGACGTTCTCGACGTGCTGGCGCACGTCCGCGCCGAGCAGCCGCGCGGCCAGCCCGAACGACGTCGAGTAGCGCCGGATGACGACGCTCGCCGTCTCGTCGGCGACGCGGTCGTAGAGCGGCAGGCGGGCGACGGGTCCCGGGCCGACCGATCCGGGCGCGGCGGATCCGGGGGAGGTGCCGGCGGGCATCCGCTACCTCACCCGGCTCAGCACGGCGGCGGCGACCGGATGCAGCTCGTCCCGGAGCGCGACCGGCACGTGCGGCTCGACGAGGCGAGCGAGGGCGCGGTTCGCGTAGTAGCGGGCGAGACCCTCGGCGAAGCCCTTCGCGCCGCTCTCGACGAGCACCGCGCGGATGCGGGCGGCCGCCTCGTCGTCGAGCTGGGGAGTGCCGAACACGCCGGCCACCGACGACCACTCCGCCGTCGAGGTCGCGTACGAGATGAGCACGGTGCGCTTGCCCTCGCGGAGGTCGCCGATCGTGGTCTTGCCGGTCTCCTCCTCGGTGCCGAACACCCCGAGCAGGTCGTCGACGATCTGGTACGCGATGCCGATCTCGCGGCCGAAGTCGGCGAGCGTGCCGACGGTCTCGCTCGGCGCGCCGGCCAGGATCGCCCCGGCCTGCAGCGGGCACTCGAAGCTGTACACGGCCGTCTTGAGCCGCTCCATGCTGAGGATGTCGTCGACGAGCGGCACCGCGTCGCCCTCGCTGAAGCCGACGTCAAACAGCTCGCCGGCCGCGCTCGCGAACAGCGCGTCGTCCATCACGTCGAGCAGCCGGGCGCGCACGTCGTCGGCCGCACCGCTCCGGTCGATGAGCCGGTAGGCGCCCATGAGCGCCAGGTCGCCGGCGATGAGCGCGGCGCTGATGCCGCGGTGCTCCGCGTCGTCGGAGGTCGCACCGGCCGCGAGCGCGCGGTCGCGGTAGGCGCCGGAGATGTTCGGGGCGCCGCGGCGCACGAAGTCACGGTCGATCACGTCGTCGTGCACGATGAGCGCGGTGTGGAGCAGCTCGAAGGCCGCGCCGACGTTGGCGGCGGCCTCCAGGTCGCCGCCGCCGAGCGCGGTGTACGCGGCCATGACCATCCGCGGGCGGAACCGCTTGCCGCCGGTCGCACTCGCCTCGAGCTCGTCCCACAGCGCCACGTAGTCCGGGCCGAGCGCCTCGGCCCGTCGACGCGCCAGCGCGAACCAGCGGTCGAGCACGGCGTCGACCTGGCCGCGCCGCTCGCCGTCGACGCGCTCCTCGAGCGGGACGGACGAGTCGGGGGCGCTCATGCCTCGAGACTAGCGACGGGGTACAGCCCTGTCCCCTGCCTCTCGGCGGCTGCGCGGTTTCCCGGCCGCTCCGCCTCCGCGGTGCTCAGATCGCCCACTCGACGCGCCAGAGGGCGAGGAGGTCCTGGTAGGGCTCGAGACGCAGGGTGTTCTGCTCGGTGGTGAGGTCTCGGCGCCACGACGGACCCGCGGGGAGATGCCGGTGCGACTCCAGCTCGTTGAGCAGCACGATCATCGCCGCCTCCTCGTCGGGGAACTCGCGCGGGCGGCCGTCGGCGTCGGCCAGGGGATGCCAGGTGCCGCGGTCACCGCCCCGCTCCACCACGACCCGGCCGTCGCGCCGGCCGGGCGCGGCGTGCACGTCGTAGCCGAACTCCCGTCCCGCGCCGTGCTGCACGAAGCCGCCGCCCCAGTCGCCGACGCCGTAGACCCGCCCGGCGAGCTCCCGCAGCTGCTCGACCCCGAAGCGCGGGGGCACTCCGGCCGGCGCCACGCGCGGGCGCGCGATCGGATGCTCGGCCAGCCAGGCCTCGAGCGTCGGCCGCACCGCGAGGCGCTCGGCACGTCCGGCCGGATCGGTCGCGGGATGCCGCCGCCGCCATCCCGCGAGCGCCCCGGCGGCGGCCGCCCGGCGCAGCTCGTCGAGCACCCGCTCGAGCGCCGCGGACTCATCGGGCAGGCGGAGCGGACCGCCCTCGGCGCCGCGCGCCTCGGGGCAGCCGCCGTCGTCGTCGCCCAGCCGCACGGTCCAGCCGTCCGGTGCGCCCGGGTCGTCGGCCGGTGCGGCGGCGAGGCCCGCGTCATGCCAGGCGCCCGCGGTCACGAGGAGGGAGGCCTGGTGGCCGGTCAGGTCGTGCTCGGCGGCTGCCTGCCTGCGCGCCTCCTCCAGATCCACGATCGCGACTCTACGGCGGCGCGGCGTGCCGGGCCCGCGCGGCTAGCCTGGCCGCATGACCGACACGCTCGCCACCGCGACGCACGCCGCCGCGGAGGTGGTCGTGCTGCTCGACGAGACCGGCGCCCCGATCGGCACCGCTGACAAGGCGACCGTGCACACCACGGAGACCCCGCTGCATCTGGCCTTCTCCTGCCACCTGATCGGGCCCGACGGCCGCGTGCTGGTGACCCGTCGCGCGCTGGGCAAGCGGGCGTTCGGCGGGGTCTGGTCGAACGCGTTCTGCGGGCATCCCGCGCCCGGCGAGGCGATCGACGAGGCCGTCGTCCGCCGCGCGCGGCGTGAGCTCGGTGTGGAGGTGACCGCGCTCGAGGTCGTGCTGCCCGACTTCCGCTACCGCGCGGCCGACGCCGGCGGCATCGTCGAGAACGAGATCTGCCCGGTCTTCCGCGCGCGCATCACCGGCGATCCGCATCCGGCCGCCGACGAGGTGGACGACTGGCGCTGGGTCGAGCCGGAGGCGCTCCGCCGGTCGGTCGAGGCGGCGCCGTTCGCCTGGAGCCCCTGGCTCGGTATGCAGCTCGCGCAGTGGCCCGCCGGCGACTGGCCGGGAGTTCCCCGGTCCGACGGGCCGCACTGATCGTGGCCCTGTTCCGTCGTCGCGAGGCGGACGCCCCCGCGCGTCCGTGGTGCGAGGTGCACGACCCGGTGCGCGTGATGGTGCCGCACTTCCGCGATCCGGTCGAGGTGCTCGACCTCGGCGCGACGGTCGCCGAACTCCTGGAGCGGGAGGCCGCGGGCACGATGCGACTGGTGCGGGCCGACTGCCCGACGGCGGAGCTGCTCCCGCTCGCGGCCGACGAGGCCCTGTACACGTTCGCCCTCGTGCACGAGTGCGGGCGCTGCGGCGCGCTCATGAAGCTCGCGGTCGCCGTGCGCAGCAGCTATCCGCTCTGGAATGAGATCTCCCGCGACGACCTCGAGGCGATCCTGTTCCACGACTGGCCGCACCTGGTCGACGAGCTGCCCGGGCTGCCGATCCGCCTGCAGCACACCTGACGGAGCTAGCGGCGGGGCGGCGGGTTCATCGTCATGGTCGACGGATCCCAGGTGTAGCCCTTGTCGAGCAGCTCCAGGTACTCCTTGTGCAGCGCGCGGCCCGGGTCGATGTTCACCGGGTCGTGACTGAAGTCGATCGGGATGCGGTCACGGGTGGCCGAGTCGAGGAACGGCCGGTTGAACAGCTCGAACATGTCGTCGTCGGTGACGCCGTGGCGGGCCGTGTAGTCGCCCCAGGTGGCGCCCATGTCGAAGTAGCGGTGGTCGGTGCCGGCCCGCATGTTGTACGAGCTCGGGGCCGGTCCGCCGGTCGCGGGGTCGCGCACGTAGCTGCCGAGGATGCCCCGATCGGCGTCGGTGTTGTGCTGGCTGTCCTTGAGCCGCTGCTTCCAGTCGCGGTAGGGCACCGTCTTGCCGTCGGTCCGGCCGGGGACCGACTTCTTGTTCAGCAGCACCTCGTCGAACACCTTCTTGAGGCGCTTGAGGATGTCGTCGGCCTTGTCGAGCAGCGAGCGGAGGCTCTTGACCGACTTCAGCAGGTCGGTCAGCTTCGTGCCGATCTTGGTCACGAGCGCCGAGACGCGGGTGGAGACCTGCTCGATGATCCAGGGCGTCGCGAGGCCGAGCGAGAAGACCGCCTCCGCCGCCCAGGAGATCGCGGAGCCGACGATCTGGGCGATCGCGTCGCGGACGAGGTCGTGCACGACCTGCACGATCGTCGACGCGATGCCGAGGCCCGTCGAGAACGCGGAGGCCATGCCGCCCGCCGCCTCGATGTGCTGGCCGGCCTCCTGCTGGAAGCGCCGGTACGCGTCCATCGTCTCGCCCGCCTGCGACTCGAGGTCGCCGACGATGCTCGACAGCTCCTGCCCGGACTGCGCCAGCTGCTGGGCGATGT
This sequence comes from Schumannella sp. GW821-FHT10F01, assembly GCF_058809295.1. Lineage (NCBI taxonomy): Bacteria > Bacillati > Actinomycetota > Actinomycetes > Micrococcales > Microbacteriaceae > Schumannella > Schumannella sp. GW821-FHT10F01. The sequence goes on from NZ_JBXASM010000005.1 coordinate 170,740, forward strand.
TGGCCCAGGTCTGCGAGAACGCCTGCACCTCGCCGGCGTCGCCGGTGAGGTCGTTGAGCCAGCCCTTGAGCGGCTCGAGGTGGTCCATCAGCCAGCCGAGTCCGGCGGCGATGAGCGATCCGAGCGGGTCGGACACGGTGGCCACGGTGTCGATCGCGGCCGAGAACGCCGCCATGCCGCCGGCCACCCAGTCGCCGGACTGGATCGCCGAGACGAGGTCGGCACCGTCCTCGACGATGCCCGCGCCGCTGAACGGGGTCGCCGTGTCGACCGGCGCCGCGACCAGCGGGTTGTCACTCATGAGTGTGAGAGTAACCCACGTTTTATCTCCGGGCCAACCCGGAGCTCACCCGGCGCGTCCGGGCGGGCTCAGCCGATCTCGGCGAGCCGGTGCAGCCCGCTGCGGAGGATCGCGTCGAGCAGCGCGCCGGCCACGGCCGGCTGCTGGTCGGGGGCTCCGGCGGGGGCGCTGCTCTCGGCGAGCACCAGCACGTCATCGCCGTCGTCGACCGCGACGACGGCCTTGTTGGTCTCCGGCGACGTCTCCACGCGGGCGATGACGGTCATGCGCGGGCGGCTGCCGGCCGCCGGCAGCACCACCTGGCGCGTCAGCGCCGGGAAGGCGTCGTCGACCACGTCGACCCGCGTCTCGTCGCTCTCCGCCGACTCGAGCAGGCGGGCCGCGTCATCCGGAGCATCGCTCATGAGACGAGCCTACCGTCGGGCCCGGCCCGCCGGAACGGGGCCGGCCACCGGCCGCGGCGCGAAGGATCAGTGCGCGCCGAGCAGGTAGCCGAGCGCGAAGCTGCCGATGCAGGCCGCGACCGCGAGCACGACCGCGGCGCCGGAGATCATCTGGAAGCGCCGGCGCCGACGGGCGAGCGTACGGAACGCCGCCTTGCGGTGGGCGCGCGCCTCCCGCGAGCGGCGGCCGTGGCCGGTGAGGGCGGGCGAGGGCGCGCCGCCGAGCACCGCGGCCACCTCGGCGGCCGACGGACGCTGCGACGGATCGCGCGAGGTCATCGCGCCGAGCAGCTCGCGCCACTCGTCCGGGAGCTCGTCGGGGATGTCGGGATCGCGGTTGACGCGCGCGACGGCCGACTCGACGACGGTGCCGGGGAACTCCTGCACGCCCGTGAGCGCCTCGAGCAGCACGAGGCCCAGGGAGTAGACGTCGCTCGAGACCCCGACCGGGCGGCCCGAGACCTGCTCAGGGCTGAGGTACGCAGCCGTGCCGAGGATCGTGCCGTCGGAGGTGAGCCGGTTGCCGTCGATGAACTGGGCGATGCCGAAGTCGCCGAGCTTCGCGGTGCGGCGGAAGCCGTGGTCGCCGGCCGGGCCGATGAGCACGTTCGCGGGCTTCACGTCGCGGTGGATGACGCTGCGCGAGTGGATGTACGCGAGCGCATCCGCGATCTGCGCGCCGATCGACGCGACCTCGTGCGCCGCGAGCGAGGTCTCGTCCGCGAGGCGGTTCTCCAGCGACGCGTCGGAGACGAGCTCCATGACGAGGAACCGGCGCACCGTGCCGTCGAAGTTCTGCCGGCCGGCGTCGAAGATGTTGATGAGCCCGGGGTGCGCGAGCGTGCTCAGCATCCGGATCTCGCGCTCCTGGCGCACGAGGTCGTCGGCGAGCGTCGACTCGGCGCGGAACACCTTCAAGGCGACGTCGCGGCCGAGCACGGTGTCGCGGGCGCGGTAGACGCTGCCCGAACCGCCGGAGCCGAGCGCGTCGATGAGCTGATAGCGGCCGGCGACGAGGCCGGCCGTCGTGGGCTGGGCGTGCAGACCCGCCGCGGAGTTCGCTGCCGAACCGGGAGCGCCCGGCGGCGGATTCGACGGGGTCGCAGACGCGGTGCTCATGGATCAGTCCTGCTCTTTCGCCGCAGCGTGCGAGGGAGGGAGCTGCTGGCGACGTACCTCCGGGCCCGGTCCGATCGCGGGTCGAGCCGGTGGAGATCCGGCAGGAACGCGAGGTGCTGTGAACCGGGCGCGCGGCGGGGGCCGATAGCGCCGTTGCCGGCACTGTAGCCGACGGTCGCGACATCCCACCGGGTGCGGACAGGCGACTCCCAGGGCGGCTCCGGGGTGGCACGGACGGGTGCGTCCAGGCGGCATCCGAGCCACGTCGAGTCGCTCCCCCGGCGGCGGAGGGGCGGCGGTCGGGTCGCGGTCGGGTGCCGATCGGCCCGCAATCGGGCGGCGCTCAGCCGAACGCGATCAGCGCGTCGGCGAGGGGCGCGTCGAGGGGCCGGTCGGCGAGCAGGAGCCGCGTCGCCGGGCCGCCGTCGGGCGACCGGTTGTCGTCGCTCGCCGGGCCGCGGCGCAGCTCCGTGAGCCCGGCCTTCTCGAGCACGCGGGTCGAGGCCGGGTTGTGGAGCAGCACGCGTCCGATCACCGGATCGCCGGGATGTGCGGCCTGCACCTCGGCGACGGCGGCGAGCGCCGCCTCCGTCGCCAGTCCCTGGCCGTGCACTCGCGCGGCGAGCCGGAAGCCGAGGTTCCACAGCAGCCGTCCGCCGAAGTAGAAGGGCATGACGCCGCAGGTGCCGAGCAGCTCGCCCGTGGCGAGCTCGCCCGCGCCGGACTCCACGGGCCCTCGCACCGCCCGCAGGCCGAGCCCGCCCCGCTCCCACGCCCGGTCGATGGCCGCGAGGAGGTCCTCGGTCTGCTCGAGCGACCCGTGCACGCCGGGTGGATCGTGTCGCCAGACGGCGGGATCCGACTGGATGGCGTGCAGCGCGGGCAGATCGGCCGGCGCCAGCCGGTCCAGCAGCAGCCGCTCGGTGACGAGCACCGCCGCGGCGCTACTCGCCGGGGGCGCCGGCGTCGGTCGAGCGGACATCGACGCGGTGGAAGCTCTGCCACGAGCGCGAGGCGGTCGGGCCGCGCTGCCCCTGGTAGCGGTTGCCGTAGGGGCCGGAGCCGTAGGGGTTCTCGACCGGCGAGCTGGTGCGGAAGAAGCAGAGCTGCCCGATCTTCATCCCCGGCCACAGCTTGATCGGCAGGGTCGCGACGTTGCTGAGCTCCAGCGTGACGTGGCCGGAGAAGCCGGGGTCGACGAAGCCGGCCGTCGAGTGGGTCAGCAGCCCGAGTCGTCCGAGGCTCGACTTGCCCTCGAGCCGGGCCGCGACGTCGTCCGGCAGCGACACCAGCTCGAACGTCGACCCGAGCACGAACTCGCCCGGATGCAGGATGAACGGCTCGTCCGGCTTCGTCTCGATCAGCCGGGTCAGCTCGGCCTGCTCCTCGGCCGGGTCGATGAACGGGTACTTGTGGTTGTCGAAGAGCCGGAAGAAGCGGTCGAGCCGCACGTCGACGCTCGACGGCTGCACCATCGCCGGGTCGAAGGGCGTCAGGCCCACGCGTCCGCTCGCGAGCTCCGCGCGGATATCCCGGTCACTCAGCAGCATGCGACGACCCTATCGGGGCGCTTCCGGACTGCGGCACACTGGCCCCATGTCCTTCCAGGCGTACCTCGACGCGGTCGAGACGAAGACCGGCAAGACCCCGCGCGCCCTCCTCGAGGAGGCCGAGGCGAAGGGCTTCGGACCCGGCACGAAGGCGGGCGAGATCCTCGCCTGGCTCAAGGACGACTACGACCTCGGGCGCGGCCACGGGATGGCGATGGTGCACGTCATCACGAAGGGCCCGACGATCTCGGCCAAGCACGTCGACAGCGGCACGACGCACTCGGACCCGAGCGACACCCTCTGGCTCGACGGGAAGGCCACGAATCCGGCCGGGTGAGGTCGGCTATCATCGCAGGGCGGCCCCGGGCCGCGCACGCGGATGTAGTTCAATGGCAGAACTTCAGCTTCCCAAGCTGATAGCGCGGGTTCGATTCCCGTCATCCGCTCTTCAGAGCAGGTCGCACCGGTCGCTGCGCTCGATCCACTCGGTCAGGCGGCGCTGACGAGGGCGCTGAGGTACTCGTCGAGGGCGCGCTTGTTCTTGGCGAGGAACGCGATCCTCTCCTCCATGCGGTCCCGTTCGTGCTCGATCCGGCTGACGAAGTCCGGATCGGGGTAGCAGACGTTGGCGGCCTCGGCGATGCAGGGCAGCACGTCGCGGATGATCTCCGTGGTCAGCCCGGCGTCGAGGAGCCCACGGATCTGCTGGACCCGGACGACGCTGGGTTCGTCGTAGTCGCGGTAGCCGTTGTCTTGACGGCGCGGCCGGAGCAGGCCCTGCTCCTCGTAGTAGCGCAGCAGACGGGTCGAGACGCCGGTGCGGTCCGACAGTTCCTTGATCCTCATCCGGCCCTCCGGGAACTCGCGCTTGCATTCACACTGATGTCAAGGTTAGACGATCTTCTCCGGTCCCGCGCCGCGGTGCACCACCACGGATCCGGGCGGCCAGAGCCGTCCCGCCAGACGGAAGAAGAACACGCACATGACCACCACCCAGGACGTCGTCTCGGGTACCCGCGCACCGGAGCGGCTGCCGATCGCGGCGCTGATCGCCCTGTTCACCGCGGGCTTCATCACCACCCTCACCGAGGCGCTCCCCGCGGGCGTGCTCCCGCAGATGAGCCGGGCGCTGGGCGTCTCCGAGTCCGCCACCGGGCAGACGGTGACCATCTACGCCATCGCCACGCTGCTCACCGCCATCCCCGTGTCGCTGGCCACCAGCTCCTGGCCCCGACGCCGCCTGCTGATCGTGGCGCTCGGCGGATTCCTCATCGCCAACCTCGTCACCGCCATCTCGCTGAACTACGTCCTCACGATGGTCGCCCGGTTCCTCGCCGGCGCCGCCTCCGGAGTCACCTGGAGCATCCTCGGCGGGTACGCGCAGAAGCTCGTCGGCGACGAGCTGAAGGGTCGCGCGATGGCGTTCGCCTTCGCCGGCACTCCGGTCGCGCTGTCGCTCGGCGTGCCGGTGGGCGCGTTCCTCGGGCAGACCATCGGCTGGCAGCTGACCTTCGGGCTGGTGACGGCGCTCTCCGGTCTGCTGATCCTCTGGACGCTGTGGAAGCTCCCGAACCGCCCCGGGCAGATGGCCACGGAACGGCTCCCGCTCCACGGGCTGCTGCGGCTGAAGGGCCTGCGCACGATCCTCATCGTCACCGGGATCTACGTGCTCGCGCACACGATCCTCTACACGTACGTCGCGCCGGTGCTCGCCGGTGTCGGCCTCGGGGATCAGATCCAGTGGATCCTGCTCGACTTCGGCATCGCCTCGATCGTCAGCGTCTGGCTCACCGGCCTGTGGGTCGATCGGCACCACCGCAAGCTCGCCCTGGCGAGCACGATCTTCTTCGCGGTCGCGGCGGTTGCACTCACGGTGGCCTCGTCGAGCCCGGTCGTCGACTACGTGGCCGTCGCCGCCTGGGGCCTCGCGTTCGGCGGGGCGGCGACGATCTTCCAGTCCGCGCTGATGTCCGCCTCCCGTGAGCACGCCGATGCGGCACAGCCGCTCATGGTGACGATGTGGAACGCCGGCATCGCCCTCGGCGGAATCATCGGCGGGATCCTGCTGGCCGGCATCGGCAGCGAGTCGCTCATGGTGGCCGTCGCCGCACTGGTGCTCGTCACCGTCGTCGTGGTGATCTTCGCCCGCCGGCACGCGTTCCCCGGCTACGGGCGACGCGGGCTCTGACGCCGGTACGCCACGGGGCAGGCCGCGCAAGATCAGCGCGGCCTGCCCGCCTATCGAGAGGAGAGGCGCACCGCATGCCGACTCCGTGGCGTGACGGCGTTCTCCACATCGCCGATGAGGGCCTTCCTGCACGAGTGACCTCTTCGTGGGCTGCCGACGACGACGACGGCCCGGCCGGCACGGGATCACCACACCGACCGGGCCGTCCCGGGGCTGACGGTCAGCCGATCTTCCGGGTGAGGAAGTCGTGGATGAGGGGGAACACCTCGGTCGCGCGGTCCTCCAGCAGGAAGTGACCGCTGTCGAACAGGTGGAACTCGATGTCCTTCACGTCCCGCTTGTACGGGTGCGCGCCGGCCCCGGGGAAGATGACGTCGTTCTCGCCCCACACGATGAGCGTCGGCGGCTGCTTCGCCCGCAGCCACGACTGCACGGCCGGGTACAGGGCCGGGTTGGTGCCGTAGTCGAGGAAGTAGTCCAGCTGGATCTCGTCGTTGCCCGGGCGGTCGAGCTGCGCCTGGTCGGCGATCCAGTTGTCGGGCGAGATCCGATCGGCGAACGCCATGCCGTCCGTGTACTGGAAGCGGGTGGTGTCGATCGTGAGCAGGCCGCGCAGCGCGTCCCGGTTGGCGGAGGCGTTGTCGTTCCAGTACGCCTTGATCGGCTCCCAGAACTTGTTGTCGAGGCCCTCGTCGTAGGCGTTGCCGTTCTGCACGATCAGCGCCGTGATGGCGTCGGGGTCGGCCAGCGCGAGCCGCCAGGCGGTCGGTGCGCCGTAGTCGAACACGTTGACGGCGTAGCGGGTGATGCCGAGCTTCTTGAGCAGCTTGCGGACCGCGTCGGCGGCGTTGTCGAAGGTGTAGTCGAACTCCGTGTGCGCCGGCGCTGCGCTCTGACCGTAGCCGGGGAGGTCGGGGGCGATGACGTGGAACCGGTCGGCGAGGTAGGGGATGAGGTTGCGGAACATGTGCGACGAGGTGGGGAAGCCGTGCAGCAGCAGCACGACCGGCGCGTCGGCCGGGCCGGCCTCGCGGTAGAACATCTCGAATCCGTCGAGATCGGGGGTCTTGTACTCCACGACGGGGTACTCGGGGGCGGTGGACATCGTGCGACTCCTTGTGAGATGGCGGTGACGGCACCGTCGTCGGCGTCGCCATCGCGAGCATACATACCTCTAGGTAGGTACAAGACCTGGAGGTAGGTCTAGGCTGAACGTCGTGGACAGCAGGCAGAAGATCGTGGACGCGGCGAAGGGGATGTTCTGGCGTCACGGCTACTCGACGACCAGCCCCCGGCAGGTCATGACGGACTCCGGGGTCGGGCAGGGCAGCTTCTACCATCACTTCCCGACCAAGCCCGCGCTCGGACGCGAGGTCATCGACGCCAACGGCAGTGATCTCCTCGACGTGATCCGCTCCTCGATGGACGGTCGGCGTACCGGTCGCGACCGCCTCGCCGCGTTCCTCGCGACGACCGACGACGCCCTCGCCGGGTGCCGCATCGGCGGCTTCGCCTACGACGCCGGCGTGCTCGCCGAACCCGACCTCCGCGCTGCACTTCGCGAGGCGTTCATCCACGTCGTCGAGCTCGTGGAGGACGCCGTCCGCGTCGGGCAGCAGGACGGATCCGTCCTACCCGGCCTGGACCCGAGAGCGACAGCCGAGGCGCTGGTCGCCGTCGTGGAGGGCTCATTCGTCACCGCGCGGGCGATGGGCGAGCAGACCATCGCCGACGGGGCCGCGGCCGGCGTGCTCGCCCTGCTCGCCCCATCCTCCGAGCACGAATAGGGCCGCAGACCCGCGAGGTCCGTCAGCGACACCGCGGGCCCGCGCGACGTGTCAACCTCGCTCGGTTCGAGAACTCGCCTCGGCGCACGACCCGCCGGAGGCGCAGAATCGAGCCGTGTCAGAGCCCGCTCCGCCCACGATCCGCGCGGTCGCGGAGGATGCGGGCGTCTCCATCGGGACGGTGTCGCACGTGCTGAACAGCCCCGAGCGCGTGAAGCCGGCGACACTCGCGCGGGTGCAGGCGAGCATCGAGCGGCTGGGCTTCATCCGCAGCGAGGGAGCGCGGTCGCTCCGCGGCTCGACCGAGGGCGTCGGGCTGATCGTGCCCGACATCGTGAACCGGCTCTTCATCGACATGGCCCGCGGCGCGCAGATCGCGGCGGAGCGGTCGGGCCTGAGCCTGGTGCTCGCGAACTCCGTGTTCAGCCTCGCCGCCTCCACGGCCGACCCCTCGGCGATCGATCAGGAGGAGCGGTTCCTGCGCTACTTCGCCGAGACGCGATCCCGCGGCCTGATCCTCGCAACCATGCGCGACCCGGCGGAGCGCGTGGCCGGCATCCGCGCGCACGTGCGGCCGCTCGTCGTCGTCAACTGGCACGCGGCGGACCAGGACTGGTGCACCGTGCTCATGGACAACGAGCTCGCCGGCCGGCTGGCGGTCGAGCACCTCGTCGACGTGCGCGCGGAGCGGATCGTCTTCGTCTCGACGGGGGACATCGCCCAGCCGATCGCCGAGCGGCGCCGCGGCGTGCGGACCACGGCGGAGCGCCTGGGCGTCGAGCTCGTCGAGATCGAGGCCGACGGACTCTCCTCGGCGGCCGGCCGGTCGGCGGCCGACGCCCTGCTCCGACGGCACGACGGCCGGTCGCTCGGCGTGGTCGGCGTGACCGACGCGCTCGCGCTCGGCATCCTCCAGACGCTGCGGCACCGCACCGATCTCGAGGTGCCGAGGGATGTCGCGATCGTCGGCCTCGACGGCAATCACGACGGCGAGGAGGCCGACTGGATGCCGCTCACCGCCATCCGCCAGCCCGGCTTCGAGATGGGCGCCGAGTCGATCCGCCTGCTCGCGGACGAGGTGCGCAGCGGGCATCGGCACACCACGACGGTCGCGCCCGTCGACCTGGCGGTGCGGGCCAGCTCGGCGCGCCGCTAGCGCGCGCTCCCGCCGACCCCCGCCGCGCTCCCCCAGCCGCGCAGCACCTCGCGCACGTCGTCCCGCCGCTCGTCGGCGATCGCGCGCTCGTAGGCGGCGTCGATCAGCTCGCGGATGTCGACGCGGACGCCGCTGTCGGCCGACCGCACCGCCGCCTCCACCATGGCGAGGCTCAGGATGTTGCGGTGCACCTCGCCGTCCGGCGTCGCGCCCGACCGGAGCGCCGCGACGAACTCGGCCAGCGAGCCGGAGATCTCCGGCGCCAGGTGCGGCAGATCCCCGGGCACGGCGACGGGCGATCCGTCGGCGCGTTCCGCGGTCGGCGGGGTGTCGCCGTCCCAGATGGCGGTGCCGCCGGTCATGCCGACGCGCCAGTGGCCGTTCCAGCTCGTCTCGGCTCCTGGCACGCACCAGCTGCCGGAGTAGACGAAGCGGGCGCCGTCGGCGAATGCGAACACGGCCGACGCGGCGGCGTCCCCGCGGTACCAGCTGCCGGCGGGGTTGAACGACTCGCAGTAGACCGAGACCGGGTCCGAATCGAGCAGCACGCGCACGCTGTCGAAGGGGTGGATCGCCATGTCGAGCAGCAGCGGATGCGGCATCTCCTCGCGGAAGCCGCCGAAGTGCGGCGCTGTCGCGAAGGTGTGCGTGATGATGCCGACCTCGCCGAGCTCGCGCGTGAGCGCCCGCAGCTCGACGAGCTGGTCGTTGTAGCGGCGCGACTGGCTCACCATGAACAGCTCGCCGGTGAGCTCGGAGGCGGCCGCCAGCGAGAGGGCCTCGGCGACGTCGACCGCGACGGGCTTCTCGCCGAGCACCGGCAGGCCGAGGAGGAGCGCCTCGGTCGTCACCGGGTGGTGCGCCCGCGGGACCGTCACGTCGATGACGGCCTGGGCTCCGGTCGACGCCGCGAGCTCCGCGAGCGAGGCGGAGGTCGGCACGTCGGCACCGGTGAGCTCCGCGACGAGCGCGGCGCCGGCGGCGGCCGTGTCGGGCGCGAGATCGACGATGCCGACGAGCTCGACCTCCGGCGACGCCGCGATCGCGTGCAGCCAGGCCCGGCCCATCCCGCCGGCGCCGACCTGGATGACGCGGAGCGGATCGGAGGACGCGACGACGCGGTGGGCCATGGGTCAACGCTAGAGGGACCATCCGGATCCTCATTGCGTTCGGTCCTACCCTAATGCCTGTAGGATGACGGTCATGGCCAGGATCACGCTCACGCCCGCGACCGTCGTCGCGCGCGCCGCCGACCTCGCCGACGCCCGCGGCTCGGTCGACGTCTCGCTGTCGGAGACCGCCCGCGCGCTCGGCGTGCAGACGCCGAGCCTCTACACGCACGTGCGCGACGTGGAGGCGCTCCGCGACGGGATCGCCGCGCTGGCGCTGACCGAGCTCGTCGCGCGCGTGGCGGACGCGATCGCCGGTCGCTCGGGACGCGACGCGCTCGCCGCCTTCGCCGAGGCGCACCGCGAGTACGCGCGGAGCCGGCCCGGCCGCTGGGACGCGCTGCAGCGTCCGACCGGCGACGCCGTCGCCGCGGTGCCGGCCGCCCGCGAGATCGGCGCGCTCAACGCCGCGGTGCTCCGCGGCTACGCCGTGCCCGACGACCAGCACGTGCACGCCGTGCGCCTGCTCGGCAGCACGCTGAACGGCTTCCTCGCGCTCGAGCGCGCGGGCGCGTTCCGGCACAGCAGCCCGGACGCCGACGCGTCATGGCCGCGGATCGTCGACGCGCTCGACGCGCTGCTGCGCGCCTGGCCCGCGGCACCCGCCGACGACACCTCCGCCCCGACCGCCGTCCAGGAGCCCGCCCGATGATCACGACCTCCGCCGCCGACCTCGCGCCGCTGCTCCGCGGCCACACAGAGTTGGAGACGACCCCGCGCGGACTGCGCCCGCATCGCCTGCCGGACCACGTGCGCTCGCGTTTCCCCGACGGCCACCTGCTGCTCATGGAGTCCCAGCCGTCGGGCGTGCGGCTCGTGCTCACCACGACCGCGCGGCGGATCGAGCTCGACCTGCAGCCGAACCGGCTCGCCTACCGTGGCGCCGAGCGCGCCCGCGGACGGGTGGACGCCGTCGTCGACGGCGAGCTCGTCGCCAGCGATCCGCTCACCGGGGGCGACGCGATCGAGATGGACCTGCAGACGGGGCTGAGCGAGTTCAGGCCCGGTCCCGCCCACACGACGGTCGTCGACGGGCTGCCCGCCGGCGAGACGGTCGTCGAGCTCTGGCTGCCGCACAACGAGTCGGTCGAGCTGCTCGCGCTGCGCAGCGACGCCCCGATCGGGCCCGCACCCGAAACCGGCTCCCGCGTCTGGCTGCACCACGGCAGCTCCATCAGCCACGGCTCGAACGCGACCTCGCCGACCCGCATCTGGCCGGCGGTGGCCGCCCGGCGTGCGGGCGTCGAGCTGCGCAACCTGGGCCTCGGCGGCAACGCCCTCGTCGATCCGTTCACGGCGCGGGTCATGCGCGACGCCCCGGCCGACGTCATCAGCGTGAAGCTCGGCATCAACATCGTGAACCTCGACGGCATGCGCCGCCGCACACTGGTGCCCGCGGTGCACGGCTTCCTCGACACCATCCGCGACGGGCATCCGGAGACCCCGCTGCTGCTCGTCTCGCCGATCTTCTGCGGCATCCACGAGGACACCCCCGGGCCCGGCGCGGTCGACCCGGCCACGCTCGGCACCGACGCCGTGCGCTTCATCGCGACCGGGACGCCCGGGGACACCGCGATCGGACGTCTCACGCTGCGCGTGGTCCGCGACGCGCTCCGCGAGGTGATCGACCACCGGGCCGACGACCCGCACCTCGCCTACCTCGACGGCACCGAGCTGTACGGCGAGGCGGATGCGGCGGAGCATCCGCTGCCGGATGCGCTGCACCCCGATACGGACACGCACCGGATCATCGGCGAGCGGTTCGCCGACCGGGTGCTCGCGGCCGGCGGCCCGCTGGGCTGAGGTCGGGCGAGGCTCGGCGCCGTTGTCGGAACCGCACGGGAACGCGGCCGGATCCTGTGCCCGCACCCGCTCGGCCCCGCCGCGCCGGGCGGGCAGGCTGGCTCCATGACGACCGCCCCCGACCCGATCCGCGCGTTCGACCAGCTGACGACCCCGCACGTCGCGGATGCCTGCGTGCGACTCGGCGTCGCGGTGCGCTGCGCGCCCGCCGGCATCCGCCCGCTGCGGTCCGGCGCCCACCTCGCCGGCCGGGCACGGCCCGCTCGGCACACGGGCAGCGTCGACGTGTTCCTCGAGGCGCTCGAGCGGTCGGCGCCCGGCGAGATCCTCGTCGTCGACGACGCGGGCCGTGACGACCGCGCCTGCGTCGGCGACCTCGCGGCACTCGAGGTGCAGTCGGCCGGGCTCGCGGGCATCGTGATCTGGGGCCTCCACCGCGACACCGCCGACCTGCTGCGGATCGGCCTCCCGCTCTTCAGCGCCGGCGCGATCCCGACCGGACCGCTCAGCGTCGAGCCGCAGCCCGACGACGCGCTCGAGCGAGCCCGGGTGGGCGAGCACGTGGTCACGGCCGACGATCTCGTGCTCGCCGACGACGACGGCGTGCTGTTCGTGCCGGCGGACCGCGCCGCCGAGATCGCGGCGCTCGCGGCCGGCATCCGCGACACCGAGCGCGCCCAGGCCGAGCGGATGCACGCCGGCACGAGCCTGCGCGAGCAGGTGCGGTTCCCCGAGTACCTGGCCGCCCGCGACGCTGAGGGGATCGGCTTCCGGGAGCACCTGCGCCGGGTCGGCGGCGCGATCGAGGAGTAGGCCGACCGACGGCGCCGGAGAGAAAGTTCCCGCGGGGTGTCCTGATCGGCGGCGGTGCGGCGTCATCCTGGTGAGACGGCGAGCGTCGCCGCTCACGAGAGGGAGTGGAACATGCAGTACGTGCTGTTCGTCTGCACCGACCCGGCCGCGGAGCCGTACGACGCCGCGCAGGACAACATCGAGGAGTGGTTCGGAGACCTGGAGTCGCGGGGCAAGCACCTCGCCGGCGACCGGCTGCGGCCGATCGAGGACGCGACCACCGTGCGCGTGCGCGGCGGCGAGCGCCTCGTCACCGACGGCCCGTTCGCCGAGACCCGCGAGTGGATCGCGGGCTTCGACCTCATCGAGGCGGACGACCTCGACGAGGCGATCGACATCGCCGCGCGGCATCCGATGGCGCGGTTCGGCCGCATCGAGGTGCGTCCGGTCTGGCCCTTCGAGGGGTGAACCCGCGGCGGTCGGATGCCGCGGCCGCCCTCGCGGGGGCGGTCGCGGCCGACCACGCCCGCATCATCGGCGCGGTCATCGCGACCGTGCGCGACTGGCAGGTCGCGGAGGACGCGCTGCAGGACGCCTGCGAGCGCGCGCTCGTCGCCTGGGAGCGCGACGGCATCCCGTCGAACCCGGCGGCCTGGCTCGTGACGACCGCACGGCGGCGCGGCATCGACCTGCTGCGCCGCGCGGACGGCCGCGACGCCACCGCGCACCGGTACGGCGAGGCCGTGGAGCGCGGGATGCTCGACCGCGATCCCGAGGAGACGGGACTGACCGACGACCTGGCCCTCGACGACGACCGGCTCCGTCTGCTGCTGACCTGCGTGCACCCGGCGCTCCCGATCGAGAGCCGGGTCGCCCTGACCCTGCGCACCGTGCTCGGGCTGGCGCCGGCCGACATCGCGCGACTGTTCCTCACCGGAACTGCGGCGATGGAGAAGCGGCTCGTGCGGGCGCGGGCGAAGATCGCGCACGCCGGCATCCCGTACCGCGTGCCCGGGCCGGCCGAGTTGCCCGCGCGAGTCGACGCCGCGCTCGGCGTCGTCTACCTGCTCTTCACGAGCGGGTACGCCGACCCGGCGCGCGGCGAGCTCATGGGGGAGGCGCTCCGGCTCGGCCGTCTGCTGCACGAGGTGCTGCCGACTGGATCGGCCGGGGCGCGGGAGACGTCCGGGCTGCTCGCGCTGATGGCCGTGCAGCACGCGCGGCGGGCTGCGCGCTTCGACGCGGCGGGGGCCGCCGTGCTGCTCGACGCGCAGGACCGGAGCCGCTGGGATCGCGTCGCGATCGCTGAGGCCGAGCAGCGCGTCGCCGAGGCGACCCAGGCGGCCGCGCACCTGCGCGAGCCCGTCGGGGCGTACACGCTGCAGGCGGCGATCGCGCTCGAGCACACCCGCCCCGAGCACCCGGACGACACCGACTGGATGCGGATCGCGGCGCTCCACGCGCTGCTGGCCCGGGTGGCGGGGAGTCCGGCGCAGCGCATCGCGTGGGCGATCGCGGCCGGACGCGCGGACGGGCCGGAGGCCGGTCTCCGCCTCCTCGACACGGTCGACGGCGCCGACGACCTCCACCTGCTGCAGGCAGCCCGGGCAGATCTGCTCGAGCGCGCGGAGCGTCGCGACGAGGCGCGTGCGGCATACGTCGCCGCGGCCGAGCTGGCGCCGACGGAGGCGGAGCGCACCGCGCTGGAGGCCCGCGCTCGGATGCTCGGCTCCGAGCGCTGAGGCGCCGCCGGCGCTCCGGCGCTCAGCCCTCTTCGCGCGCCGCCGCGAGGACGGAGCGCCCGAGCTCCCGCACCCGGTCTACAGCCTCCGACAGGGCCGCCGGGTCGGCACCGGCGGGGATCGCGGCGACGATCCCGTCCGCCTCGTGCATGCCGCCGAGCGCCAGGAGCGTCTTGTCGTTCGTCACCCAGACACCCCGTGTGGCTGCGATCGCATGGGCGTACTCGGCGGCGCCGACCGCGAGCAGCCCGAGTGCCGTCGTCACCCGCCCCCGCCGTGCATGCGCCTCGGCCGCGTAGCCGAGGCTCAGCTCGGCGCGTCCGGCCCAGCCCTCGCCCGCCGCCCGGCGGAGTGCCGTCGGGTACTCCGGCGTCGGCAGCTCGCCGACGAGCACGCGGTTCTGCGCGAGCTCCGCGAGCAGGAGGTAGGTGGGGATGCCGGCGACGTGGAACATCAGCGGCTCGATCCGCCACCTGCCTGCCCGCGCCTCGGCGAGCTCGTGCTCGATCACCGCTGTGCTGCGCCAGAGCAGGTCGACCTTCGTGCCGTCGAGATCGAGCCAGGCGCCGCCGTCGAAGACGCCGCCGCCCCACTCCCCCAGCTCCGTCACCGTGCCGCGGTGGCCGAGCGCACGGACGTCCGACGGATCGAAGCCGACCTCGTAGTAGACGCCGAGGTCCCAGTCGCTGTCGTCCGTCGCGGTGCCGGCCGCGCGAGACCCGCCGAGCGCGACAGCGACGACGTGCGGCACGGCCGCGAGCTGCGCGACCAGGTCCGCGACGGCGGGCGGGAGTTCCGGCTGCACGGCGCTCACTCCCCGATCCGCCGGACCTCGTCGGGCGTGAGCAGCACGCGGGTGCCGTCGGGGTGTGCGACGAGCGCGGCCGCCGGATCGCGGGCGTCGATGCCGACCATGATCACCTGGAGATCCATGCTCCGATGCTCGCACTCCCCGGTGACACCGCCGCCGGCGCTCCGACGGCCCGGTAGCGTCGACCGGATGACGGACTGGCAGCACGCGATGGTCATGCACCTCCGCGAGATCGTCCCGCCAGGCTCGAGCGTCTGGCCCTCCGGCTCGGCCTCCGCAGGGACGACGGACGGCTGGAGCGATCTCGACGCGGAGCTCGCGCTCGCCGACGACCTCGCCGTGGACTCGCTCGACGGCAGCCAGCTCTGGGCGTGGACCATCGCGGAGGACGGCGACGCGCAGGTCGTGCGCCTCGTCACGGCGGACGGCCGGCGTGTCGATCTGCGCATCACGGGCGGGCGGATGCTGCTCCCGGATCCGCCTCCCGACCGCTCGGCGCGCTTCGACCTCGCCCTGGCCGCGAGCCGCTTCGGGCGCGGCGACGCGCTGATCGGCTCCCACCTGCTGCTCGGCGTCCTCCGGGCGGCGCTCGTCACGGCCATGCAGCTGCGCGACCGGGCTGCCGGGACGGCGCATCACCGCGCCGGCGCGCCCGACGACGCTCGGCGTGCCGCGAGCGTCGCGGAGATCGCGGCGATGCCGGGCGACGTCGAGGTCCGCCCGCATCCGACCGAGCTCGCCGGCGCGCTGCTGTCCGAGTGGCGACGGGAGCTCCACCCGGCCGCGGCCGGACCCGATGCCGCGGGCGACTGGTCCGGCCTCTCCGCCGTGCTCGATCGCGGCACGGCGGCGGGGGCGCCGACTCCACCGACGGCATGACCGATTCCCGGCCGTCCCGCGTGATCCTGATCGGCACCGCGTGCGTCGACGACCGGCAGGTCCGTCCGGCATCCGACGGCCGCGCCTGCCTAGGCTTGACCGCATGACGCTGCGCATCATCCAGGTCGGACTCGGCGGCTGGGGCCGCAACTGGGGCGAGATGCTCCGCACCGCACCCGAGCTGGTGGAGGTGGTGGCCTCGGTCGAGCTCATCCCGGCGCTGCGCACCCAGTTCGAGACCGAGCTCGGGAAGGCCGCGGGTCCGCTCTACGACGACCTCGCGACCGCGCTCGCCGAGCACCCGGAGGCGGAGGCCGTGATCGTCACGACCGCCGTCGAGGCGCACCTGCCCGTCGCCCGCGAGGCGATCGCGGCGGGCAAGCACGTGCTCGTGGAGAAGCCGTTCGGCCCGACGCCGGAGGAGGCCGCCGAGGTGGCGCAGGCCGCCGCCGACGCCGGGCTGCTGCTCGCGGTGAGCCAGAACTACCGCTGGTACCCGGCGCCCCTCGCCGTGAAGCAGCTGCTCGACTCGGGCGAGTTCGGGCCCGTCGGCGCGGTCACCCTGCACTTCCGCCGCTGGGACAACGACGCGCCGGTCGAGGGCAACAAGCACTACGCGCTGCGGCATCCGCTGCTCGTCGACATGTCGGTGCACCACTTCGACCTCATGCGCATGCTGTTCGGCGACGCCGAGCAGGTGTTCTGCAGCGCCTCGAACCCGCCGTGGAGCAACTACCGCGAGTACGCGGAGGCCGCGGCCGTCGTCCGCTTCGGCGCGGGCGTCACCGTGGACTACTCGGGCAGCTGGGTCAGCCCGGCGCCGAGCACGCCGTGGGCCGGCTACTGGACGATCGAGTGCGCCGAGGGCGTCATCGAGTTCCGGTCGCGGGAGGACGACAACCCGGCGCTCGACAAGGCCTGGGTCACGCCGCGCGGCGGCCGCCGTCGCGCGCTGAAGCTCCCCGACGTGCGCTACACGGACCGCCTCGGCTCGGTCGCCGAGCTCGCGCGGGCCATCGCTGCGGGCGACGAGCCCTCGATCTCCGGCCGCGACAACCTCGGCACGCTGAAGCTCATGGATGCCGCGGTCACCTCCGCCGAGAGCGGGGTCGCCGTCACGCTCGGCTGAGCTCCGTCTCCGGCAGCCTGAGCGGCCCCCAGGTCGCGGGCGGCTCGAACCCGCGCCAGTCGCCGATCCGCTCCAGCCAGGCCGCCGGATCCGCCGCGATCGCCTCGCCGGCGCGGCGCGCGGCCGCGAGATCAGCGGGCCGCAGATACGGCGTGCCGACCGCCGCATCCGACTCGTCCTCGTCCTTCCAGGTCGGGCGCAGGTCCGGGTCGATCACGAGGTCGAGGTGCCAGTCCACAGTCTCGAGCACGTCGCCGTCGCGGCGCTTCGGCGCCTCGAGGTTCACGTACCAGTTCGCAAACGAGCCGTCTGCGTGCCGGAAGTGGATCGCCTGCCACGGCTCGGCGAGCGGGATCACCCGGAGAACCCCCTCGCCGGACCAGGTGCGCCGTGCCGTGCCGAGGTCGCCGAGGAACCGCCGATCGAGCGGGATGCCGCGCGGGTCGGTGCCGTCGGCCGCCGCCCAGTAGAGGATCTCGGTACCGGGCGCCAGCCATCCGACCACGGTCGCGCCGTCGTCCTCGACGACGTGCAGCGGCATCGACGCCTGGAGCCGTCCGTCGGGATACCGGTACCGCAGCAGGACCGTCGCGCTCATGGCGCGACCCACACCGCGCGGTAGCGCCAGAACAGCGTCGGGCGGATCCGGGTGCCCGGCAGCTCCTCCGCGAGGGCGGCGCGCACCTCGTCGAGCGTCTCCGCCGCCGGCGCGGTCGGAGCGGTCATCCCCTCCGGCGGCGCGACCGCACGACGCGGATGCCGCAGCAGTCCGACGATCGGGTTCAGGGTCATCGACGCGACCTCGCGGGCGAGCCCGGCCCGTCCGCCCGTCGCGCGGTCCTCGTCGTCGGCCACCCCGACGATCAGGAGCCGTCCGCCCGGCGCGATCATGCCGCGCAGCGCGCGCAGGGTCGGCCGCAGCGGCAGGTGGTGCAGCGAGGCCACGAGCACGACGAGGTCGAACGGGCCGTCCGGCACCGTCGCATCGCCGAACGCCGACTGGACGATGCGGGCGCCGCGCACGTCGCGGACCGTCCGCCGTGCGAGCGCGGCGGTGGCGGCATCCGGCTCCAAGCCGACCACGTCGGGGATAACGCCGGCGAGGCGGCGCACCAGCGTGCCGGTGCCGCAGCCGACATCGAGCGCCCGGCGGCCGCCGGCGCGGCGCACGATCCCGGCCTGCCGCAGGATCCAGCCCGCGTGCGCGTCGTTGTGCGACCACGGGTGCGCGGCGTTGACGCGGTCGAGCGCGCCGAGCACCCGGGAGACCAGCGGACCCATGGGGCCCGACCGTAGCGGCGGCGGCGGCGCGCCGGCTGGGGATCCGCCGCCCGCCCCGCGACGCGCGTCCGACCGGAGGCGGCTCAGGCCGTCGCGGATTCCTCGGCGCGACGGCGGTCGATCGCCTCCTGCAGGTCGCGGGCGAGCCGCGGCCGGCGCACGATCAGCTCGTCGACCACGTCGCCGGGCACCTCGAGCAGTGCGAGCTCGGTGGACGCGACGGCGTCCGCGCCGACCGCCTCGCGGGTGAGTGCGCTCGCGCCGAGGTAGTCGCCCGCCTCGACGCGGCCGACCGTCGCGCCGCCGTCGGCCAGCGGACGCGCGAGCCGCACCGTGCCCGCGAGCACGAAGAGCACGGCGGCCGGCACCGTGCCGGCGGGCATGATCGTCTCCCCCTCCGCGTACCGCCGCAGCCGCACCCGGGGCAGCAGCGCCTCCACGTCGTCGGAGGCCGGCGGCACCTGCAGCAGCGGCGCGATCCGCTCGAGGCTCGCCCGCGTCCGCTCCGGGGTGACGAAGTCGTCGGTGGTGTCGCCGTCGAGTCCCAGTCCGGCGCGCCGCGCCGCGTACCAGAGCCAGGTGCGGAACGTGTCGACGGCGCCGCCCTCGGCGGCCGGGCCCGGCACCTCGAAGCTCACGGCGTACGACGTGCCGCCGAGCGCGACCGCGGAGGGCGTCGTGCCGGTCACGAGCTGCGGCAGCCCGGTCGCGACCGCGACGAGCAGCGACTTCACCGCCGCGGGCGGATCGTCGGTGGTGAACCCGACCGTCACGGTGACGCCGAACGCGCCGCCGGTGCGGCTGAGGTTGGTGAACGAGCTGCCGGCGAGGGAGGCGTTCGGCACGATCTGCAGCCCCTCCCCCGTCTCGATGTGCACCGCGCGCCAGTTCACCTCGACGACGCGGCCGCGCACCGATCCGGTGTCGAGCCAGTCGCCGATGCGGAACGGCTGCTCGAACAGCAGCAGCAGGCCGGACACGACGCTGCCGGCCGCGTTCTGCAGCGCGAGCCCGACCACGATGGAGGTGACGCCGAGCGCGGTGAAGAAGCCGGCGACATCCGCGTTCCAGACCAGCTGGAACAGCACGGCGAGGCCGACGATGACGAGCAGGAGCCGGGCGATGTCGATGAAGATCGAAGGCAGCCGCTCTCGCCAGCTGCCCTCGCGGGCGCCGGCGAACAGGGCGAGGTTCACGCCGTTCAGCACGAACAGGATGGCGAGGAAGCCGAAGAGCGTCGCCACCAGGCGCGACCAGGTGAAGTCGGGCTTCTCGCCGGAGCCCTGCGTGGCGAGCACGACGACGATGAGCAGCGCCGCGCTCGGCAGGATCCAGTTGCGGCCGAAGCGGACGAGCTTCGCCGCCCCCGGCCGGCCGCGGTGCTCGAGCACGGCCGAGAGCTCCGTGAACAGGAGCAGCAGCACCGGCAGCCCGACCACCACGGCGAGCGCCGGCCAGAACCAGGGCTGCTGCCAGAGGTCGATCACGATGCGCTCTCGATGCGCCAGACCCGCTGCGGGCCGGACTGGGTGTCGACGCTGCCCGCCTCCGCGACCGCGAACTGGTCGGCCAGCCGGTCGATCACCCGCTGCGTCGCGTAGATGCCGGGCTGCGGCGCATCGCCCTGGAGCCGGTAGGCGAGGTTCACGGCGTCGCCCCACATGTCGAACACGACGGACGTGCGCCCGATCAGCCCGCTCGTGACCGTGCCGGTGTCGACGCCGGCGCGGATGCCGAGGTCGGTGCCCTGCGCCGCGTTGAACCGCGCCACGATGTCCGCGAGCTCGCGGGCGAACTCGACGACCCGCCGCGAGTTGTCGACGCGGGGCACCGTGAGACCGCAGCTGGCCAGGTAGCTGCGCTGGGTGTTGCGCACCTTCTCGATTCCGAACCGCGCCGCGGCCTCGTCGAACGACTTCCAGAGCCCGTTCAGCGCCCCGACCGACTCCATCGCCGAGCGGCCCGAGCCGAACCGGTCGACGCCGATGAGGTCCGCGAAGACGACGGTGACGTCCTGGTGCTCCTCGGCGATCGTCTCCTCGCCCTGGCGGTAGCGCTCCGCGACCGCCTCCGGCATCAGCGTCAGCAGCAGCCGCTCGTTCTCGGCGCGCTCGTCGTCGAGCAGGTCCTGCTTCACCTTGAGGTTGCGGCTCATGTCGTTGAACGCGGCGCCGAGGTCGCCGAACTCGTCGGCGCCGAGCACCGGGATCTCCGCCCCGACCTCCCCCGCGCTGACCCGGTTCACCGCGGTCTGCAGCGTGCGCACCGGCCGCACGAACACCTGCGCGAGCAGCAGCGACAGCAGCGCGATGAGCACGATGATCGCGGCCGTCGACAGCACGATGTTCCGCGTGAAGTCGTCGACCGGCCCGAACGCCTCGGAGGTGTCGACCTTCGCGACGATCACCCACTGCAGGCCGTCGATGTCGATCGGCGCGTAGGCGGCGAGCGTCTCCTTCCCCTCGTAGTCCCGGCCGATCACCGTGCCGGTCTGCCCGCGCAGCGCCCGGTCGACCGACGTCGTGAGCACCGGCTGCAGCTGCACGGCCCGCTTCGTCGCGACCTGCCGGTCCGCGACCGCCGGCGCCGTGCCCGCGGACACGACCGCGGCCCGGTACGCCTTCGGATGCTCGGCCAGCAGCCGCGGCATGCTCCGCAGCGTCCTGTCCGGCCCGACCAGCACCGCCTCGCCCGTCGTGCCGAGCCCGTCGCGCTGCCAGTGGCCGCCGTCGGTCATGACCTGGTCGATGGTCTCGACGGGCACCTGCACGGCGAGCACGCCGCTGATGACGCCGCCCTCCCCGATCGGCGAGGCCATCCAGGCCGTCGGCACGTCGAGCGAGGGCTGGTACGGATCGAAGTCGGTCACCGCCGCGGCGTCGATCGAGTTCGAGCCGAGCGCGGCCCGGTACACCGACGCGAGCCCGTCGTGCGAGTAGGGGCCGGTCTCGACGTTCGTGCCGAGGTCCACGCCCTTGTACGCCGAGTAGACGACGTCGCCCGTGGTGTTCAGCAGCAGCACGTCCTCGTAGCCGAGCTGCTGCACGAGCGCCCGGAAGTAGTCGTGGTACCGGGCATGCGCCGCCGACCAGGCGCTGCCGTCGCCGGCGTCGTCGACCGCGATCGACTTGTCGAAGTCGGTGAACGGCACCGTGTAATGCAGCTGCAGGTAGGTCTGCGCCGGGTCCGTCGGCTCGAACAGGGTCGGATCGCTCGCCTCGCCGGTCTGCTGCTCGAGTCCCGGCACGAACGTGTCGGCGTAGTAGGCGTCGACGGCGGCGGTGTCGGCGGGCGAGACCGGGGCATCCCGCAGGTCGCGCCAGCCGGCGTCGAAGGCCCGGACCGCCTCGACCGAGTTGTGGTTGCGGCTGTCGAGGATCACCGCCTGCTCGATGCCCGCATAGGTGCGCTCCAGCTCGGAGGCCCGCGACTCCCGCAGCGAGGTCACCTGCTGCAGCGCCGCCTCGCGCAGCGAGTCCCGCCCGCTGAGATAGCCGATCACCCCGACCACCGCGGCGGCGAGGATGCTCACCGCCAGCAGCATCACGAGCAGCTTGGACTGGATGTGGAGGCCCCGCCGCCGGCGCACGACGCCGACCGCCCCGGATGCCGTCTCGCTCATGCCGCCCCCGCCCCGCTGAGACCTGGGAGTCCCTGAATGATGGTCAGGCTAGACCGCGATCCGACAGGTGTACAGACCGATCGGTCCACCGATCCGGATGCCGCGGCCGCCGTCGCCTCACCGGCTCCCCAGCGGCGACCGCCTAGGGTCGGAGGCGTGGACGAGCTGGTGCCGCTGCCCGAGCCGGGCACGCCGCTGCGCTTCGGCTCCCCCGGCGCTCCCGCCGTCGTGATCGTGCACGACCGCTACGGACGCCTGCCGTGGCTCGAGCAGTACGCCGAGGCGCTCTCCCGCGTCATCTCGGTGCGCGTGCTCGTGCCCGACCTCTACGACGGCGTCGGCACCATCGATCCCGGCACCGCCGGCCGGCTGCTCGGCGCGCTCAGCGTCGAGCACGCGGTCGGCCTCGTCGACGACGCGGTCGCCCAGGCCCGCGGCGAGGGCTCGTCGCGCGTCGGGCTCATCGGCTTCGGCATGGGCGGGGCGCTCGCGCTGAACCGCTCCCAGCAGGGCACCGCGGATGCCGTGGTCGCCTACGACGCCACGCTCGGCTCCGCCGACCACACCCTCATCCCGGCCCCCGTGATGCTGCACCTCGCCGAGCACGCCATCTGGCCGGCCGGCTCGGACCCGGACGGCTTCGTGTCGCGGCTCCTCGATCACGGCACGCCGGTGACCCGGCACGAGTACGAGGGCGCCGCGCGGGGCTTCGCCAACGCGTCGGTGCCGGAGCTCGACGAGGAGGCCGCGGGACTCGCGTTCGCGCGTACGGCGACGTTCCTCTCCGACCAGCTGGGCGGGTGAGCGATTGCCGCGGAACCCGACCGCGGTTAGCCTGACCGCGGGGGGCGCTGCCCGAGCGCTCGGAAAGCAGGGGTGCGCGATGTCGTCATCGCCGAATCGGATCCTGGGCCTGGTCTTCGGTCTGCTGTTCATCGTGATCGGGGTGCTCGGCTTCTTCGTGACCGGCGGCGTCGGATTCTTCTCCGAGTCCGGCGGCACGCTGTTCGGCGTCTTCCAGGTGAACCTGTTCCACAACGTGGCGCACCTCGCCATCGGCCTCATCCTCGCGGTGGCGGCCCTCGCGAGCCGCTCATCGGCGAAGACCGTCAACACCGTCATCGGCGGCGCGTACCTGGTGCTCGGCATCGCCGGGCTGTTCCTCATCGACAGCGGCTTCAACATCCTCGCGATCAACGCGGCCGACAACGTGCTCCACTTCGCGAGCTCCGTCGTGCTGCTCGCGGTCGGCCTCGGCGCCGAGCGCCGCCCCGGCGCCCGCGTCGCCTGACCCGCGCCGCTCCGTGTCACCGGTCGTGCGCATCTGGCTCGGCCTGCTCGCGCTCGGCGCCGCGATCGTGCACCTCGGGATGGCGTCCGGCGCCCCCGTCGCCCTCGCCGTCGTGCTCGGCCTCGTCGCCGCGGCGGAGGGCACCTGGGGCGTCGCCTGCCTCGCGAGCGGCACACCGCCGCGCCCGCGCCTCGCGCTGATCGGCGCGCTCGTGCCGGTGCTCGCCTGGGTGGTCGCGCTGCTCGTCGGCAACGCCGCGCACCTCACGGCCGTGCTGCCCGAGCTGCGGCCCCTCCCGCTCGCGACCGCGTCGCTGTTCGACATCGGCGTGGCCGTCGGGATCGCGCTCTGGATGCGGCGCGGATCGCGGCCGGCCCGTCCGGATCCGCGCCCGCTGCGGTTCCTGGCCGGCGTGGCCGCGGGGGCCTTCGTCATCGCCGCGCTCGCGACACCGGCGCTCGCGTCCACGCGGGCCGGCGAGGGCGCCCCGGAGCACCACTTCGACTTCGACCAGCACCACTCCGGTGGCTGAGCAGCCCCGAGGGGCGAGGGGCGTATCGAAGCCCCGTGTCTGCCGACATCGGGCTTCGGTACGCGCGCTGGAGCGCGCTACCCAGCCATCGGAGTTGCGTCGCTGGAGCGCTGCTCGGCCATCGGAGTCGCGGGCGGACGAGGGCTACGCCCGGGCGGCCGGGATGGGCGCGACACGCTCCATGAACTCGCGCACCCGGGGGTCGACGATGATGTCGCTCGGCCGCAGCGGGCGGGTGAGGAACAGCCCGTCGAGCGCCGTGATCCGCGACAGCGCCACGTAGGTCTGCCCGGGGGCGAACGAGCGCGGTCCGAGATCCACGATCGCCTTCTCGTACGTCTGCCCCTGCGACTTGTGGATCGTCACCGCCCACGCGAGCCGGAGCGGGAACTGCTGGAACTCCGCCACGACATCCTTCTGCAGCGTCTGCGTGGCGGCCGAGTAGCGGTAGCGGTAGCGCTCCCAGATGGCCGGCTGCACCTCGTGCTCCTCGCCGCCCACATCGACGAAGACCGTGTCGCGCACCTTCGTGACCGTGCCGATCGTGCCGTTGACCCAGCGGCCGTCGGCGCCGGCGTCGTTGCGCAGGAACATCACCTGGGCGCCGACCTTCAGCTCGAGCCGCTCGTCGGCCGGGAACGTGCGGCTGCCGAAGTCGCCGGTGACCTCTGCGCGTGCGGTCAGCGCGCGTCCCGGCAGGCGCCCGAGCTGCTGCGCGTTGATGCGCGCCACGGTCGCGTTCGTGGTGGCGAGCGTGATCGTGCCGTCCTGCGGGGCCGGCCGGGATCCGACGCTGTTGAGACGATGCGCCATCTCGGCGGTCACCGTCCCGTGCCGCACGGCGGTGAGCAGCTGCTTGAACTCGAGCTCGTGCTGGCGGTGGATCGTGCCGAGCTCGAACATCGTGAGGTCGGTCTCGAGCCACACCTTCGCGTCGAAGAACCACATCGACCGGTAGCGATCCGCGTAGTAGGCGCGCTCGTCCTCGTCGCCCGGCACCGGGGCGAGCTGCCACGGGTCGCCGAACAGCACGAGCTGCACGCCGCCGAACGGCTCCTCCTTGCGGTTGCGCGCCTGGCGCAGCGCGCGGTCCATCGCGTCGAGCAGGTCGGCGCTGACCATCGACACCTCGTCGACGACCAGCGTCTCGATGGCGCCGAGCAGCTTGCGCAGCTCCGGACCCTGCTGCAGCTCGGTGTCGGCGATCACGCCGATCGGCAGACGGAACAGCGAGTGGATCGTCTGCCCGCCCACGTTTAGGGCGGCCACGCCCGTCGGGGCGCAGATCGCGATCGACTTCGACGTGTTCCACGACAGGTGCTCGAGCAGCGTCGACTTGCCGGTGCCGGCCCGGCCGGTCACGAAGATGTGCTCCCGCGTGGTCTCGATCCGGTCGTAGACGGCCTGCTGCTCGGGTGAGAGCGCGGGCAGCGGCATGACGACTCCGGTTTCCAGCTGGCGGGGGAGGCAAGCCACTCTACTTAGGATGTGCCCGTGCGCCGGTCCGTTCTCCCCTGGGTCGTGGCCGTCGTCCTGCTCCTCGTCGTGACGACCTCCGGCGTGCTCGTCGCGCGCACCGCCGTGTTCAGCGCGACGGCCTTCGCGAAGGTGTACCTCGACGCCCTGGCGCGCGGCGACGCGGCCGGCGCCCTCGCGATGCCGGGCGTCTCGGTGCCGGCCGCGCGCACGGACCTGCTCGGCGTCTCCGGCCTCACCGGCGCCGCGGATGCGCAGGTCCTCCGCGAGCGCGACGGCGGCGCCGGCATCCGCCTGGTCGACGTGGAGTGGCGACACACCGGCTCGGTGCACCGCACGACGCTCCGGCTGCGCGAGGAGCCCGCCGTCGCCGGCGTGCTGCCGCAGTGGCGCTTCGCGCAGAACCCGATCGCCACCGTGCGCTTCGCCGTCTCCGGCGGCACGGCCGTGCGCGTCGGCGGCCATCGGGTCGACACGGCCGCGGTCCAGCGAGGCACGCCGGCGGGCACGCCGTTCGCGATGCTCGTGCCGGGAGCCTGGAAGGTCGACCTCGGCGATCCGATGGTGACGGCCGACGCCGGCGACCTGGTGCTCGCCGACCCGGGTGCCGAGGCGGCGACCGACGTGGCGCTGGAGGCGACCCCGCGCTTCACGGCCGCGGTGCGGAAGGCCGTCGGCGGGGTGCTGGACGCCTGCGCCGCCCAGACGGTGCTCTACCCGCCCGGCTGCCCGTTCGGCGAGGCGGTGACCGACCGGCTCGCCTCGACGCCGGCCTGGACCGTGCCGGACCGGCCGTCCGTGCGCCTCCAGCCGGTCGACGGCGCCGACGCCTGGATCACGATCCCCTCCCCCGGCACCGCCCACCTCGCCGTGGAGGTGCGCTCGATCTTCGACGGGGCGGTCTCGGACCTCGACCGCGACGTGGAGTTCACCGCGAGCTGGGACGTGCGACTCGACGGGGGCACGGCGAAGCTCGGGGCGCTGCGCGACACGGACGGCTGAGCCTGTCGAAGCCTCAGCCGGCGGCGGCGGCAGACTCCAGCGGCTCCTCGGGCTGCATCCGCGTCGGGATCGCGATCCGGTTCCAGAGGTTGATGAGCCCGACCGCGAGGATCAGGTCCCCGAGCTCCTGCTCGCTGAACGCCGCGAGCCCCCGGCCGTAGAGGTCGTCGGAGACGCCGTCCTCGCCGATCGCGGTGATCGAGTCGGCGAGCTCGAGCACGAGCCGCTCCCGGAGCGTGAAGAACTCCGAGTGGCGCCACGCGGCGACGGCGGACACCTTGCGCTGCGGCACCCCGTCCCCGAGCAGGTCGGCGGCGTGCGCATCGACGCAGTAGTTGCAGCCGTTGACGATCGACGCGCGCAGGAAGGCGAGGTCCTTGAGCACCGGATCCACCGCGTCGTCGATGTACTGGTTCAGCGCCACCACCTTCCGGTAGCCGGCACCGCTGGTCTGGGAGATCGAGATCCTGGTCATGGCTCCGATCCTGCTCCGGATGGCGGCCCATCCCCAGGTCCGATCGGCACTGGATCCGATGGGCCAATGCGGGATACGCTCCGCGCGTGGAGCTGCATCTCACGCTGCCGGACTCCGGCGAGCTCGTCGGACCCCTGTTCCGCCAGCTCGCGGACGCCATCGCCGAGGGCGCACTGCTGCCCGGCGAGCGGCTCCCCGCGACCCGCGCACTGGCCGCCGAGCTCGGCATCGCCCGGAACACCGTCGCGGCCGCCTACGACCGCCTGCTCGGCG
Source organism: Schumannella sp. GW821-FHT10F01 (assembly GCF_058809295.1). NCBI lineage: Bacteria > Bacillati > Actinomycetota > Actinomycetes > Micrococcales > Microbacteriaceae > Schumannella > Schumannella sp. GW821-FHT10F01. Next base: position 197,561 of record NZ_JBXASM010000005.1, read on the forward strand.
AGGGGCTCGTCTCCGCCCGCGTCGGCGCCGGCACCTTCGTGTCCGGGCCGCCGCCGGTTCGCCGGCGCCGGACGCCGCGCGCCGCAACCGCACTGGAGCCCTCGCCGCTCCTGCGCCGCCTGCTCGCGGAAGCGGACCCGGGGGCCACCGTGCCCGTGCCGCCGACGGCGTCCCCGGTGCCGGTCGTGCACGACTTCGCGGTCGGCGTGCCCGATCCGGCGTTCTTCCCGGGCGACGAGTGGCGGCGGGAGGTCGCGCACGCCCTGCGGCCCACCTCTCCCCTGCCCGGCGGCTACGGCGATCCCGCCGGCGTGCTCGCGCTGCGGGAGGCGATCGCGCGGCACGTGCGCCTGAGCCGCGCGGTCCGCGCGGATCCGGACGACGTGATCGTCGCGTCCGGCGCGCAGGGTGCGATCGCGCTCGTCGCGCGCGCGCTGCTCTCCCCCGGCGACGTCGTGGCCGTCGAGGAGCCGGGCTATCCGCCGATCCGCGAGCTGCTCGCCGTGCTCGGCGCGCGCGTCGAGCACGTGCCGGTCGACGGCGAGGGCATCCGCGTCGACCTGCTGCCGCCGCGCGCGCGGCTGGTCTACACGACGCCGTCGCACCAGTTCCCGCTCGGGCATCCGATGTCGCGGCCGCGGCGCGAGCAGCTGCTGGCCTGGGCGGACGCCCACCGCGCCGCGATCGTCGAGGACGACTACGACAGCGAGTTCCGCTACGGCGGACGCCCGCTCGACGCCCTGCACTCGCTCGACCGCGCAGGCCGGGTGGTCTACATCGGCACGTTCTCGAAGTCGCTGCTCCCGGGCCTGCGGCTCGGCTTCGCGATCGTGCCGCCGTCGCTGCGTCCGGCCGCGCTGCTCGTGCGGCGCACGGGCGAGCACGCCCTCGACCCGGTGCCGCAGACCGCGCTCGCCGCGCTGCTGGAGTCCGGCCGCTTCGCCGCCCGCGCCCGCACCGCCCGCCGGCACTACGAGGCGCGCCAGCACGCCCTCCGCGCGGCGCTGGCCGACCGGCTCGAAGGCGTGCTCGCACCCCTTCCCGCCACCGCCGGCCTGCACCTGGCCGCGCTGCTCGCGCCGGATGCGGCGGTCAGTGCGCGGCGGCTCCGCGACGCCGCCGCGGCGTCCGGCATCCGCGTCGAGGCGCTCGACGAGTACCACGTGCACCGCCCGGAGCGCAGCGGACTGGTGCTCGGCTTCGGGCGGATCGACGCCGAGCGCATCCCGGACGGCATCGACGCCCTCGCCCGCATTCTGCGGCGCTGAGCCGGCGCCGGCCCGGCGCTGCACCGGCGCCGGCCCGGCGCTGCACCGGCGCCGGCCCGGCGCTGCACCGGCCGTACGGCTACGACCGGCCGGCGCGCTCCGCGAGCATCGCGTTGTAGGCCTCGAGGTCGGCGTCGCCGTCGCGGTCGGCCTTGCGGTCGACCCGCTTCGCCTCGCGGGCGTCGCTGCGCGCCCAGAGCACAGCCACGAGGATCGCCAGCGACACCGTCGGCACCTCGCCGATGCTCCACGCGATGCCGCCGGCGGCCTGCTGGTCGGCGAGCGGGGTCGCGCCCCAGGTGCGGCCCATCGCGCCGAACCAGTCCGCCAGGAACAGCCCGGTCGAGCTCATGATCGCGAGGCCGAAGAAGGCGTGCATCGCCATCGTCGCGAGCAGGATGAGCAGCCGCAGCGGATACGGCGGCCGCGAGCGCACCGGGTCGATGCCGACGAGCGTCTGCACGAACAGGTACCCGACGACGAGGAAGTGCACCGTCATCCAGATGTGCCCGAGGTGATCGGTCGTCGCCCAGCGGAACAGCGGCGAGTAGTAGAACACCCAGAGCGACCCGGCGAAGATGCCGGCGGCGACGAGCGGATGGGTGAGCACGTTCGCGATCGGCGAGTGCAGCGCCCAGAGCAGCCACTCGCGCGGCCCTCGGCTGCCGTCGTCGCGCTTGCGGATGGCGCGCAGCGCGAGCGTCATCGGCGCGGCGAGCACGAAGAAGATCGGGATCGCCATGCTCAGCAGCATGTGCACGGTCATGTGCACGCTGAAGAGGTACTCCTGGTAGACGTTCGGCATGCCGTTCGTCGCCCAGAGCAGCAGCGCCATCCCGACGATCCAGAGCGCGGTGCGGTGCCACGGCCAGCGGTCGCCGCGGCGGCGCAGGCGCACGACGCCGAGCACGTAGAACAGCGTGCCGAAGCCGACCACGAGCACCCACAGCAGGTCGAGGTTCCACGACGTGATCCAGCGGATCGGCGTGAGCTCCGGCGGGAGGGCGCGGTCGGTGAGCAGCTCTGCCGGCGTCGGCGACGTGATCTCGCTGGTGCCGGTGTCGGCGACCGGCGGCGCCGTGGCCGCGAGCGCCGCGGCGGCGCCGGACGCCACTCCCATGAAGACGAGCTCGGCCGAGACGAGGATCCAGAACGTCCGCGCGCGCGCGCCGGCGGCGATCCGGCCGATCAGCGCGCGGCGCTGCGCGGCGCCGAACAGTCCGAGCGCGAGCAGCGCCGCCACCTTCACCAGCACGAGGAGCCCGTAGGGCGTGAGCAGGTTCGGCAGCGACCCGACGCGCACCGACGCCGACACGTACCCGGAGGCCGCCACGACGACGAAGGAGATGAGCGCGAACGTCGAGTAGCGCGCGAGCACCACCGGAAGCCGGTCGCGGTCGAGCACCCCGCGCAGCAGGGCGATGGTGACGAGCCCGCCGAGCCACAGCGCCGCGAACATGAGATGCAACCAGAGCGCGGTCGTGGCGACGTCGTGCGTCGAGCTGTCGCCGGCGTGGCCCTCGTTCGACAGCCGCACCAGCCCGGCCACGGCGATGACGACGGCGCCGAGCAGCAGCTTCTGGCTGCGCACCGCGAAGCAGACGACGGTGAGCAGCGCGCCGGCGAGCGTCATCACGAGCCAGGCCTGCCCGAGCGAGCTGCTCGCGAACTGGCCGAGCGAGGTGCCGTACGACGGGTCGAGGCTCGGGGCGACGTCGAAGCCGCTCCAGAACACGAACACGCCGGTGGCGGCGGAGGCGACCGTCCAGAGGGCGGAGCCGGCGGCCGCGATGTCCATCGTCCGGTCGTAGGCGCGCTCCCCCTGGCGCAGCGCGAGCACGGCGAGCGCGAGGGCGCCGACGACGACGGCGACGCTGAGGTCGACGAGCATCCGCGACACCGGGGCGCCCCAGCGCGCGACCACGCCCGGATCGATGCGGAGCGGGGAGGTGACGGCGCCCCCGAGGATCAGCGCGGGGATGACGACGGCCACCGCGCCCGCGAGGAGCGCGGCGGGACCGAGGACCCTGACGGCGCGCTGCACCCCCGGATTCTACGGCCGCGCGGCTGGGGCTCTCCCCGGATCGCGGGGCGCGGGGACGCGAAAGGGGGCGCCGACCTCGCGGTCGGCGCCCCCTGGCGTGGAGCGGAGGAGCCTTACTTGGCGGCGGCCTTCAGCTTCGAGCCCGCGGAGACCTTGACGCCGGTCGACGCCGCGATCTTGATGGCCTCGCCGGTGGCGGGGTTGCGACCCTCGCGCGCGGCGCGGTGCACCTGCTCGAAGGCGATCCAACCGGGGATCGAGACCTTCGTGCCCTTGCCGACCGACTGCGAGACGACGCCGAAGAAGGCGTCGATCACGCCCGAGACGGCGGCCTGGCTCTGGCCGGTCTCCGCCGCGATGGCCGAGACGAGCTCGGACTTGTTGAGGGTGTCAGCCATGGATGTCCTCCTGGACCTTCTCTGGGTATGTGTGAACTCCGCGGATCCCGTGTCGTTATCTCACGGAGTCCCGGGATTCCAGGCCTTTCGGGCCCGGAACCGCGTCACAACCTACCAGGAAGACTTGGTGATGCCGGGAAGCTCTCCCCGGTGCGCCATGTCGCGGAACCGGACGCGGGAGATCCCGTACTGGCTGAGGACACCGCGCGGGCGGCCGTCGATGGAGTCGCGGTTGCGCAGACGGACCGGCGACGCGTCGCGCGGGAGCTTCTGCAGACCCAGGCGGGCCTCCTCACGGGACTCGTCCGTGCCGGCCGGGTCGACGAGCTGCTTCTTCAGCTCGAGACGCTTCGCGGCGTAGCGCTCGACGATGACACGGCGCTGGTCGTTCTTCGCGATCTTGCTCTTCTTCGCCATGGGTCAGCGCTCCTCTCGGAACTCGACGTGCTTGCGCACGATGGGGTCGTACTTCTTCAGCACGATGCGGTCGGGGTCGTTGCGGCGGTTCTTCTTGGTCACGTAGGTGTACCCCGTGCCCGCGGTCGAACGCAGCTTGATGATGGGACGGACGTCCTGAGCCTTCTTGGCCATCAGATCTTCTCCCCTCGGCCGAGGATGTCCTTGACGACAGCCTCGATGCCGCGGGCGTCGATCACCTTGATGCCCTTGGCGGACACGGTCAGGGTGACGTTCCGACGCAGCGACGGCACGTAGTAGGTCTTCTTCTGCACGTTGACGTCGAAGCGGCGCTTCGTCCGGCGGTGCGAGTGCGACACGTTGTGTCCGAAGCCGGGAACGGCTCCGGTCACCTGGCACACGTTGGCCATGGTGGTTCCCTTTCGGCTACCGTGCCGCGGAGGTTCCGCGGCACCCAAGATCACTTGTCGGCACCCCGATACCGTCCGTCCGCGGCGAGCGCGGCCGTCCGGCGGGGCACAAGAAGAAGCGCGGCACGCCGCGCAACCCTCCGATGCTACCGGACCCCTGTGGTATCGGCAATTCGGGGCGGTCAGGCGCCGCTCGCGCAGGTCCAGCTCACGATCGCGCCGAGGACGCTGATCGTCGAGAAGCTGCCGTTCGGCGCCTGCGCCGAGGTCCATGACCCGTAGTTCGCCGACACCGCCACCATCGACGTGCCGCCGAGGCTCAGCAGCGTGCCGGTGCCGATCGAGGCCGTCGTGGTGCCGGCCGGCACGATCACCGCGCCGGTGCCGGCGCTGCCGGCCCACGCGAAGGTGTAGCTCGTCGGCGTGCTGCCGACCGGGGCGGTCCAGGTGTAGCTGATCGGGCCCGTGAGCAGTCCGGACGGCGCGACGCACGTCAGCTTCGTCGGCGCCACGATCGCGCGGCTCGTCGCCGTGCCCGTCATGACCTCGGTGTCGCTCCAGCTCGCGGCGGTCGGCCCGACGGCGGCGCCCGCGCCGAAGCCGATCCCGGCCGCGAGGAGCGCGGCCAGGACGACGCCGGAGACCGCGGCCCGGCGGCCCGTCACGAGACGCCTCCCGTCCGCGCCGCCGCGTCGCCCGAGGACGCCCGCCGCCGGCGGAGCAGGCGGGCTCCACCGGCCAGCAGCAGCCCGGCGGCGATCGCGCCGAGGGCGCCGAGCAGCGCGGGCGCGGCGTCGAGACCGGTGATCGGGAGGCCGCCGGGTCGCGCACCGCCGCCGGACCCGGTGCCGCCGGGCGCGAGCCCGCCGGCACCCACGCCGGCGGAGTCGCCCTCCGCCCAGGCCTGCAGGCGCAGCGGCGCGGTCGCACCGGCCGCCGCGCCGTCGCGGGTCACCCGCACCAGCGCCCAGCGGGGCGCGTCGATGGCCGTCGTGGCGAGCTGCCGGGCGTCGAACGCCGTCACCGGCGACACCGCGTCGGCCACCGGGGTGCGCGGCAGCCACAGCTCCGTGCCGCTCGGGCAGGCGCCCGCCTCCCAGCGCTCGGCGCAGCCCAGCACCTCCACGTCGAGTCCGGAGGCCGCAGCCGGGTCGCCATCGAGTCCCAGCCCGATGTGCACCGTGCCGCGCAGGTCGCCGTCCGTCATCCGGGTCGTGTCGACCGCGACGCCGACCTCCCAGTCCGCCGACTCCGCGGGCGCGAGGTCGGCCATCGTGTCGGCGTCGCCGACCGACGTGAGCACGAGGTAGGTGGAGCGCACGACGCGCTCCTGCGTCGCCGCGGCCGCCGGCAGCGATCCCGCGCCGATGGACGCGGCGGCGAGCAGCCCGAGGGCGGCGGGCACGGCGGCGCGGAACGCGGTGATCGTGATGCGGCGGCGCGGGGGGCCAGGGGCGGTCTCCTCGTCGGCATCCGGCTCCTCGCCGGCGTCGCGGCCGTCGCGGCCGTCGCGGCCGTCCTCGCCGGCATCATGGCCGCCGCCACCGTCCGCATCCCCGTCCTCCGGCGGCCGGCGACGCGGCCAGAACGCCCAGGTGACCAGCGCGGCGGCACCCAGGGTGATGCCGCCGAGCACGAGCGGGTTCGAGAACCAGACGACGACCCGCGCGAGCCCCGGCACCGACCACCAGACGATCCGCACCGTCGACACGACGTACGGCGCCGGGTCGTCGACGGCGTTCGCGTCGCCGCGGAGCGTGATCGTGCGGAAGCCCTCGGCCCCCGCGGTGCGGTCGATGCCGACGACGCGGTGGGTGATCGGCAGCTGGCCGTCGCGGTCGACGGTGACCACGTCGCCGAGCCGCACCTCGGAGGCGGGGATGCGATGCACGACCGCGAGCGAGCCGGCCGGGATGGTCGGCGACATGGACCCGGTCGAGAACATGATCAGCGTGACGTGGAACACGGTCGCCGCGACCACGGCCGCGATGCAGAGCACCCCGGCCGCGGCGGCCAGCCACAGCGCGACGTCGACGATCCGCCGGCGGATCACGACGACGTCCCGGTGATCGTCCACTGCGCGGTCGCGGTCTTCGCGGCGAGGCTCGTGGGGGCGGCGGTCGGCAGCGACAGCTCGAGGCAGAGCGGGGTGGTCGAGGCCTGGTTCGCGACGAGGGAGATCGTGCCGGCCTGCTGGGCCGTCGTCAGCGGCACCGTCGTCGCCGTGCCGCCGACGAGGAACGTCGATCCGCCGGTGAAGGCCGTGGCGTCGCAGGTCGCCGAGAGCACGGCCCGGTAGCGCAGCGCCGCGCCGAGCGTCGCGGCGTCCGCGCCCCCGAGCGTCGCGCCGGACAGCGCGGCCGTGCCCGCGACCGACCCCGGGATCGTGCGCAGCAGCACCGGCGTGTAGCCGGTCCAGCCGGCGTACACGCCGACGGCGTCGAGCGTGAACGCGGCGCCGGGCGCGGTCGGGTGATCGGCGAAGCCGGTGCCGGCGACGTTCGCCTGGATGCCGAACGTCGACGCGGTCAGCCCGCCTCGCGTGTACTCCGCGTCGCTCCAGCTCGCCGCCGTGATGCCGGCCGTGAGGCCGAGCACCGTCGCGGCGGCGAGCGCCGCCCGGAGCCTGACGCTCCGGGACAGCCGGGACGACGACGTGCCGTCCCCTCCCATCCGCTACTGCGACTGCGCCGCGAACTGCCAGGTCGCGGTCGTCGCGGTGCCCTGCGTGATGCTCGCGCCGGCCGTGATCTTGAAGCACAGGTTGGTCGGGACGGGCGTGGTCGCCGCCGTCAGCGTGAACGTCGGCGCGGTGCCGCCGGTCGTGGTGAGCGCCGTGCCGGCGGGCACGAGCGTCGTCACGGCCGTCGAGGCGGCGCTGCAGCCGAACGTGCTCGTGGTGAACACCGTGTAGGTGTACGCCGCGGCCTCGCCCGTGGTGCCGGCCGTCGTCAGCGTGACGAGCGCGTTGTTCGTGGTCGCGCTCGTGAGCTGCACGGCGAACGGCGCGTACGCGATGTCGCCGGGGGAGAGCTTCGAGGCGTTGGCCGACATCGTCATCGCGGCCGCGCCGGTCGAGGTCGTGTGGTCGCTGAATGCGGCGCCGTCGGTGCTGCCCTGCAGGTTGAACGTGCCGGCCGTGAAGGTGCTCTTCGCGAACTCGGAGTCGTTCCAGGCCGCCAGCGTCACCGCCGCTCCGATGCCGAGGACGAGTCCTCCGGCCAGGATCGCGGCGATCCTGCGTCGAGTCCAGCTGCGCCGCGAGGGCGCGCTCGTGTCCGTGGTCATGCTGGCTCCCTGATCGCCAATCGCATGCCGGCGGGACGGCTGGTTGCGGAGAGCACTCGGGCCCACCCCGTCCGCCGATCTCCTGCAGAGGAGCGTACGCGCCGCTCACCCGGATGTCACCCCGCGGCCGCACGCGCGCGGGTCAGCCCGGAGGCGCATGCGGACGACCGTTCGCGGAGCGGATCAGGGCGTTCGCGCGGCGGATCGCCACCCCCGGTGATCCGCGACCCGGATCAGGCGGTCGACGCCCCGGCGCTCGGCGCTCCGGCGGTCGACGCCCCTGCCTCCTGGCGCGCGGTGCACTCGGCGCAGAGGCCGAAGACGTCGACGACGTGCTCCGGCTGGGTGAACCCGTTGCGCGCGGCGACGGCCCGGGCCCAGTCCTCGACCTCGTCCGCGGCGATCTCGACCGTGCGGCCGCAGCTGCGGCAGATGAGGTGGTGGTGGTGCGTGCCCGGTGTGCAGGCGCGGTAGAGGCTCTCGCCGTCCTGGCGCAGCGCATCCGCCTCGCCCGTCTCCTCGAGGTCCGCCAGCGCGCGGTACACGGTGGCGAGCCCGACCGCCGAGCCGGAGTCGCGCAGCGACGAGTGCAGCGACTGGGCGCTGACGAAGCCGTCCTCCCGGCCGAGGGCCGAGCGGACGGCCTCCTTCTGCCAGGTGTTGCGACGCGCGGTCATGCTGCCTCCGAGATCGCCGCCAGGATACGTCGCTGCCGGCGGCTCCTGCCGAGCGCGATCAGCCGGGCGATGCCGTAGATGGCGAACGAGATGGTGGTGACGTACGGGCTGATCGGGATGCTCGCGCCGAGCGCGAGCAGGATGCCGCCCACGAGCGACAGCGTCGCGAACCCGGCGCTGAGCAGCGGGACGCCGACGGGGGACGACGTCAGCCGCATCGCCGCCGCGGCCGGCGTGACGAGGATCGACAGCACCAGCAGCGACCCGACGATCTGCACGCTGACCGCGACCGCGAGTCCGAGCAGCAGCATGAAGCCGAGCGACAGGCCCCGCATCGGCACACCGCGGGCCGCCGCGACGTCCGGGTCGAGGCTCGCGAAGGTCAGCGGGCGCCACAGCACGACCAGCCCGGCGAGCACGACCGCGCAGATCACGAGCAGCGTCGTGAGCCGCGGGTCGTCGACCGCGACGATCTGGCCGGTGAGCAGGCCGAACTTGTTGGCGGACCGCCCGGAGTACAGGCTCAGGCAGAGGATGCCGAGGCCGAGCCCGAACGGCATCAGCACGGCGATGATCGAGTTGCGGTCGCGCGCCCGGGCGCCGAGCAGGCCGATGAGCGCCGCCGCGACGAGCGAGCCCGCCACCGCGCCCTGCACGACGCCGATGCCGAGCAGCAGCCCGGCGGCGGCGCCCGCGAAGCTCAGCTCGCTGATGCCGTGCACCGCGAACGCCATGTCGCGCTGCATCACGAACACCGCGATGAGCCCGCCGACGATGCCGAGCACCGCGCCGGCGATGATCGAGTTCTGCAGCAGCACCAGCAGAGCGCCGTAGTCGGAGAAGTCGAAGATGTCAGACCAGTCGATCATCGGCCGGCCTCCCGCCCCGCGGCGTGCCCGGCATCCGCGTGATCGACCGCCTCGCCGTCGCGGTGGCGGGTGTCCGCCGGTCCGCTCGGGTCGTGCAGGTGCGGGGCGCCGGCCTCGGGCGCGTGGTCCTCGTCGTGATGGTGCGGATCCTCGATCGCGCCCGCCACGACGACCCGGCCGCCGGTGCGGAGCACCTCGACGGGGGAGCCGTACAGCTCGCTGAGCACGTCGGAGCGCAGCACCTCGTCCGGGGTGCCGATGCGCGCGTGGCCGTTCGCCAGGTAGAGCACCCGGTCGACGTAGTCGAGCACCGGGTTCACGTCGTGCGTCACGAACAGCACGCTGACGCCCCGGTCGCGACGGCGGCGGTCGATGAGCTCGCTCACCTCGTACTGGTGGCGCAGGTCGAGCGAGAGCAGCGGCTCGTCGCAGAGCAGCAGCGCGGGATCGCCGGCGAGCGCCTGCCCGATCCGGAGCCGCTGCTGCTCGCCGCCGGAGAGCAGCCCGACCGGCACCCGCGCGTACCGGGTCGCGCCGACCTCGGCCAGCACCGCATCGATGCGCTCGCGCCGAGCGGCACTCGGCAGCCCGGTTCCCCAGCGGTGGCCGTCGACGCCGAGCCCGACGAGGTCGCGGGCGCGCAGCGGCATCCCGGCGTCGGCGAGACGCTGCTGCGGCACGTAGCCGATGCGGCGGTCGCCGCGGTGCACCGGCGTGCCGAGCAGCCGGGCCGTGCCGCCGCTGAGCTGGTGCTCGCCGAGCACGGTCTTGAGCAGGCTGGTCTTGCCGGACCCGTTCGCCCCGAGCACGGCGACGAACTCGCCCGGCGCCACGTCGAGGTCCACGTCGCGCCACAGCACGCGGCCGCCCAGTGCGAGCGCCGCGTGCTGCAGGGACAGGACGGAGTCGGTCACGCTCCGACGCTAGCGCCGACCGCGTCCGCGATCTTCCCGATCAGGCCGCGCTGCCACGCGACGTAGTGCGTGCCGGACGGCAGGGTCTCGGTGACGGGGACGACCGGGATGTCCGCCGCCTTCGCCGCGTTCACGACGGCCTCCGTCTGCGGTCCCGACGTCTGCGCGTTGTAGACCAGCGCCGCGACGCGCTGCTCGCTGAACAGCTTCAGGGTGTCGTCGAGCACGAGCGCGGGCACGTCGGTGCCCTCCTCGACGGCCTCGCTGAACTCGTCCGGGGTGCGGTTCTCGAAGCCGGAGGCCTCGAGCAGGTAGAGCGGCACCGGCTCGGTGATCGCGACGCCCTGCCCGGCGGCCGCGGTCTTCAGCTGCGCCTCCTCGGCGATCAGCCCGTCGAGCTCGGTCGTCAGCGCGGCCGTGCGGTCGGCGACCGCCGCCTTCTGCTTCGGCTCGGCCTTCGCGATGGCGTCGCCGATCGCGGCGACCACCTTCTTCACGGTCGGGTAGTCGTACCAGACGTGCTCGTTGAACTCGCCGGAGTCGGGCGTCTGGTCGAGGCCGCTGAGGTCGACCGCGTTGAGGACGGTCGCGCCGTCGTTCTTCGCGGACTTCAGCATCGTGTCCATGAAGTCGTCGTAGCCGCCGCCGTTCTCGATCACGATGTCGGCGCGGGAGAGCGCGAGCTGCGTGCGGGCGTCGGCCTCGTACTCGTGCGGGTCCTTGTCCGGGTCGTCGATGACGCTCGTCACCTCGACGGCGTCGCCGCCGACGGTCTCGGCGAGATCGCCGTAGACATTCGTGGAGGCGACGATGCGCACCTTCCCGTCGTCCCGGGCGCCGGCGGAGGAGGTGGCGCATCCGGACAGGAGCAGGAGCGCGGCGGCGCTCGCGGCGAGCACGGGCACGAGGAGGCGGCGGGTCATGCTCCGACCCTACGGCTTATCGAAAACGATTGTCAAAACGGTTCTCGATAAGCGGCGTTCGAGCTGCGGCCGGACCGAGCCGGACGGTTTCGGCGCTTGCGGACGGGTACGCCGATCCGGATGCGCCGAAACGGGCCAGGTCGGCCGTCCGGATCGGCGGACGGGGGCGGCGCGCGGCCGGACCCCGCTCAGTCGAGCAGCAGGGCCGGCTCCTCGAGCACGGCCGCGACGTCCGCGGTGAAGCGGCTCGCGACATCCCCGTCGACGACGCGGTGGTCGAAGCTCGCCCCCACGGTCGTGACGAACGCGGGGCGCACCTCGCCGTCGACAACCCACGGCTTCTGCTTGATCGCGCCGAGGGCCACGATCGCGACCTCGCCCGGATTGAGGATCGGCGTGCCTGTGTCCATGCCGAACGAGCCGAGGTTCGTGATCGTGATCGTGCCGTTCGACATGTCGGCCGGGGTCGACTTGCCGTCGCGCGCGGTCAGGGTGAGCTGGTTCAGCGACTCGGCGAGCTCGCGCAGGCTCAGGTCCTGCGCGTCCTTGATGTTCGGCACGATGAGCCCGCGCGGGGTCGCGGCGGCGATCCCGAGGTTCACGTAGTGGTGCACGACGATCTCGTGGTCGGTCCACGACGAGTTCACCGTGGGGTTGCGCCGCACGGCCCAGATGATGGCCTTCGCCATCACGAGCAGCGGGCTGACGCGGATGCCGGCGAACTGCGGCGAGTTCTTCAGCCGCTGCACGAACTCCATCGTGCGCGTCGCGTTGACGTCGCTGAACACGCTGACGTGCGGCGCCGTGAACGCCGACGAGACCATGGCCTTCGCGATCGCCTTGCGCACGCCCTTCACGGGGATGCGCTCCTCGCGCTCGCCCGCCCACTCGGGCGTCTCGAGGTTGCGGAACACGCTCGCCTGCGAGGCCTGGCGGATGACGTCGTCGCGGGTGACCTCTCCGGCCAGCCCGGTGGCGGTGACCGTCGACAGATCGACGCCGAGGTCCTTCGCGAGCTTCCGGATCGGCGGCTTGGCGATCACCGGCGACGCCGAGGCGGCGGGCACGGAGGCGGGACGCGGGGTCGGGGCGGGTGCGGCCGGCGGCGTCGCGGGGGCGGATGCCGGAGCCGCGTGGGCGCCCACGGGCGCGGCGGCTGCGGCCGGGGCGGGGGTCGTC
>NZ_JBXASM010000006.1:0-205348 GCF_058809295.1 Schumannella sp. GW821-FHT10F01
GCCCCGGAGGCCGCCGCGCCGGCCGAGGCGTCCCGCACGGTCGCCGAGCGCCCGCGCGGCACCGCCGCATCCGATGTGTCCGCCGCCTCGCAGGCCGACACGACGTCCGCGGCCAGCGTCGGCGGCCTCCGTCGCGCCTCCGCGGTGACCTCGTTCGACGGCGGCGCCTGGCGCGGCTGGGCCTGGCTCGCCGGGCCGCTGTCCGTGCTGGCACTGACCGGCGCCGTCGCGCTCGCGTTCCGTCTGCGCGGCCGCCTGGGCTGATCCCGCGGCGGCAGCCCGTCGTTAGGCTGGATCCGTGGGCGATGCGGCGGATCCGGACGTTCCTCGCGCCGAGGTCCGCCCCGATCCGGCAGGCCGACCGCGCGAGGTGCTCCGCGTCCCGGCGTTCGCGCTGTTCTGGAGCGCGACGACGATCCGGGCGCTCGGCGGCTCGATCGCCGGCGTCGCGGTCCAGGTGCTCATCGTCACGGTGCTCGACGCGACGCCTGTGCAGATCAGCATCCTCAGCGCCCTCGGGGTCGTGCCGTACCTGTTCCTCGGGCTGGTGGTCGGCGCGCTCATGGACCGCTGGCGGCGGCAGCGGACGCTCGTCGTCACGAGCATCGCGCGCGCGCTCGTGCTCGCCTCGATCCCGGTGCTGCTCCTCCTCGGCGTGCTGGACTTCGCGGTGCTCGCCGCGCTGACGCTCGTGCTCGGCGTGCTGACTCTGTTCGAGGACTCGGCCGCCCAGCCGCTGCTCCCCCGGCTCGTGCCGCGCGGCTCGCTCGTGATGGCGAACGCGCGCCTCGGCCAGAGCGGCACGGTGGCGACGACGGCCGGACCGGCGATCGGCGGCGCGCTGCTCGGCCTCGTCGGCGCGCAGGTCCTGTTCGCGATCGACGCGGCGATCACCGCGGTGGCGGCGGTGCTCCAGTCGCGCATCCGCGTCGACGAGCCGCCTCCGGAGCCGCGCCCCGCGGGCCGCCATCTCGGCCACGACATCGCGGACGGCATCCGCTACACCTACCGGCACCGCACGCTCCGGCCGCTCGCGATCTCGATCCACACCTGGTTCCTCGGCAACAGCATGGTCTCGACCGTGTTCGCGGTCTTCGTGCTCCGCGAGCTCGACCTCGAGCCGTGGGCCTACGGCGTCGCGCTGGCCGGCGGCGGGGTCGGCGGCTTCCTCGGCGCGGTGCTCGCGACGCGGATCGGGGCGCGGCTCGGCGCCGGCCGGGCGATCCTCCTCGGCCGTGCGCTCGCCGTGGTGCCGTGGCTGACGCTGGCCGTCGCGCCGCTCGACGCGTCCGGCGCGCTGCCCGTGCTGCTCGCCGTCGTCGCTGCGGCGCAGTTCGTCTGGGCGCTGTCGATGGGCATCGAGGACGCGAACGACACCGGCTACCGGCAGGCGGTCGCGCCGGACGCCATCCAGGGCCGGATGAACTCGACCATCCGCACGGTGAACCGCGTCGTGTTCTTCGTCGGCGCGCTGCTGACGGGCGTGCTCGCGACGCTGCTCGGGTTCCGGGCGACCCTCGGCATCGCCGCGGCCGTGTTCGCGGTCGCCGCGCTCATCGTGCTGCTGTCGCCGCTGCGCGACGCGCGGCACGACGAGGCGCGCGTGCCCGCTCGCTAGCGGGCGGGCGTCAGGACTCGGATGCGCGAGCGCGCGCGGCCCGACGGATCGAGCGGCGCCACGCGATCGCCGTGAACAGCATCAGGCCGCCGATCACCGCGACGCCGAGGAAGACCTGCAGCAGCACGATCCGCGGGTCGAGTCGCGGCCCCGGATTCCCCGTCCGGTAGGACGACTCGGGCAGCGTCGGCATCGGGCCGCTGATGAGCCCGCCGTCGATGAGCCACGCGGCGAGCCCGCCGACGAGCAGCACCGCGCCCACGATCCCGAGGATCAGCAGCGCGCGACCGATCCGCATGGCACGAGTATGCGCCGCCCGGCGGGTGACGTCACCCCCGTCCGCGCCGTCGCACCGCGAGCCGGACGGCCTCGGACAGCGCGGCGACCGCGACCGCCGCGAGCACCCCGGTCACGACGAGCAGCACATCCCGGGTGGCGGGTCGGTTCACGTCCGCGACGTCGTAGTACGCACCGGGCAGCCGCAGGATCGCGTCGGCGGATGACCGGTCGGCGGGGTCGGTCGACGTCGTGCAGCGCCAGGCGCCCGCCTCCCCCTCCGAGGCTCCCGTGCGAGTGCAGGTCGTCTCAGCTGCGGCGAGCGCCGGCACCTCACCCGTGGCCTCGACCGCCCAGCGCGATCCGTCCGAGTCGAAGCGCGCCGCCGACGCCGTCGTCACGATCGACTCATCGCCCGTCCGCGTCACGCCGTCGCCGAACCGCACCGCGACGCGGTAGCCGGGCGCCGTCAGCGTGCGCTGCTGGAAGCCCGCATCGGTCCGGACGTCCTGCAGGTCGATCACGAGCGCACCCGTCGTGCAGTGCTCGTCCGGCTGGAAGTAGTCGATCCGCACGACGTGCGGACGGCTCGCCCCCTCGTGCACCTCGCTGCTCCAGCACGAGCCGTCATCGGCGACCGGCAGGCGCGGCGTCTCCGGTCGCGATCCGGTCCATCGCAGCTCGGCGCTGAACCCGGTCCACCCGGGCACGGTCCGGACGCTGAGGAGATCCCGGCCGTCGGGCGAGAGCGAGCGGCTCACCGACTCGACGGCGCCGGCGATGCGGAGCGAGTCCTGGGTCCGAGTCGGCGCGACGGACGGACGCACGGACGTGAGTCCGACGACGGCGAGAGCGGCCACCGCGGCCAGCACGGCGACGGCGAGGAGCGCGGCGAGCGGGACCCAGGCGCGGGATGGGCGCGTCGGCGGCGCCGCCGTCACGGCATCCGTCCTCGTCGCCGGCCGACCGGATGACCGCGACGCGCGCGCGGCGCGGCGGTCCGTCGTCCTGCGGTTGGGCATGCCCGAATGATGGACCCGCTCCGTCCGTGCGGGCAATGGCGGAAAGCGGCCCTTCGGCCGACGACCATCACCGCAGGGTGTCGAGCCACGCCGCGAAGGTCTTCCGTCCGAGCCGCGTGCCGGGCTCCGGCAGGAGCGTGCCGTCGCGCATCGCGCGCCCCCAGCGCCCGGGGAACGGCACCGGCAGCACCGGCGCGTGCGAGCCGCGCGCCGCGAGGTACCGCCGCACCATGTCCGGCATCCGCTCCTCGCGGGGGCCCGCGAGGTCGGGGGCGACGCCGCGCGGGTCGCCCTCGGCGAGCGCGACGAGCTCCGCGGCGACCTCCGCAGCGGCGATCGGCTGCGACCGCATCGTCGGCACGAGCCGCAGCGGACCCACGGCCCCGCGGTCAGCCAGCTGCGCGGCGAACTCGTGGAACTGGGTCGTGCGCAGCAGGGTCCAGCCGCCCGGCCTCGCCAGGAGCATCCGCTCCTGGAGCGCCTTGCCGGCGTAGTAGTCCGCGTCCACCTCGAGCGCGCCGATGATCGACAGCGCCACGTGATGGCCGACCCCGGCCGCCCGCTCCGCGTCGAGGAGGTGCTCCGTCACCTTGCCGAAGAAGCGCCGCGACGCCTCCGCGGCGAGCGTGCTCGTGGAGGCGACGTCGATCACGGCGTCGACGCCGTCCAGCGCGTCGGCGAGGCCGGCTCCGGTGACCAGGTCGACACCGGTCGCGCGGCTCAGCACCACGGCCTCGTGCCCGGAGGCCGCGAGCCGGTCGACGACCGGGAGCCCGACCGCGCCGGTGCCGCCGGCCACCGCGATCCTCATCGGACGACCTCCGCCGTCCGAGCGGTCCGCGCCGACTCCGCGCGCCGCGCCGGCACCGCCAGGGCGATCCCGAGCCCGGCGCTGACGACGAGCGCGAGGACCTCGGCGGCGTAGTCGGCGGCGGTGCCCTCCGGGTGGCTCACGTGGTAGCCGAAGTGGAGCACGCCGAACACGCCCCAACCCGCCCCGGCGAGTCGCCCGGGGAGCGCCGGGCGCGCGAGCAGCGCGACGAGGGTGATGGCGCCGAGACCCAGGTAGAAGGCGCCGACGTCGCGCACCAGGTGCTCGTTGTACGGCCCGTCGATCGACACGAAGGTGAGCCCGAAGCCAGGGAAGCCGTCGTAGAAGGATCGCGGCAGGAATGCGGCCCAGACGCCGGCGAAGAGCGCCAGGATCAGGGAGAGCGCCAGGAGGACGCGTCGCAGCGGTGTGTTCATACTCCACAGGACCGGACGGCGCACGGAGATGTCAGGTGCCACCTGACGATCCTCGCGGCTGTCCGGTCCTGAAGGCGAGACGAGGTGGAGATGACGGACCCGGAGACCGATGCCGAGGTGCTCGGCGAGCGGCGGCACCTGCTCGCGCTCGCCTTCCGGATGCTCGGCACGGTCGCCGAGGCCGAGGACGCGGTGCAGGAGACGTACATCCGCTGGTACCGGATGAGCGAGGCCGAGCGCGACGCGATCGAGGTGCCGCGGGCGTGGCTGACGCGGGCGGCGAGTCGCGTCTGCCTCACCGTGCTCGACTCGGCCCGGATGCGGCGGGAGCGCTACGTCGGTCCCTGGCTGCCCGAGCCGGTGCCGGCCGCCGCCTTCGCCCTGCCGGCGCCGCCGACCGACGATCCGCTCGACCGCGTCACCCTCGACGAGTCGGTCGGCACCGCGCTGCTGGTGGTGCTCGAGGCGATGACGCCGGCCGAGCGGGTCGCCTTCGTGCTCCATGACGTGTTCGCGCTGCCGTTCGACGAGATCGCGGAGATCGTCGGACGCACGCCGGCGGCCTGCCGCCAGCTCGCGTCCGCCGGCCGGAAGCGCGTGCAGGACAGCCGCGGCCGCCGGGTGCCGCGAGCGGAGCACGACGGCGTCGTCCGCGCGTTCGCCGCGGCGGCGCGAGGTGGCGACCTGGATGCGCTGATCGCGGTGCTGGACCCGGACGTCGAGCTGCGCTCGGACGGCGGCGGCATCGTGACCGCAGCGCGCAACCCGGTCGCCGGCGCCGACCGCGTCGTCCGCTTCCTCCTCGGCATCCTCGAGAAGAACCCGCACGCCGAGGTGCTCGAGCAGGACACCCCCGACGGGCTCGGCTTCGCCATCTGGGACGAGGGCCGCATCACCGGCGTCGTGACGCTCGACGTGGTCGCGGGGCTGGTGGCGAGCATCCGGATCGTGCTCAACCCGGAGAAGCTCACACTGTGGCGGTGAGGCCGCGCCCGGCCGGGGAAACAGCGAAGCCCGACCGGAGTGGAGTCCGATCGGGCTTCGTCGGGCTGACAGGATTTGAACCTGCGACCCCCTGACCCCCAGTCAGGTGCGCTACCAAGCTGCGCCACAGCCCGTGGCCTGCGCCGGACGGATCCGGCACGGCTGTCCACTCTACCGTGTCGCGCGCGACCGCCGGCACCGGATCCGGTGCCCGCCGGAACGCGTGCCCTTCACCCCGCCGGCGCCACGTTGAAGTTGTCGCGGAACACGTTGTCCGGGTCGACCTCGCGCTTGATTGCGCGGAGCCGCACGAGCGTGTCGCCCGGGAAGGCGTCGTCGATCCGCTCGGCCCGCAGGTCCGTGTCGAAGCTGAGGTAGAGGCCCGAGAAGTGGCTCGCCAGGTCGTCCCAGGCGGCGTCGATCCGGTCGCGGTCGGAGCCGAACGCGACGGCCGAGAAGCGGGCGTCCCGGGCGGCGAACGCGGTCGCGTCGGACGGCACGTCCTCGGTGGCGCCGCCCATCGCGCGGATCTGGAAGAAGTACACGTCGCCGCTCGCGAGCAGGTCCGCCGCGGCGCGCGCGAACTCGGGCGTGATCGTGCGGAGCAGGCCGCTGCGGGTGACGGGCTCGCCCGAGCCGGCGTGCGGGTCCGGCGAGACGTTCGCCATGATGCCCGCGTAGTCCGTCATCCGCGCCTCGGAGCCGACCAGGGTGCCGACGGCGGCGAAGGGCTGCAGGCGCTCGAGCACGGTGTCGGGGTCGTCGGAGTCGACGGCCACGGTGATCATGGCGACGTCGGGCTGGCCGGGACGCGGGCGGCCGAAGAGCAGGAAGCTCGTCGTGTCGCGCGGCGCGGCCACCTGCGCGGCGCCCCAGCGCTCGAGCAGGTCGGCGACGTCCTGCGTGGCGACCTGCAGCTGCGCGAAGCCGAGCTCGCCGACCTCGTCGACCTCGAACTCGAAGTCCACGACGATGCCGACGTTCGCGCCGGCCCCGCGGATCGCCCAGAACAGCTCGGGGTGCTCGGTGTCGGACGCACGGACGACACTGCCGTCGGCGAGGACGACCGTCGCCGCCCGGAGGTGATCGATCGTGAGCCCGTGCTCGCGCACCAGCCAGCCGATGCCGCCCGCCGTGGCCAGACCGCCCACGCCGACGCCGCCGTAGTCGCCGGAGCTCAGCGCCCAGCCGTGCGGCCGGAGCGCGTCGGCGACCGCCGCCCAGCGGGCGCCCGGGCCGACGCGCACGCGGCGCGCGGCCTCGTCGACGACCTCGATGGCGTCGAGCGAGCCGAGATCGAGGACGACGCCGCCGTCGTTCGTCGACCGCCCGCTGATGCCG
Organism: Schumannella sp. GW821-FHT10F01; assembly: GCF_058809295.1. NCBI lineage: Bacteria > Bacillati > Actinomycetota > Actinomycetes > Micrococcales > Microbacteriaceae > Schumannella > Schumannella sp. GW821-FHT10F01. The sequence continues at coordinate 6,490 of NZ_JBXASM010000006.1, forward strand.
TGCCCGCCGCTGCGGATCGAGAGCGGCACGGGCTGCCGCCGTGCGAACGCGAGGGCTGTCACGACCTCGTCGACGGTGCGAGGACGCAGCACGAGCCCCGGCGCACCGCCGCGGAGGTAGGTGGACCGCACGCGCGCGTAGCCGAAGTCGCCCGGCTCGACGGCCGTCTCCGCCAGCTCCGCGGGCACGGCGTCGTAGGCGATGCCCTCGCGACGAGCTGCGAGCGAGGCCGCCGAGCGGCCGGAAGCGGCCCCGGTGCCGCGACGGGCGCGCTCCGCCTCGACGGCCTCCCGCACCGCCGGCGCCAGGTCCTCCCCCACCTGCCGGATCCGGTCCGGGTCGTCCGTCGCCACGATGAACGTGCTGATGCCGCCGTCCAGGGCGAGCGTCACCAGCTCGGCCACCTCGGCGTCCAGCGACGTGTCGCCGCCGCCCACGTTGAGCAGCCGCTCGATCTCGTCCGGCCGCCGGCCGTGCTCCTCCGCCGACGCATCGATGATCGCGTTCCCGCGCGCCAGGTCGCCGTCGTCGAGCCACATCCGGCTCGGCAGCCAGCCGTCGGCCTTCTCGCCGATGAGCCGCAGCATCCGCGGCTTCCGCGCGCCGAGCCAGATCGGCACCTCGTGCGCCGGCCGCGGACCCCGCTTCGCGCCCGCGACGCGGTGGTAGGTGCCTGGGACGCGGAGCGGCCGCCGCTCCTCGGCGTCCCAGATGCCTCGGATGATGTCGATCGCCTCGCTCAGCGCGTCGACGCCCTGTCCCGGCGTCAGCTTCGACTCGCCCATGCCCTCGATCGCGTCCCAGAAGCCGCCGGCGCCGAGGCCGAGCTCGATGCGGCCGCCGGAGAGCAGATCGAGGCTCGCGACCGAGCGGGCGAGCACGGCGGGCTGCCGCAGCGGCAGGTTGAGCACGTTGCCCGAGAGGCGGATGCGCGACGTCTGGGCCGCGACCCAGGAGATGAGGGTCCAGGTGTCGAGGAACGCCGGCTGGTACGGGTGGTCCTGGAACGTCACCAGGTCGAGCCCGGCCTGCTCGCTGACCCGGGCGAGCGCGACGGGCGCCTGCGGGTCGCGGTTGGACGGGGTGATGAAGGTGCCGAAGCGGATCGGCCGGCCGTAGTCGGGCATGCTCCGATCATGCGGGGCGACGGACGCCCCCGGCAAACGCACGAGAAGCGGCTTACGATAGAGAAGTGACTACGACCTGGAGCCGGATCTCGGACGAGCAGTGCGGCGCCTTCACGAGCGCCGTCGAGCTGGTGGGGCGGCGATGGTCCGGCGGCATCCTGCTCGCGATCGCGCGCGACGCGCACCGCTTCAGCGACATCCGCGCCTCCGTGATCGGCCTGTCCGATCGGATGCTGGCCCAGCGGCTGCGCGAGCTCGAGTCCGCATCCATCGTCGAGCGCTCGGTGCTGCCGAGCACGCCGGTGCAGGTGCGCTACGACCTCACGACCCGCGGACGCGAGCTCATGAAGGCGCTCCAGCCGCTCGTGGCCTGGGCCCACGAGTGGGAGACCGAGCCGGCCGTCGCCGTCTGAGGCGCGGCCGATCGAGCCGGGGGGCGCCGGATCGCCGACGCCGCTCAGCCCTCCTCGGCGATCCGCTTGATCGCGGCCAGTCGACGGTCCCAGCCCGCGCCGATCGCGTCGAGCCGTGCGGCCGTCGCGCTGAGCTCCGCGCCGAGCACGCGGAACCGCACCTCGCGGCTGACCCGGATCGGCTCGACGACCCCGACCTGCTCGAGCACGGCCAGGTGCTTCGCGATCGCCTGGCGCGACACCGGCAGCCGCTCGGCGAGAGCGGACGCGGACGCGTCGCCCTCGCCGAGCGCCGTGAGGATGCTCCAGCGCGTCTCGTCCCCGAGCGCGGCGAACACCGGCACGAGGGTCGCACTCACGCGGCGCCCTCGAGCAGCACGACGAGCTCGTCGAGCTCGAAGACCCACCCGCGGGCGTGCTCGCGCAGGTTGCCGACCGGGTCGGAGGTGGTCGCGAAGCCGGTCTCGACGACGGTCAGCTCGGTGCCGTCGTCGATCGGGGTCAGCGTGAAGACGAACACCGTGGAGCGGGCGTCCTCGACCGCGGCGGGGATGTCCTCCGCGCGCGCGTCGTCATTCGTCCAGCGGTAGGCGATCGAGCGCGGCGCGTCGACGGACTCGATGCGGAACGGGATCGCGCCGTGGTCGTCCCAAATCAGCCTGCCGGTCGCGCCGGCCCCCTCGCCCTCGAGCTCGGCACGGTCGCTGAACCAGCGCGCGATCTGCTCGGGCTCGGTGATGGCGGCCCAGACCCGCTTCACGGGGGCGGCGATCCGGACGGTGCGGCGCACGCTGAGCGCGGTCTCGTCGATGACGGACGCCGGGTTGGTGGTGGTGGTCATGATCGGTCCTCTCAGTCGGTCGATCTGCAACCTCAGCATTGCACGTCTGGGTGTCCGGACGCAACTGTGGAGTTGCAGATCAGTCGAGCTGGTCGCCGTCGACGTAGACCCAGCGGCCGTCGACCCGGGCGAACCGACTGCGCTCGTGCAGCAGGCCCGCGCCGTCCGGGGACCGGTACGACGCCCGGAACTCCACCACCCCGGTCTCGTCGTCCGCTCCCCCTGCCTCCGTGTCGACGATCTGGAGCCGGCGCCAGACCAGGTCGGGCTCCAGATCGAGCGCCGCCGGCCGCGTCGACGGATGCCAGCTGCGCACCAGGTACGCGGCGTCCCGGCTCGCGAAGGCGCTGTACCGTGAGCGCATGAGCGCCTCGGCCGTCGGCGCCGGAGCACCCGCGAGCAGGGGTCCGCAGCAGTCGGCGACCGCGCGGCCGGACCCGCACGGGCAGTCGTCGGAGGTCTGCGGCTCGGCCATCGGGCACCATGGTGGCATGACCGACGCCGCGCCGACCGTGCTCCTCACCGGCTTCGAGCCGTTCGGCCGCGCGGTGCGCAATCCGTCGTGGGACGCCGTGGCGGCGCTGGCCGAGCGCGGCGTGGACGGCGTCCGCCTCGTCCCGGTGCTGCTGCCGGTCGGGTTCGGCGCCGCCTCCGACGCGCTGCGGGCCGCGATCGCCGAGCACGCCCCGGATGCCGTGGTCGCCGTCGGTCTCGCCGAGGGCCGCGACCGCATCACGCCGGAGCGCATCGGCATCAACCTCGACGACGCCCGCATCCCCGACAACGGCGGCGCGCAGCCGGTGGACGAGCCGATCGAGGCGGACGGACCGGATGCGCGCTTCAGCACGCTGCCCGTGCGCGCGATCGTCGACGCCCAGGTCGTCGCCGGGCTGCCGGCGGCGCTGTCGACCACGGCCGGCACCTACGTCTGCAACCACGTCGCATACCTGCTGCCGGCCCTGACGTCGGCGCCGGCGGGGTTCATCCACGTGCCGGCGACGGCCGAGACCGGCATCCCCGACGTGCCGACCGTGCCGCTCTCGACGATCGTCGACGCGCTGCGCGTCGCGGTGCAGGTGACGGCGGGAGCGGTGACGGCCGCGCGGGTCGACTGACCGCGACCGGGTTCAGGCGAGCTCGGCGATCAGCTCGTCGACCGTGACGACCTCGGCCTGCCGCGGGAACACCTTGCCGGTGAGCACGCGGTGCACCTCCTCGTCGAAGTCGGCGCAGGCGTCCTCGACGACGATGACCCGGTAGTCGCGATCGGCGGCATCGCGCACGGTCGAGAGCACGACCCCGCTCGTCGAGACGCCGGAGAGCAGCAGCGTGTCGATGCCGCGCGACCGGGCCCAGTCGTCGAGGTCGGTGGTCGACAGGGCGCCGACGCGGCGCTTGCGGAACTGCGGCTCGGCGGGCAGCGCACCGAGGCGCTCGTCGACCTGCGACGCGGCCGGATCGGCCGAGCGGCTCCGCGCCGCGTAGCCGGCGAAGATGCGGTTGTGCGGCGCGACGTCCGCGGCCTCCTCCTCGGTCAGACCGACGCGCACGTAGCCGACGCGCAGCTGTGCCGTTCGCGCGGCGTCGATCGCGCGACGCGCGCGCTCGAGCAGCGCGTCCACCTCCGCCACCCGGCCCAGCACGCCCGGCTGGAAGTCCATGACGAGCAGGAGCGAGCGGGCGGGGTCGACGGCGTCCATGAGCCGGAGGCTACTCCGGGTGCGTCGGGGCTTCGACAGGCTCAGCCATCCGGAGGAAGCGGCTCAGCCATCCGACCCTGCGACTCAGCCATCCGGGGAGGCGGCTCAGCAATCCGGAGGCGCGGGTCAGCGGCGGGCGCGCTTCTCCCGCACTCGCATGTTGACCTCGACCGGCGTGCCCTCGAAGCCGTAGACCTCGCGCAGGCGCCGCTGGATGAACCGGCGGTACTGCGGGTCGAGGAACCCGGTCGTGAACAGCACGAACGTCGGCGGACGCGTCGCGGCCTGCGTGCCGAACAGCACGCGCGGCTGCTTGCCGCCGCGCACCGGGTGCGGGTGCTCGGCGGCGAGCTCGGCCAGCAGGGCGTTGAGCTTGCCGGTCGGGATGCGGGTGTCCCAGCTCGCCAGCGCGGTCTCGAGCGCCGGCACGAGCTTCTCGAGGTGGCGCCCGGTGCGAGCGGAGATGTTCACGCGCGGGGCCCACGTCACGTGCGCCAGATCCTGCTCGATCTCGCGCTCGAGGTAGCGGCGGCGGTCGTCGTCGAGCAGGTCCCATTTGTTGAAGGCGAGCACGAGTGCGCGGCCCGACTCGAGCACGAGATCGATGATGCGCAGGTCCTGCACCGAGATCTGCTCGGTCACGTCGATCACGACCACCGCGACCTCCGCCTTCTCGAGCGCGGCGGCGGTGCGGAGCGAGGCGTAGAAGTCGGCGCCCTGCTGCAGGTGCACGCGCTTGCGGATGCCGGCGGTGTCGACGAACGTCCAGATGCGGCCGCCGAGCTCGATCTGCTCGTCCACGGGGTCGCGGGTGGTGCCCGCGAGCTCGTTGACGACCACGCGCTCCTCGCCCGCCGTCTTGTTGAGCAGCGAGCTCTTGCCGACGTTCGGGCGGCCGAGGATCGCGACGCGGCGCGGGCCGCCGATCTCCTGCTTGGCGACGGCCGACACCTCGGGCAGCACGGACATGGCGTGGTCGAGCAGGTCGTACACGCCGCGGCCGTGGATGGCGCTGACGGGCCACGGCTCGCCGAGACCGAGGCTCCAGAGCACGGCCGCCTCCGGGTCGCGCACCGCGTCGTCCGACTTGTTGGCGACGAGGATGATCGGCTTGCGCGAGGCGCGGAGCATCCGCACGACGTGCTCGTCGACCGCGGTCGCGCCGACGTTGACGTCGACGACGAACAGCACGGCGTCGGCGAGGTCGACCGCGACCTCGGCCTGCGCCGCGACGGAGGCGTTGATGCCCTGCGCGTCGGGCTCCCAGCCGCCGGTGTCGACGAGCGTGAAGCGGCGGCCGAGCCACTCGGCCTTGTAGCTGACGCGGTCGCGCGTGACGCCCGGCTTGTCCTCGACGACGGCCTCGCGGCGGCCGAGGATGCGGTTCACGAGGGCCGACTTGCCGACGTTCGGGCGGCCGACGATCGCGAGCACCGGCAGGGCCGGCAGGTAGGTGATGCCGTCGGGGCCCTCCTCGGCCGCCTCGAGCAGCTCCAGGTCCTCGTCGTCGAGCTCGAACTCGTCGAGTCCGCGCCGCAGCGCCGCGGCGCGCAGCTCGGCGGCGTCGTCGTCGAGGGCCTCGAGGCGCTCGGCGAGGGCGGGGTCGAACTCCGGCGCGTCGTCCGCGTCGGGGGTGTCGGGCAGGTCCGTGGTCATGTGCTGGTCCTCAGCTGGTCGTTGACCGCACCAGTCCGACGACCGCGGCGACGGTCTGGTCGAAGTCGAGCTGGGTGGAGTCGATCGTGGTGACGCCCTCGGCTGCGGTGAGGAAGTCCACCACCTGCGCGTCCGCCCGGTCGCGCTCGACGAGCTGCGCGGCGGATCCGGCGTCGGCGGGCGCCAGCTCGGCGGCCCGACGGGCGATTCTAACCGCTTCGTCGGCCGTGAGCAGGATCCGCACCTCGGCGTCGGGCGCGACGACCGTCGTGATGTCCCGTCCCTCGACCACGATCCCGGCCGCCGGGGTGTCGCGCATGAGCTTGCGGAACACCTGGTTCAGGCCCGTGCGCACCTCGGGCACGCGCGCGATGGCACTGACCACGGCGGTGATGCGGGGCTCGCGGATGGCGGACGTGACGTCCGCCCCGGCGACGCTGATGCGCGCCCCGCCGGGTGCGGGCACGATCCGGTAGTCGAAGTCGGCGAGCGCGGCGCGCACCTGCTCGGCGTCCTGCGGGTCGCGGCCGCCCTCGAGCGTCCACCAGGCGAGGCCGCGATAGGCCGCGCCGGTGTCGAGGAACTCGAACCCGAGCTCCCGGGCCGCGGCCCTGCTCACGCTCGACTTGCCGCTGCCGGCCGGGCCGTCGACGGCCACCACGACGGCGCTCATCCGTCCACCTCCATGAGAGTCCAGCCGCGCGCGGTCAGCGCGTCGGCGAGCCGGGTCGCCGACTCCGGCACCACGGAGACCTCGGCGAAGCCGACGTTCGCCTCCGGCGAGTGCTCGAGCCGCAGGTCCTCCATGTTCACGCCCTCCTGGCCGATCTCGGTCAGCAGGCGCGCGAGCACGCCCGGCTCGTCGTCGATCCGCACGGTCAGGGTCGCGTACCGGGTGCCCGAGCCGTGCTTGCCCGGCAGCCGCTGCACGCCGAGGTTGCCGTTCGCGATCGCCTCGACGAGCATGCGGCGCGATCCGGGGGCGTCGAGGTCCTCCAGCGCGCCGAGCACGGCGTCGAGGTCGTCGCGGAGCGGGCGGAGCACCGCGGCGATCGGCGCCGCGTTCGCACCGAGGATCTGGCCCCAGAGCGCCGGGTCGCTGCCGGCGATGCGGGTCGTGTCGCGCAGGCCCGGGCCGCTGATCGCCAGCGCCTCGTCGCTGCCGCGGGTGAGCCGCGCGGCGAGGAGGGAGGCGACGAGCTGCGGGGCGTGCGAGATGAGCGCGACGCTCTGATCGTGCGCGACCACGTCCATCTCGATCGGCGTCGCGCCGAGGTCGAGCACGAGGTCCTCGAGCGCGGCGGCCCGGCGGTAGGTGATGCCGCCGTGGCCGGCGAGGATCCAGGGCCGTCCGTTGAACAGGTCGGCGCGAGCGGACACCGCTCCCCCGCGCTCGCGCCCCGCCATCGGATGCGAGCCGAGGTAGCGGCTCACGTCGGCGCCGAGCTCGCGCAGCTCGGCGAGCGGCGCGGACTTCACGCTCGCGACATCCGTGACCAGCGCGTCCGGGTAGGCGGCCAACTGCGCCGCGACGACGCGCGCCGTCACGTCCGGCGGCACGGCGACGACCACGACGCCCGGCCGGTCGTCCGGCCCGGCGAGGCGGCCCGCGCCGTAGTCGACCGCGAGGCGGAGCGCGGCCGGCGACGCGTCGTCGAGCGTCACGTCGACGCCCTTGGCGCTGAGGCCCAGGCCGACGCTCGTGCCGAGCAGGCCGGTGCCGACGACGCGGACCGACTCGGCGAGACGTCGGTCGCTCATGGTCAGCTGTCCTGTCGGTCGGCGGGCCGGTCGTCCCGGTCGGCGCCGCCCGCGCGCGAGAGCGTCAGCAGGCGGCCGACCTCCACCTTAGTGAGGTGGCGGCTGCGCCCCGACCCGAGCGTGCCGAGGTGCAGCGGCCCGAACTGGCGCCGCACGAGCTCCTCGACGGGGTGGCCGACGGCGTCCATCATCCGGCGCACGATGCGGTTGCGCCCCGAGTGCAGCGTCAGCTCGACGATCGTGCGGCCCCGGCTCGGCTCGCCGAGCAGCCGCGCCTTGTCGGCCCGGATCGGGCCGTCCTCGAGGTCGAGCCCCGACAGCAGCGCGCGGAGCGCCGGGGGCGCCACCACGCCGCGGACCGTCGCGATGTAGGTCTTCTCGACCCCGAACGACGGATGCGCCAGCACGTGGGCGAGGTCGCCGTCGTTCGTCAGCAGCAGCAGCCCGCTCGTGTCGGCGTCGAGGCGGCCGACGTTGAAGAGCCGCTCCTCGTACTCGTCCGTGAACTCGCGGAGGTCGGGCCGGCCGCGCTCGTCCTTCATCGTGCTCACCACGCCGGTCGGCTTGTTGAGCATGACGTAGCGCACGTCCGGTCGCAGCTGCACGGCCTGGCCGTCGACCGCCACGAGATCGACGTCGGGGTCGACGCGGCTGCCGAGCTCCGTGACGATGCGGCCGTTCACCTCGACGCGGCCCTCCACGATGAGCTGCTCGCTGACGCGGCGGGAGGCGACGCCGGCCGCGGCGAGCACCTTCTGCAGGCGCTCGCCCTCGGTCGGCAGTCCGGGGTCAGAGGTCGTCGAAGCCATCGGATCCATCCGGGAGGAGCGGGGAGATCTCGGGCAGCTCGTCGAGCGAGTTGATGCCGAGCTGGACCAGGAGCAGGTCGGTGGTCTCGTAGAGCACCGCCCCCGTCTCGCTGTCGGTGAAGGCCTCCTGGATGAGGCCGCGGCCGAGCAGCGTGCGCACGACCGAGTCGACGTTGACGGCGCGGATCGACGCGATCGAGCCGCGGCTGATCGGCTGCTTGTAGGCGATCACCGCGAGCGTCTCGAGCGCCGCCTGCGACAGCCGCGTCGGGTTCTGCGTCATCACGAAGGAGGCGACGACGCTGTCGTGCTCCGGCCGCACGTAGATGCGCCAGCCGCCGCCGACCTCCCGCAGCTCGAAGCCGCGGCGCGGGCCGCCGGCCTCGCCGTCGTAGTCGGCGACGAGCCGCTCGACGGTCTGCCGCACGGCCGCCACGGGCGCCTGGAGCGCGGTGGCCAGCTGCACGAGCGACTGCGGCTCGTCGACGACCATGAGGATCGCCTCGAGCGCGCGCTCGAGGTCCCGCGGGGCGGCGGCGTCCACCGCGGTCGTCTCCGTGTCCGTCGTCTCGGCGTCGGTCATCGCGTCCGCGTCATCCGTCATAGTCGGCTCCCAGATCGGCCAGGCTGTCGTCCGTCCAGTGTGCCGCGGTCCAGCGCACGGTGAGCTCGCCGAGCGGCTCCAGCTGCTCGAAGGCGACCGCGGCGTGACGGTAGAGCTCGAGCACGGCGAGGAAGCGCGCGACGACCACGCCCTTCTCGGTCGCGCCGGCCACCAGCGCGCGGAAGCTCAGCGGCTCACCGCGGCGCAGCAGCGCGACGACGTGCGCGGCCTGCTCGCGGATGCTCACCAGCGGCGCGTGCAGGTGGGCCAGCCCGACGAGCGGCGCGTCCTTCGGCGTGAAGGCGAGCACGGCGAGCGCCGCGAAGTCGTCGGCGGTCAGCGTCCAGCGCAGCTCGGGCGTCTGGCGGCGGTACTTCGCCTCGAGCCGGACGCTGCGCACGTGCCGCGTCGACTCGGCCTCGAGGTGCGAGCCGAACCACGCGGACACCTCCTTGAACGCGCGGTACTGCAGCAGCCGCGCGAACAGCAGGTCGCGGGCCTCGAGCAGTGCGACATCCTCGGCGTCGACGAGCTCGCCGCGGGGCAGGAGGCCGGCGACCTTGAGGTCGAGGAGCGTCACCGCGACCACGAGGAACTGGCTCGCCTGGTCGAGCTCCTCCTCGCTCTCGAGGCCGCGCAGGTAGGAGATGAACTCGTCGGTCACCTGGCTCAGGGAGATCTCGGTGATGTCGAGCTCGCGCCGCGTGATCAGCGTGAGGAGCAGGTCGAACGGGCCCTCGAAGTTCGCCATCGAGAGCCGGAAGCCCGCCTCCGCCTCCCGCGCGGACGCCGCCTCGGGCGACGTCGCGCCCGGCGACGTCGCGACGGGCGACGTCACGCCCGGCGACGCCACGCCCGGCGAGGCCGCGTCCGGCGACGGCGCGTCAGGCGACGGCACCGCGGGCCACGAGCTCCCTCGCCAGGTGGCGGTAGGACTCCGCGGCCGGGTGGTCGGGCGCGAAGTCGACGATCGCCTTCGCCGCGACCGAGGCGTCGGGGAACTTCACCGTGCGTCCGATGATCGAGTCGAGCACGCTGCCGCCGAACGCCTCCTGCACGCGCTCGAGCACCTCGCGGGAGTGCAGCGTGCGCGAGTCGAACATGGTGGGCAGGATGCCGTCGAGCGCGATCGCGGGGTTGAGCCGCTCGCGCACCTTGTCGATCGTCTCCAGCAGCAGCGCGACGCCGCGGAGCGCGAAGTACTCGCACTCGAGCGGCACCAGCACGCCGTGGGCGGCGGTCAGCGCATTGACGGTGAGCAGGCCGAGCGAGGGCTGGCAGTCGATGAGCACGACGTCGTAGTCGTCGCTGACGTGCCGCAGCACCCGCGCCAGGATCTGCTCGCGCGCGACCTCGTTGACCAGGTGCACCTCGGCGGCCGACAGGTCGATGTTCGCGGGGATCACGTCGAGCCCGTCGACGCCGGTGTGCTGGATGGCGCCCCGCACGTCCTTGCTGCCGCCGAGCAGCAGGTCGTAGATGGTGGTGGCCTCGTGCGTGTCGACGCCGAGCCCGGCGCTGAGGGCGCCCTGCGGGTCGAAGTCGATCGCGAGCACGCGCCGGCCGTACCGCGCCAGGCTCGCGCCGAGGTTGATGGTGGTCGTCGTCTTGCCGACGCCGCCCTTCTGGTTGCACAGCGCGATGATCCGCGCCGGCCCGTGACCCGAGAGCGCGCGGGGCACCGGGAACTCGTGATGCGGCTGCCCGAGGCGCCCGGCGCCGGCCGTCTCGGGCCGGTCGATCTCGGCCACATCGTTCGGCTCTGCCATGGCGGCGAGTCTACGAGCGGCCGGCACCGGCACCCGGCCGCGCAACGCCCGTCTGCGCGGGCTCGGTTCGACCTCTGGTTGAAGGTCGTACACCGTCCGGACCTAGTCTGATCGCATGACGACGGTGCTCCTCACGGGCGGGTCCGGCAACATCGCCACCCGCGTCCGGCCCCACCTCCGCGAGCGAGGCTGGCGCGTCCGCCTCCTCGATGTCACGGCCCCGCGGGAGCCGCTCGAGGCGGGCGAGGAGGCGATCGTCGGCTCGATCCTGGAGGACGCGGATGTGGCGCGCGCGGTCGAGGACGTCGACCTCGTCGTGCATCTGGCCGCCTACCCGACCGAGCAGGCCTGGCCCGACATCATGCGGCTCAACATCGACGCGACGGAGCGCGTGCTGCGGCTGTCGCAGGCGGCCGGCGTGCGGCACGTCGTCTACGCCAGCACGGTGCACGCCGTCGGCTTCGTGAACTTCTCGCAGCTCGCCTCGGCCGAGGTTCTGCTCCCCCGCCCCGACACCTACTACGGCGTCAGCAAGGCCGCGAGCGAGGCGCTCTGCAGCGTCTACGCCGACCGCTTCGGCATGTCGATCGCCTCCGTGCGCATCGTCAACGCGACGCCCTACCGCGAGGAGGCGGGCCAGCGGATCACCTGGTTCGATCCCGCGGACGCCGCCCGCCTGTTCGCGGCGACGCTCGCCCTCGAGGAGCCGGGCCACCACATCGTCTGGGGCGTGTCGCTCGGCGCGGAGCGGTACTTCCCCCTCGGCCCCGGCCGCCGGATGGGCTACGACCCGCAGGAGGACATCACCCTGCCCGGCGACCACGACGGCATCGACGACTTCGAGGACGGGCCGATCGGCTGGGACTTCCCGCAGTACCCGCTCGGCGTCCCCCTGCCGGCCGACTACGGCGCCGGCGGCCCGCCCGCGAGCTGATCGAGTCGCGCGGCCGACCGCGCGTGCGTGCGGCGCTCAGCGCGCGCGGGGATGCGCCGTCGTGTACGCATCGCGGAGCGCATCCGCGGTGACGAGCGTGTAGAGCTGGGTCGTGCCGACGTCCGCGTGGCCGAGCAGCTCCTGCACGACGCGCACGTCCGCGCCGCCTTGCAGCAGGTGCGTCGCGAAGGAGTGCCGCAGCGAGTGCGGCGAGAGCGCCACGTCCACCTTCGCCCGCGCCGCCGCCGCCCGGATCACCAGCCAGACGCTCTGCCGCGACAGCCGCGCCCCGCGGGCGCCGAGGAACAGCGCCGGGGTGGCCGGGCCGCGAGTCGAGAGCACCGGGCGTCCGCGCACGAGGTAGGCGTCGACGGCGGCGCGGGCGTAGCTGCCGACCGGCACGATCCGCTGCTTGCCGCCCTTGCCGGTCAGGCGCACGAGATCGAGCGCGCCGTCGTCGCCGATCAGGTCGTCGACGTCGAGCGAGGTCGCCTCCGAGACGCGGGCGCCGGTCGCGTAGAGCAGCTCGAGCAGGGCGCGATCGCGCAGCGCGACCGGCTCCTCCCCGTCCACGGCGGCGAGCAGCGCCTCCACCTGGTCGAGCCGGAGCGCCTTCGGCAGCCGCCGCGCCGCCTTCGGGGCGACCAGCCGGGCCGACGGATCGGCTGTCAGCACCCCCTCGTCGACGAGGAAGCGCGCGAACCCGCGGATCGACGAGATGAGCCGCGTTCGCGACGCCGTCGCGCGACCCGAGCGCTGGACGGCCGCGAGGTGGGCGCCGATCGCCTCCTCCGTGAGCGCGTCGGCGCCGGCCCCCGGCGGCAGCTGCGCGAGCAGCGCGTCGAGGTCGCGGCGGTAGGCGTCGAGCGTGTTCGCCGACCGGCCGCGCTCGATCGCGAGATGCCGCAGGTACCGGTCGCGCTGCCGCTCCAGCTCCCCCGACACCGTCGCGCCCGCCACCGCTGCTCCCGCCGTCCCGATCCGACCGAGCCCGGTCGGCCTCCGTCCCGCCGATGCTATGCCGGTGGGCGGACGACGGACGGCGCCGCCCCGGAGATCCGGGACGGCGCCGTCGGCGTGCGGTCGATCAGGCTCCGAGGAGCGAGGCCGTGCCGCGATCGGTGTCGATCACCAGGAGGCGCTTGCCGACCTTCTGGATGTACTCGGTGTCGTCGAGGTCGTACGACCAGACCTCGTCCTTCTCGGAGTACTTGTGGGCCGAGAGCTGGTCGTCCTCGGCCTCGTAGTACTGCTGGGCGCCGAGGTAGGTGGAGCTGCCCGAGTCGAAGCGCTCGGTGTAGTTCTCCGTGCCGTCGCCCGCCTTGAGCAGCACGACCTCCTTCTCGGTCTTCACCACGACGTTGTCGCCGACCACGCCGGAGACGTACTGGAACGTGTCGTCCCACGCCTTCGTCCACTTCTCGGCGCCCGTCGCGGGGTCGAGTCGCTGGATGCTGTCGTAGCCGTCGTCGCCCGCGCTCTCGCCGGAGAACAGGGCGCCGTCGGTGATGAAGAACTGGTCGACGTCGACCGACTTCGACCAGCTGTCCTTGCCGGTGGTCGGGTCGATCGCCATCAGCGTGTAGCTCTTGCCCTTGTCGTCGCCCTCGGCGCGGAGCACCTTGTCGCCGAGCGACACGTAGTACGTGTTCTCGTCGATGTCGTCGCCCCAGCTGGCCGACTTGCCGGTCTTCGCGTCGTAGACCTCGCCCGAGACGTCGTAGGAGAAGTCGCTGTCGTCGGAGGAGCTGTCCGACGACGAGAAGTCGTAGGCGCGCACCTCGATGTAGTCGCCGACGAAGCTGAGCCCGGACGACTTGTCGTCGACCTTGATGGACCAGTCCGCCTTCTTGTCGACCGCGGCGCCGTTGTAGCGCGACAGCTCGACCGGGGCGTCGTCATCCTCCTTGCTGAGCACGAAGGTGTCGCCGCCGTGCGTGTAGACCGTGGCGTAGCCGTCGACATCCTGCTTGACGTCGACCTTGCCGGTCTTCGCGTCGACCGCGAGCAGCGTCGTCGTGTAGTCGCCCTTGTCGCCGAGCGTGGCGGCCGAGACGACCACCGTGCCGGCGGCTGCGAGCGGGTCGGCGGTGACGGCGGTCTGGAAGTCCGCGCCGTCGACCTCCTTCGTCACGTCGAGCTTCCAGAGCACCTTGCCGTTCGACATGTCGACGCCGGCCACCTGCGGGGTGAAGTCGGGGTCCTCCGGCTTCACGGCCTTGCTGGTGCCCTCGGGGTCGCCGTACGAGCCGTCGTCCCAGCCGTCGCAGGCGCCGGTCTCGTCGTCGTCGCCGAAGCTGTAGCACGTGCCGAAGTAGTCGCCCGACGGGAAGTAGTCGTCCTCGTCCGGGTAGTCGAGCGTGAAGGTCGAGTCGTTGAAGTACGCGTCTTCGGCCGCCGCGTAGGCGACGCCGGCCGCGTAGCCCGCCGAGTAGTCCTCGTCGTAGCCCTGGTACCAGTTGCTGTCGCCGCCGTCGTACGAGTCCTCGTCGAACACCGGCACGACCACGGCCAGGTCCTCGCCCACCTCGGAGACGTCGACCGACTTGATCGTGTCGCTGTCGTTGCCGAGCGTGTAGTCGGCCTTCCAGACCGCCTTGGGCTCGCTGGTCAGGTCGGTGATGAGCCCCGCCGACGACCCCGCCGGCGCGAACAGGCCCGGGAGCACGAGCACCGCGACCGCGATGATCGCGCCGACGACGAGCACGCCGCCGCCGGAGAGCCCGAGGATGAGCGGGAGGCGGCTCTTGCGCTTCGGCGGCACCGGCGGCACGGCACCGGTGAAGCCCTGCGGCGGCTGGGCCGTGGCCCCGTAGGACCAGTCGCCGGTCTGCTGCTGCCCGGTCTGCTGCTGCCCGGCCCACTGCCCGGCGGGCTGCTGGCCCGGCTGCACGTACTGGCCGGTCTGCGGGTCCCACTGCGGCTGCTGGCCGGTCGGCTGCTGCGCCTGCTGGCCCCACTGCTCCGGCTGAGCCGGCTGCTGGGGCTGCTGCGCCTGGACGTACTGGCCGGTCTGCGGGTCCCACTGCGGCTGCTGGCCGGTGGGCTGCTGACCGATGGGCTGCTGCTGGGCCTGCTGACCCCACTGGGGGGCGGCCGGGGCGGCCGGCTGCTGGCCGGGCTGCACCCACTGGCCGGTCTGCGGATCCCACTGCGGCTGCTGACCGGTCGGCTGCTGCGCCTGCTGGCCCCACTGCTGTCCGGGCTGCTGGGGCTGGGCCGGCTGCTGACCCCACTGCGGCTGCTCGCCCGTCGGCTGCTGCGGCTGCTGGGGTGCCTGCCCCCACTGCGGCTGCTCCGGCTGCGTCGGCTGCTGGCCCCACTGCGGCTGCTCGCCGGTCGGCTGCTGCGGCTGCTGGGGTGCCTGACCCCACTGCGGCTGCTCGCCGGTCGGCTGCTGCGGCGCCTGCGGGTCCTGGGGTGCCCACGGCGAGCCCTCGGGCTCCCCCGGCTTGCCGCCGTTCGGCGGGACGTTGGAATCGGACACGGGTCTCCCTCGGTGCGGTGAAACGGTGCTGTGTTTCGCAGGACGCCCGCGAAAGAGAACGTGAGCGTACCCCGACAGCGAGGATCCTAGACCCGGGTCGCGCCGGGTCGGGATGCCCCGTTGTGGGGGATGCTCACATCCTAGCGCGCGGCCAGCGCGGCGAGCGCGAGTGACGCGACCTGCAGCGGACCGTTGCGCAGGCGCCCGTCGAGCACCGCATCGACGACCTCGGCCAGCGGCACCCAGCGGGCCACGATCTGCGCCTCCTCGTCGGTGCGCTCGTAGTCCGACTCCACATCGCGGAGCCCGCGCGCGGCGAAGACCGTGATGATCTCGTCGCTGCCGCCGGGGCTCGTCGCGATCTGCACGAGCGGCTCCCAGGTGTCGGCGGCGAGGTCGACCTCCTCCGCCAGCTCGCGGCGGGCCGCGTCGACCGGCGGCTCCCC
Source organism: Schumannella sp. GW821-FHT10F01 (assembly GCF_058809295.1). Taxonomy (NCBI): domain Bacteria; kingdom Bacillati; phylum Actinomycetota; class Actinomycetes; order Micrococcales; family Microbacteriaceae; genus Schumannella; species Schumannella sp. GW821-FHT10F01. The sequence goes on from NZ_JBXASM010000006.1 coordinate 22,037, forward strand.
CGCGACGTCGAGCAGCCCGGCCGGCAGCTCCCAGTCGCGCAGGCGCACCGGATGCCGGTACTGGTTGATCAGCAGCAGCCGGCCCTCGTCGTCCAGCGCCGCCACGGCGACGGCGCCCGTGTGGTCCACGTAGTCGCGCGTGAACTCCGAGCCGGCCAGCCGCACGCGGTCGGAGCGGATGTTCCACACGCGCCCCTCGAACGCGATGCCGGTCTCGAGCACCTCGGCCTGCTCGGCGACGTCGACGAGCGGCCCGGTCAGCAGGCGCTCGCGCAGCGCGGCGAAGTCCTCCATCTCAGGACTCCACGGCCTCGGCACTGCGACGGCGCTCCTCCTCGGCCACCTCGAACAGGCGGGTGGAGCGCTGGCGCTCGAGCGCGGCGCCGACCAGCCCGCGGAACAGCGGATGCGCCCGGTTCGGCCGCGAGCGCAGCTCCGGGTGCGCCTGCGTGCCCACGTAGAACGGGTGCACGTCGCGCGGCAGCTCGACGTACTCGACGAGCGTGCGGTCGGGCGAGATGCCCGAGAACACGAGGCCGGCGTCCGCGATGCGGTCGCGGTAGTGGTTGTTCACCTCGTAGCGGTGGCGGTGGCGCTCCGAGGCCTCCGTCGACCCGTACAGCCCGGCCACGATCGACCCCGGCGTCAGCGCCGCGGGGTAGAGGCCGAGGCGCATGGTGCCGCCGAGATCGCCGCCGGCGATGATGTCCACCTGCTCCGCCATCGTCGCGATGACCGGGAACTCGGTGTCGGGGTCGAACTCGCTCGAGGAGGCGCCGGGCAGGCCGGCGACGTCGCGGGCGTACTCGATGACCATGCACTGCAGGCCGAGGCAGAGGCCGAGCGCCGGGATGCCGTTCTCGCGCACGAAGCGCAGGGCGCCGAGCTTGCCCTCGATGCCGCGCACGCCGAAGCCGCCGGGCACGCAGATGCCGTCGACGTCGCCGAGCATCCGCGCGGCGCCCTCAGGGGTCTGGCACTCGTCCGACGGCACCCAGCGCAGGTGCACCTTGGTGTGGTGCGAGAAGCCGCCGGCGCGGATCGCCTCCGAGACCGAGAGGTACGCGTCGGGCAGGTCGATGTACTTGCCGACGAGCGCGATCGTCACCTCCTGGCGGGGGTCGTGCACCGTGTCGAGCAGCGGCTGCCAGGTGCTCCAGTCGACGTCGCGTGCCCGGGTGAGCCCGAGCTGCTCGATGATGTAGCGGTCGAGGCCCTGGTCGTGGAGCATCGTCGGGATGTCGTAGATCGAGGGCACGTCGATCGCGTTCACGACCGCGCGCTCCTCGACGTCGCACATGAGCGCGATCTTGCGCTTGTTCGACTCCGAGACGGGGCGGTCGCTGCGCAGCACCAGCGCATCCGGCTGGATGCCGATCGAGCGCAGCGCGGCGACCGAGTGCTGGGTCGGCTTCGTCTTCTGCTCACCGGAGGCGCTCATGAACGGCACGAGCGAGACGTGCACGAAGAACACGTTGCGGCGGGTGAGCTCGTGGCGCACCTGGCGCGCGGCCTCGATGAACGGCTGCGACTCGATGTCGCCGACGGTGCCGCCGATCTCGGTGATGATCACGTCGGGCGCGGGGCTGCCGTCCTCCGGCGGGATCGCCTGGAGGCGCATGCGGCGCTTGATCTCGTCGGTGATGTGCGGGATCACCTGCACCGTGTCGCCGAGGTACTCGCCGCGGCGCTCCTTCGCGATGACGCTCGAGTAGATCTGGCCGGTGGTGACATTCGCCGCCTGGTCGAGGTCGATGTCGAGGAACCGCTCGTAGTGGCCGATGTCGAGATCCGTCTCGGCGCCGTCGTCGGTCACGAAGACCTCGCCGTGCTGGAACGGGTTCATGGTGCCGGGATCGACGTTGAGGTACGGGTCGAGCTTCTGCATGACGACCCGGAGCCCGCGCGCGGTGAGCAGATTGCCCAGACTCGCGGCGGTGAGGCCCTTGCCGAGGGAGGAGACGACACCCCCGGTCACGAAGATGTGCTTGGTCACGTCCGCTTCGGTATTGATCGCCACGGGTTTTCAGCGTATCGGACCCGGGGCCTGTCCGCCGACGCGATCAGCGGCGTGGTGTGTCGTGCGCCAGCTCGAGCAGCTCGCGCGCGTGCTCGAGGCCGGTGTCGGAGTCGGGCAGGCCGCTGAGCAGCCGGGCCATCTCGGCCGTGCGCTCCTCGCCCTCGAGCCGCCGCACATCGCTCGCGGTGACGGCGCCGTCGACGCTCTTCACGACCGCGAGGTGGTTGCCGGCGAACGCCGCCACCTGCGCCAGGTGGGTCACGACGATGACCTGGGCCGTCTCGGCGAGCCTCGCAAGGCGGCGCCCGATCTCGATGGCGCTCGCACCGCCCACGCCCGCGTCGACCTCGTCGAACACGAACGTGGGCACCGGATCCGCCCCGGCGAGCACGACCTCGATCGCGAGCATCACGCGCGACAGCTCGCCGCCGGACGCCCCGCGGGCCAGCGGCCGCGGCTCGGTGCCCGGATGCGGCTGCAGCAGGATCGACACCTGATCGCGGCCGTGGCGGCCGAGATCGCGCTCGGCGAGCTCGACCGAGAGCCGCGCATCGGGCATGGCGAGCGCGCCGAGCTCGGCGCTGACCTGCTCGGCGAGACGGGAGCCGGCATCCGACCGCAGCGCGCTGAGGTGCGCGGCGCCGGACTCGACCCGCGAGCGGAGCACGCCGACCTCCTCCTCGAGCGCGGTGATCCGGTCGCCGTCGCCGTCGAGCTCGAGCAGGCGCCCGCTCCCCCGGTCGAGCAGGTCGATGACCGCGTCGAGGTCGGCGCCGTGGCGTCGGACGAGGGCGGCCAGCTCAGCGCGGCGCTCCTGCAGCGACTCGAGCTCGCGGGCGCCGTCGGCGTCGAGTGACCCGAGGTAGTGCGCGAGCTGCGCCGACAGCTCGCTCAGCGCGACGGACGCGGTCGTGCCGGCCTCGACGACGGGCGTCAGCGCCGGATCGTGCGATGCCACGCGGTCGATGCGCGAGCGGGCCGTCTCCAGCAGCCCGAGCGCGTCGGGCGCGTCCTCGCCGAACTGCGACGACACGGCCTCGAGCGCCTCGGCGGCGGCGACGCGCAGATCCTCGAGGTTCGTGAGCCGCTCGGCGCGCTCCGCGAGCTCGGCGTCCTCGCCGCGCTGCGGTGCCGCCCCCTCGATCTCCTCGATCGCGGCCCGCAGCTCCTCGGCCTCCACGGCGCGGCGGTCGCGGTCGGTCACGAGCAGCTCGAGCTCGGAGGCCGTGGACTGCCAGCGGTCGAAGTCGTCGCGGTACGCGGCGAGCGCCGCGAGCATCGGCTCGCCGGCGAAGCGGTCGAGCGCGTCGCGCTGCGCGGTCGCCGACTTCAGCCGCAGCTGCTCCGACTGCCCGTGCACGACGACGAGCTCCTCCCCGAGCTCGGAGAGCACCCCGACGGGCGCGGAGCGGCCGCCCACCGTCGCGCGGCTGCGTCCCTCCGACGACACCGACCGGCTCAGGATGAGGTGCGCGCGCCCGCCGGCGTCCTCGTCGAGGTCGCCCCCGGCATCCCGCACGCGGTCGGCCACCGCGCCGGCGGCGGCCACGTCCCAGTGGGCCTCGACCACGGCGGCCGCGCTGCCCGAGCGCACCGCACCGGCATCGGACCGCTCGCCGAGCACGAGCCCGAGCGCCGTCACGACCATCGTCTTGCCCGCGCCCGTCTCGCCCGTCAGCGCGGTGAAACCCGGCCCGAGCGGGAGCGTCGCCTCGGAGATGACGCCGAGGTCGCGGATGACCAGCTCCTCGATCACTCGGAGCCCTCCCCCGACGCCGGGCCGCGCCAGCCGGCGACCGGCAGCGCGAACTTGTCGACGAGCCGCTGCGTGAAGCTGCCCTCGCTGAGCCGGGCGAGCCGCACGGGCACGTCCGAGCGCTCGACGACGACACGAGCCCCGGCGGGCAGGTCGACCCAGCGCCGGCCGTCGGCCCACAGCACACCGGCACCGGTCGAGCGCTCGAGCAGCTCCACGGCGAGCGCCGACGACGGGCCGACGACGAGCGGCCGCGCGAACAGCGCGTGGGCCGACAGCGGCGTCATGAGCAGGGCGTCGACCCCCGGCCAGACGACGGGCCCGCCGGCCGAGAACGAGTAGGCGGTCGAGCCGGTCGGCGTCGACATGACGACGCCGTCGCAGCCGAACGTCGAGAGCGGGCGGCCGTCGACCTCGATCACGACCTCGAGCGACCGCTCGCGGCTCGCCTTCTCGACGGAGACGTCGTTGAGCGCCCAGGTCTCCCACACCGTCGTGCCGCGGTGCTCGACGCGCGCGGCGAGCGTCATCCGCTCCTCGACCGTGTAGTCGCGGGCGAGCGCCCGGGCGACGGTCTCGGGGAGGTCGGCGCGCTCGACCTCGGCGAGGAACCCGACGTGGCCGAGGTTCACGCCGAGCAGCGGCGCCCCGCAGCCCCGAGCGAGCTCCGCCGCCCTGAGGATGGTGCCGTCGCCGCCGAGCACGATCACGAGCTCGAGCTCGCTGGTCGCGACGTCGCGGCCGAGCAGATGCAGCGGCTCCAGGTCGGGAGCGGCGCTCTCCAGGTCGGCGAGCTCGTCGTCGGAGACGACCGGCACCAGGCCGGCGGCGATCAGCCGGCGGCACACCTCGATGCCGGCCTCGAGCGACTCGCGGCGACCCGTGTGCGCGACCACCAGCAGGTGACGCGGTTCGGACATCGTCGCTCCTCGGGGGTCAGGGCAGGGCGGAGACCGCCCGGGTCCATTGTGTCGGATCGACCTCCGCACCGCCGCCCAGCCAGGCCAGGTACTCCTGATTCCCCGACGAGCCGAGCACTGGGGAGGAGACGATTCCGCGCACCGCGAGCCCGAGATCGTGGGCGCGCCAGAGCACCTTCGACGCGGCGTCCTGCCGCAGACCTCGATCGCGGACGACCCCCTCGCGGATGCCGGTCCTGCCCACCTCGAACTGCGGCTTCACGAGCACGAGCAGGTCCGCACCGGGCGCGGCGGAGGCTGCCACCGGCTCGAGCAGCAGGGTCAGCGATATGAAGGACACGTCGGCGACGACGAGATCCGGGCGCTCGGTCGTGCGCGCCACGGCCGCGAGCCGCTCCGGCGTCAGCTCGCGGGCGTTCTCGCCCTCCACGACGCGCACCCGCGGATCGCCGCGCAGCAGCGGTTTGATCTGCCCGTGCCCGACGTCGAGCGCGATGACCTCGCGCGCCCCGCGCTCGAGCAGCACTTGGGTGAACCCGCCCGTCGAGGCGCCGACGTCGAGCGCGAGCCGATCCGTCGGATCGACGGGGAACGCGTCGAGCGCCGCCAGCAGCTTGTGCGCCGAGCGCGCGACGTAGTGGTCGGCGCCCGCGATCGTCAGGTCGGCGCGCACCGAGACCCGGAGCGACGGCTTCGCCGCGGGCCGGCCGTCGACCGACACCCGCCCCTCGGCGATCGCGGCCGTCGCCTGGGCGCGCGAGCGCACCAGGCCGCGGCGCACGAGCTCGGCGTCGAGGCGCCCCTCGCCGGCATCGTCTTGGCCGTCGTGGATCGTGCCGCGGTCGTCCGTCGTCACGCGGAGGCGCGGGGCGCGTCGCCCGACTCGAGCCGCGCGCGGAGCTCGTCGTGCAGCTCGCCGAGCGCCACGGCGCGCTCCGACAGGGGCTGGTCCTCGATCACGCGGAGACGGGAGAGGAGGGCGTCGTCGACGTCATCGGCATCGGCATCGGCATCGGCATCGGCATCGGCATCGGCATCGGCATCATCTGCGGGGCCGTCATCCGCAGCATCGTCATCCGCAGCATCGTCATCCGCAGCATCGTCATCCGCTGACGGCTCGTCGTCGGGCAGCTCCGCGTCGGCGTCGTCACCGTCGTCGACCGCACCGTCATCCTCGACCGGACCGGCTTCGGCGGACTGCTCGTCGTCGGTCCACGAGTCGCGGTCGTCGTCGCGGTGCTCGTCGGTCATGCGCTCGAATATAGCCGCGCGTCGACGTCGAGGGCGTAGATCGGCACCCCCGCCGCCCACACCGCGGCGCTGCCCGCGCGGAGCACGTCGATGGCCGTTCCCGGCCGCTCGAGGCGCACGACGGAGCCGTCGCGCACGACGACCGCGTCGCCGCTGCGGTGCTCGGAGCGACCGCGCCGCTCGCGCACCGACTGCTCCGGATAGGGCTGGTGCAGCTCGCGCAGATCGGCGAGCAGGAAGTCCGGACGCGAGGCCGCATCCGCCGCGAGCACCTGCTTCGGCCCGTCGATGCCCGTCATCACGAGCGCCGTCGGCATGCCGGCGGCGCGACCGCCCGAGATGTCGGTGTCGAGCCGGTCGCCGAGGAAGAGCGGATGCTCCGCCCCGAACCGCTCGACGGCGGCGTCGAAGATCGCGCGCTGCGGCTTTCCGGCCACGATCGGCAGCCGCCCGACGGCGGTGTGCACAGCGGATACGAGCGTGCCGTTGCCGGGGGCGATGCCCCGGGCCTGCGGGATCGTCCAGTCGGTGTTGGTGGCGACCCAGGGGATCTCGTCCTCGCCGGGACGCGCAGCCAGCGCGAACGCCGCCTCGGCCAGCTCGGTCCAGCCGACCTCGGGAGCGAAGCCCTGCACGACCGCGGCCGGATGGTCCTCGGCGGAGCGCGTAACCCGGAATCCGGCCTTCTCGACCTCGACCGTGAGCCCGTCGCCGCCGATGACCAGCAGCGTCGAGCCGGCGGGGACGAGCCCGGCCATCAGCGCCATCGCCGCCTGCGGCGACGTCACCACATCGTCCGCCGCGACGCGCAGCCCGAACGATGCGAGGTGCTCGGCCACGGAGGCGTCGGTGCGGGACGCGTTGTTCGTGATGTAGCCGACGCGCAGCCGGTCCTGGGCGCGCGTCAGCGCGTCCACGGCGTGCGGGATCGCATCGGGCCCGGCGTAGACGACCCCGTCGAGGTCGGCCAGGAGCACGTCGACGCCATCGAGCGGCGTCGCGGACTCAGCCCTTCGCATCCGGGTCCTGCTCGTCGCCCTGCTCGTCGTCCGACTCGTCCCCCAGCTCGTCACCGAAGAGGCGGTCGTCGAACAGGAGGTCGTCCGGCACCTCGGCGGCGGGCTCGGCCGCCTCGGCGGGAGCTTCGGCGGCGGACTCCGCGGCCTCCTCCGCCTCAGGCTCGTCCGCCTCAGGCTCGTCCGCCTCAGGCTCGTCCGCCTCAGGCTCGTCCGCCTCAGGCTCGTCCGCCTCAGGGTCACCGGCCGACTCGTCGGCGAGATCCTGGTCGAGCGGGAGATCCTCGTCCTCGTCGTCGGCGACGCCATCGGCACCGTCGGCCAGATCTTCATCGAGGGCGAGGTCGTCGTCCAGGGCGAGGTCCTCCTCGCCGGCCGTGTCGTCGGGGTCCTCCGACTCGTCGGCGTCCTCGACGTCGTCGGCGGCGTACGAGCCCTCGGGCAGGTCCTCCTCGACGATCTCGATCGTGCCGTCGTCGGCCGCGTCGCCGAGCGCCTCCTCGGCGCGATCGGCCAGCTCGTACCAGCGCTCCGCCTCGGCGGTGTCGCCGAGCTCCTCCTGCACCGCGGCGTACGCGGAGAACAGGGCGGGGCTCCAGCTGAACGCGCGCTCGGGATCGAGCTGCGGGATGCGCAGCTCCTGCAGCGCGAGCTCCGCCTGACCGAGGTCGAGCCGTGCGCCGGACATGGCGATCGCGAGGCCGACCTGCACGGCGACGTCGAGCTCAGCGCGCGGAACCGAGCGTCCGAGCTCGAGCGCCCGCTCCGGACGACCCACGCCCCGCTCGCTGTCCACCATCAGCGCGAGCTGGTCGTTGCTGCCGGAGATGCGCCGGTACGTCCGCAGCTCCCGAAGGGCGAGGGCGAAGTCGCCGACGGCGTAGGCCGTGATCGCGACGGTCTCGCGCACGATGCCGACGCGACCGGCGCGACGGGCCGCAGCCAGTGCGTGCCGATGCGCGAGAGCCGGATCCTCGTCGATCAGCCGCGCCGCCATCACGAGGTGCTTCGCGACGCCGTCGGCGTTGTCCTTCGACAGCGTCTTCAACTCGCCGCGCGCGACCTTGTCGAGCTGGTTCGCGGCCACGTCCTCCGGGAGCTCCGGGTCGTCGTGGCGCTGGAGCGGGACGAGCCCGTATCCGCGCCCCTCGGCCTCGCGCTCCGCACGCAGCTCCGCATCGGTGCGACGCGGGCGATCGCCGAAGCGGTCGCTGCCGCCGCGCGGACGATCGCCGTCACGTCCGCGGAAGCCGCCGCGCTGCTCGCCGCCGCGAGCGTCGCCGCCGCGGAAGCCGCCATCGCGTCCGCCCGTGCGCGGGGCGGCACCACGGGGACCGTCGCGGCGGTCTCCGGCGTCACTCCGACGCGGACGATCGCCCGAGTCGCTCCGACGCGGGCGCTCTCCGCCGTCACGGCGCGGGGCGCTGTCGCGCGAGTAACCGCCCTCGCGACGCGGGGCACCATCACGGCGGTCTCCACCGTCACGGCGCGGGGCGCTGTCGCGCGAATAGCCGCCCTCGCGACGAGGACCACCATCACGACGGTCTCCGCCCTCGCGGCGCGGGGCACCATCGCGGCGGTCTCCACCATCACGGCGCGGGGCACTGTCACGCGAGTAGCCACCGTCGCGACGAGGGGCACCATCACGGCGATCCCCACCATCACGACGCGGCGCGCTGTCACGCCGGTCTCGCCCATCACGACGCTGGCCGCCGTCACGCGAGTAGCCCCCGTCACGGCGCTGACCTCCATCGCGGGGGGCGCCGGCGTCACGACGGGGTGCTCCATCACGACGCGGAGCACTGTCGCGCGACGAGGCGCCGTCCCGACGCGGGGCGCCATCACGACGGTCTCCGCCATCACGACGCTGACCGCCATCACGCGAGCTGCCGCCATCACGACGCTGACCTCCATCGCGGGAGCTGTCACGCTGATAGCCGCCCTCGCGACGGGGTGCGCCATGACGGCGCTGAGGGCCGTCTCGACGGCCGGCCTGATCGCCGGACCGAGCCGGGCGATCTCCATCACGCCGAGGTCGGCGGTCATCGTCTCCACGACGGGCGGCGTCGCCCGATCGGCTGTCGTCGTCGCTCACATCGCTCCTCGTGTGGTCCGGCGCTCCGAGCGCGCGGTTAAACACAAGATGGCCATCCGAATACTCGGATGGCCATCTTATGAAAGAAGTCCGGCGGTGTCCTACTCTCCCACGAGGTCCCCCTCGCAGTACCATCGGCGCAGAAGGTCTTAGCTTCCGGGTTCGGAATGTAACCGGGCGTTTCCCCTTCGCTATGGCCGCCGAAACACTATTGATTTACAGTCTGTCGGCCGCTGCCGTGCTCTCACACGGTGCGGGCGCAGTTCTCGACCGTAGATCGAGAACCACAAAGTGGACGCGAGCAACACGCAAAACTCATTCCCTGAATAGGGGTGTTGTCAAGTTGTCGGCTTATTAGTACAGGTCAGCTGCACGGGTCTTTAGTCCCCGCTTCCACATCCTGCCTATCAACCCAGTCGTCTGGCTGGGAGCCTCTCCCCCGAAGGGATGGAAGTCTCATCTTGAAGCCGGCTTCCCGCTTAGATGCTTTCAGCGGTTATCCGTTCCGAACGTAGCTAATCAGCGGTGCTCCTGGCGGAACAACTGACACACCAGAGGTTCGTCCATCCCGGTCCTCTCGTACTAGGGATAGATCTTCTCAAACTTCCTACGCGCGCAGCGGATAGGGACCGAACTGTCTCACGACGTTCTAAACCCAGCTCGCGTACCGCTTTAATGGGCGAACAGCCCAACCCTTGGGACCTACTCCAGCCCCAGGATGCGACGAGCCGACATCGAGGTGCCAAACCATGCCGTCGATATGGACTCTTGGGCAAGATCAGCCTGTTATCCCCGAGGTACCTTTTATCCGTTGAGCGACAGCGCTTCCACAAGCCACTGCCGGATCACTAGTCCCGACTTTCGTCCCTGCTCGAGCCGTCACTCTCACAGTCAAGCTCCCTTGTGCACTTACACTCGACACCTGATTGCCAACCAGGTTGAGGGAACCTTTGGGCGCCTCCGTTACTTTTTGGGAGGCAACCGCCCCAGTTAAACTACCCATCAGGCACTGTCCCAGAACCGGATTACGGTTCGTGGTTAGACATCCAGAGTGACCAGAGTGGTATTTCAACAACGACTCCACGAACACTAGCGTGCCCGCTTCAAAGTCTCCCACCTATCCTACACAAGCCACACCGAACACCAATACCAAACTATAGTAAAGGTCACGGGGTCTTTCCGTCCTGCTGCGCGTAACGAGCATCTTTACTCGTAGTGCAATTTCGCCGAGTTCGCGGTTGAGACAGCTGGGAAGTCGTTACGCCATTCGTGCAGGTCGGAACTTACCCGACAAGGAATTTCGCTACCTTAGGATGGTTATAGTTACCACCGCCGTTTACTGGGGCTTAAATTCAGAGCTTCGCCGAAGCTAACCCTTCCTCTTAACCTTCCAGCACCGGGCAGGCGTCAGTCCGTATACATCGTCTTGCGACTTAGCACGGACCTGTGTTTTTAGTAAACAGTCGCTTCCCACTGGTCTCTGCGGCCCTGCAGCGCTTCCGGAGCAAGTCCGTACACGCCTTAGGCCCCCCTTCTCCCGAAGTTACGGGGGCATTTTGCCGAGTTCCTTAACCACGATTCTCTCGATCTCCTTGGTATTCTCTACCTGACCACCTGAGTCGGTTTGGGGTACGGGCGGCTGGAACCTCGCGTCGATGCTTTTCTTGGCAGCATAGGATCACCCACTGTCTCTTTCGAGTCCGCGTCGTGTCTCGGCCTTTATGAGAGACGGATTTGCCTATCTCTCAGCCTACGCACTTGCACCGGGACAACCATCGCCCGGCTTGGGCTACCTTCCTGCGTCACACCTGTTAATACGCTAGCCGCACCAGCACGGGTTCGAGCGTTAGGCCGGCTGCTTCACCCCGAAGGGATCCATCTGCCGGATTAGGACTCTTAGCACTACTGGATTAGCTTGGGCGGTTCTTCGCCGGTACGGGAATATCAACCCGTTGTCCATCGACTACGCCTGTCGGCCTCGCCTTAGGTCCCGACTTACCCAGGGAAGATTAGCTTGACCCTGGAACCCTTGGTCTTTCGGAGGACATGTTTCTCACATGTCTTTCGCTACTCATGCCTGCATTCTCACTCGCGTGGCGTCCACGGCTGGATCACTCCGCCGCTTCACTCGCCACACGACGCTCTCCTACCACTCCGCACGGCTGGACCACGAAGGCCTACCAAATGTGCGAAATCTACGACTTCGGCGGTGTGCTTGAGCCCCGTTACATTGTCGGCGCGGAATCACTTGACCAGTGAGCTATTACGCACTCTTTCAAGGGTGGCTGCTTCTAAGCCAACCTCCTGGTTGTCTGAGCAACTCCACATCCTTTCCCACTTAGCACACGCTTAGGGGCCTTAGTCGGTAGTCTGGGTTGTTTCCCTCTCGACGATGAAGCTTATCCCCCACCGTCTCACTGCTGCGCTCTCACTTACCGGCATTCGGAGTTTGGCTGACGTCAGTAACCTTGTAGGGCCCATCGGCCATCCAGTAGCTCTACCTCCGGCAAGAAACACGCAACGCTGCACCTAAATGCATTTCGGAGAGAACCAGCTATCACGAAGTTTGATTGGCCTTTCACCCCTATCCACAGCTCATCCCCTCGGTTTTCAACCCAAGTGGGTTCGGTCCTCCACGACGTCTTACCGTCGCTTCAACCTGGCCATGGATAGATCACTTCGCTTCGGGTCTAGGGCATGCGACTGAAGCGCTCTATTCGAACTCGCTTTCGCTACGGCTACCCCTCACGGGTTAACCTCGCCACATACCGCTAACTCGCAGGCTCATTCTTCAAAAGGCACGCTGTCACAGCTGCTAGGGCTGCTCCAACGGTTTGTAAGCAGACGGTTTCAGGTACTATTTCACTCCCCTCCCGGGGTACTTTTCACCTTTCCCTCACGGTACTTGTCCGCTATCGGTCATCTGGGAGTATTTAGGCTTACCAGGTGGTCCTGGCGGATTCACACGGGATTTCAGGGGTCCCGTGCTACTTGGGATACTCTGCACCGCTGCACCGCATTTCGACTACGGGACTGGCACCCTCTGTGGTCGGCCTTTCAATGCCGTTCGTCTATACGCTGCATGTCGATGTGGTCTTCGGCAGAAGACCGTCAGAGTCCCACAACCCCGAACGTGCAACGCCTGCCGGCTATCACACACGTTCGGTTTGGCCTGTTCCGGTTTCGCTCGCCACTACTAACGGAATCGCGGTTGCTTTCTCTTCCTGTGGGTACTGAGATGTTTCACTTCCCCACGTTCCCTCTACCCGCCCTATATATTCAGGCGGGAGTCATCAGGTCGCACAAGTACGCCTGACGGGGTTTCCCCATTCGGAAATCCTCGGATCGAAGTTCGCTTATCAACTCCCCGAGGCTTATCGCAGATTGCTACGTCCTTCTTCGGCTCCAGATGCCAAGGCATCCACCGTCTGCTCTTAGAAACTTGACTACATGAGTTTTGTTTTTAGAATCGATCGCGCTCGAGCTGCCGAAGCAGTCCGAACGGGATTGACCAATGATCTATAAATCAGATCATCATGATTTGCGTATCGCTCCGAAGAGCTCTACGCGAATCTAAGATGCTCGCGTCCACTGTGTAGTTCTCAAAATACGGGCGGTACTCCGTCTGCCGCGGTCTCGGACCGTGACATTCGAAGTCCAGAGGAGTGGTGCGACCCGAAGGCCGTCCCGGTCCCTCAGGACCCAACAGCGTGCATGTCCTGCAGTCGTCGCCGGCTGCCGTTCCTGGATCCGAGGATCCGTACTGAGCTGCCCGCGCTTTCCGCAGGACCTATGTCAATGTTCCACCCATGAGCATCCGCCCCGAGAACATTCGTCTCGAGCGCGGCTCTGGCTCGATACCCGAAGGCACCGAGCAGAAGCTCCTTAGAAAGGAGGTGATCCAGCCGCACCTTCCGGTACGGCTACCTTGTTACGACTTAGTCCTAATCACCGATCCCACCTTCGACGGCTCCCTCCACAAGGGTTGGGCCACCGGCTTCGGGTGTTACCGACTTTCATGACTTGACGGGCGGTGTGTACAAGGCCCGGGAACGTATTCACCGCAGCGTTGCTGATCTGCGATTACTAGCGACTCCGACTTCATGAGGTCGAGTTGCAGACCTCAATCCGAACTGAGACCGGCTTTTTGGGATTCGCTCCACCTTACGGTATTGCAGCCCTTTGTACCGGCCATTGTAGCATGCGTGAAGCCCAAGACATAAGGGGCATGATGATTTGACGTCATCCCCACCTTCCTCCGAGTTGACCCCGGCAGTCTCCTATGAGTTCCCACCATTACGTGCTGGCAACATAGAACGAGGGTTGCGCTCGTTGCGGGACTTAACCCAACATCTCACGACACGAGCTGACGACAACCATGCACCACCTGTATACGAGTGTCCAAAGAGTTGACTATTTCTAGCCCGTTCTCGTATATGTCAAGCCTTGGTAAGGTTCTTCGCGTTGCATCGAATTAATCCGCATGCTCCGCCGCTTGTGCGGGCCCCCGTCAATTCCTTTGAGTTTTAGCCTTGCGGCCGTACTCCCCAGGCGGGGCGCTTAATGCGTTAGCTGCGACACGGAAACCGTGGAATGGTCCCCACATCTAGCGCCCAACGTTTACGGCGTGGACTACCAGGGTATCTAATCCTGTTCGCTCCCCACGCTTTCGCTCCTCAGCGTCAGTTACGGCCCAGAGATCTGCCTTCGCCATCGGTGTTCCTCCTGATATCTGCGCATTCCACCGCTACACCAGGAATTCCAATCTCCCCTACCGCACTCTAGTCTGCCCGTACCCACTGCAGGCCCGAGGTTGAGCCTCGGGTTTTCACAGCAGACGCGACAGACCGCCTACGAGCTCTTTACGCCCAATAATTCCGGATAACGCTTGCACCCTACGTATTACCGCGGCTGCTGGCACGTAGTTAGCCGGTGCTTTTTCTGCAGGTACCGTCACTTTCGCTTCTTCCCTACTAAAAGAGGTTTACAACCCGAAGGCCGTCATCCCTCACGCGGCGTTGCTGCATCAGGCTTTCGCCCATTGTGCAATATTCCCCACTGCTGCCTCCCGTAGGAGTCTGGGCCGTGTCTCAGTCCCAGTGTGGCCGGTCACCCTCTCAGGCCGGCTACCCGTCGTAGGCTTGGTGGGCCATTACCTCACCAACTACCTGATAGGCCGCGAGTCCATCCCAGACCGAAGTTCTTTCCAGCTCCTAGCCATGCGGCTGAAGCTCGTATCCGGTATTAGACGTCGTTTCCAACGCTTATCCCAGAGTCTGGGGCAGGTTACTCACGTGTTACTCACCCGTTCGCCACTGATCCGGAGGAGCAAGCTCCTCCTTCACCGTTCGACTTGCATGTGTTAAGCACGCCGCCAGCGTTCATCCTGAGCCAGGATCAAACTCTCCGTAGATGTTTGATTGCTCGGCAGCCGAAGCCGCCGGCACATCGTGTGTCACGAGAGCGGGGAAAACCGCCTGCTCGCGACGAGTTGATCTGACTGAAAGGATCGTCTACTGACAATCCGTCAATCCAAAGGAATCTCCTCGACGACCGAGGTCGCCGAGCGAGGTATTTTGGCATTTGACATAGTGCACGCTGTTGAGTTCTCAAGGATCGGGCGCTCCTGCCCCTTCCCGTCGCCGGGTCGGCTGCAAGGCCACTTGTCCTGTTGCCGCACGGCCTGTGGCGCTACGACGTTCCGGACCGAAGGTCCTGCTGGTCGAGCTGCATGCCGGAGTGTTGAACCCCAGCGGCGGCCGGTGCGGCTCCCCACCATACGTTCTCTTCACCGATCTTCGCAAGCGAGGATCTGGAAGGAACCCGGTGGGGTTGGTCCCTCTTGAGGCCGGATCGCCGGGCCTTTCGGCCCCGGGCTTTCCGCACCTTTGGGGTGACGAGTGATTACTTTACGCAGACCGGGGCGCGCCGCCAAATCTTCGGCGCATCCCGGGCGTGTCGCCCGTGTTTCCGGGGTTTTCGCGGTGCGGGTGCACCCTGTGGGGCCGTGCGGGGCGGGCCGAGGGCGCGGTTCCGCGGGGTCCGGATCCGCCTCTCGAGCCGGCCGCGGCGGCAATGGCGGTACGGGCTCCGGCTGACCGCGGTCACCGAGCGCGGATCGTCACGGCGGGTGGGGCGTCGAGCATCTCGTCGGCACCGGCGCCGACTCGCGGGCCGGGTCAGCCGCAGTGGGCGGCGACGAAGGCAGGCACCCCGGAGGTGCCGTGCACGGTCGCGAGCTGCGCGGCGATGCCGGCGCGGTCGAGCGTGCGGGTGGTCGCCACATCCGAGGCGGCGGTCGAGGCGGCGGCGGCGATCGCGCCGACCTCGCGTCCGATCGACGGCGGCGAGACCGCCGCGGCGGCGGACCACCGGTCCGCGAACGCCTGGAGCCGGGCGGCCGCGTCGTCGATCGACGCTCCCCCCGTCGGCAGCCCGAAGTCGTCGCCGGTGCTGAGGCCCTGCTCGGCGATCACCCGGCACAGCGGCTGGGATCGCGCGGTCAGGGCCCGGTCGGCGATCGCATCGCGCGCGGCACCGTCGGCGACCACCCCCGCGCCGACGAGTCCGAGCGTGAGCACCGAGGCGATCACGATCCCCGCGCTGACTGCGGTCGGGACCCACCCGCGACGCCGTCCGCTCCGGATCGCGTTGGCCACGCCGACGATGAGCCCGATCGGCGGCAGCACGACGGCGGCGACGATGCCGGCCTTCTCGAGCACGGTGGTCCCGCCATCCGGCACGGCGGTCGGCCGGAGCCGGAGGATCGACTCGGTGCCGGGATCCGCGAGCGGTCGCGCGGGCGCCGGCCGGGACGCGTCGGCGCGGGCCCCCGACGGGGTCTCCGGTCGCGTCGGCGATGCCGCCGCCGAGGTCCGGCGCTCGGTCGACGCCGGCACGGAGGGTCGCGAGACCGGATCGGCATCCGACCGCGTCGGCGGCGCGGCGGCGGGGGCTGCTGCGGCCGGCGCCGGCTGGATCGGCGCCGGCTGGATCGGCGACGGCTCCGACTCGGAGGACAGCGACCAGCCCCCGGAGGGCGTGTCGACGTCGAACGCGGCGGCGAGGAGGTCGAGGTCGTCGGGCTCGGACGCCTGCGGTCGGGGCGCGACCCTCGGCGCGTCCGGACCTCCCTGTGACGCCGGCGCCGCGGGGGACGCGGGCTGCGCGGGGTGTGCCTGCGCGGCGGACGCCGGCGCCGCGGGCGGGACAGCTGATGCGGGCTGGACGGCTCCGGACGCCGCCAGATCCGTCGCCGCGGCAGCCGGCGGCGCGGGCGCCTCCGTCACGGGCCGTTCCGGTGCGGGCGCGGGGTCCGCGTCCGGCGCCGCGAGGCGCTCCCCCGGCGCGGCGCTCACGGCATCGGCCGCGCTCGGTCGCTCGCCCGTCGCCGAGGGGGCCGGATCGGGCGACGCGGGCGCGGTCCGCGCCGTCGGATCGCTCGGCTGGAACCACGCGGTGACGCCGGACTCGCGGAGCGAGGGCGGATCGGCGGGCTCCTGCAGCGGGATGGGCTCGGGACGGGCCGACGGGGTGCCGGCGCCCGGCCCGCTTGCGGGCGGGGCCGCGGCGGCGGGCGGAGGAGTCGCCGGCGACGTCGGCTCGGGGCCGGATGCTGCGGTGGGTTGCGCTGCGGTCGGCGCTGCCATCGCAGGCGGGGTGCCGGTCGCCGCGGTGGCGGCGGGCGCGGCAGCCGGAACGGTCGTCGACGGCGGGGTCGAGGCGGCGTTCTGCGCCACGGGCCAGCCGGACGTGTCCGGGCGCTCGGCGCGCGGCGACGATGGTGCGGCCGGCTGCGCCGATGCGGGTGCGGGCGCCGACGGTGCCGGGCCGGGCGGCGGGGCAGCCGGGGCCGCGGACGGCGGAGTCGAAGACTGCGGGGCCGCGGACGACGGGGCCGCGGACGACGGGGCCGCGGACGACGGGGCCGCGGACGACGGGGCCGCGGACGACGGAGTCGCGGACGTCGGGACCACGGTGGGCGGGGCCGCGGACGTCGGAGTCGTGGTCGGCGGAGTCACGGTGGGCGGGGCCACGGTGGGCGGGGCCGCGGACGTCGGAGTCGCGGTGGGCGCCGATCGCGGGGCCGGCGTCGAGGTCATCGCGGCGGCGCCGGGTGCGACATCCGCGGCCGGGTTCGATGCGGACGGGGGCGATGACGCCGGCGGGAACGCGGCGGACCGCGGCGGCGAGCTCTGCGGCGATGCGGTGCCGGCGCTCGACGCACCGGATGCCGGTCCGCCGGCGGGAGCCGCACCTCCGGGCTGCGCGGCGGGCGCGGGCGATCCCGCGGTTGACGGCGGGACCGCCGCTGCCGCAGTCGGGACCGCAGGTGCCGCGGGATCGGGACGCGCCGCGTCCGTCCGTGACGGATCCGAGGGCCAGCTCGACGCGCCGGCGGACGGCGGCCAGGCGGATCCGCTCGGTGTCGGCCAGGCTCCTCGCGCGGAGCCGGCGGGAGCCGCGGGGCTCGCGCTCGGCGGACCCGGATCGGCCGGGGCGGCGGCGGGCGGGACCGGCGTTGCAGCGGGCGGGACGGGCGCTGCGGTCGGCGGCGCGGTCGGCACCCCGGCATCGTGGGCCGCCGAGTCCGGGCGAGCAGCTCCCGGCGCACCAGCACCCGGCGCACCAGCACCCGTCGCTCCAGCACCAGGCGCTCCAGCACCGGGCGCAGCCGCTCCGGCCTCTCCGGCTGCCGAGCCGTACGAGCTGGACGGCGTGAACGAGCTCGGGCGCGCGTACGGCGCCGACGAGGGCGCGGCCGGCGGGACGGCCTCGCCGGCGGCATCCGGGCGCGCGTCGGCGCCCTCCGCCCCTGCCGCGACGCCCTCAGCGGGCTCCGCGGGCCGCGGAGGAGGCGCCTGGCCGAGCAGTCTCTGCCGCTCGAGGCGCGCGCGCTCCTCGTCGTCCGTCATCGTCTCCTACATAACCACACGGCCGATCGCCCTCCCGGACGGTCGGTGCGTGTCATCCGAGCCGGAGCCCTGCCAGCGTCTTCTTGCCGCGGCGCAGCACCGCGACGCCGCCCGCGAGCTCCGAGCCCGCGAGGGTGGCCTCGGCATCCGCGACGGCCACGTTGTTGAGGTAGACGCCGCCCTGCGCGATGGCGCGGCGCGACTCCCCCAGGCTCGAGGTGAGCCCGGTGTCGACGAGCGCCTGCACGACCGCGGTCGCGGGCGTCGCATCCGCTCCCGGCAGCTCCGCGACGGCCGCCGCGAGCGTGCCGGCGTCGAGGGCCGCGAGATCGCCGTTGCCGAACAGCGCCCGCGAGGCCTCGATGGCGGCGTCGACGGCCTCCACGCCGTGCACGAGCCCGGTCACCTCCCGCGCCAGCCGAAGCTGGGCCGCGCGCCGGAACGGCTCGTCCGCGACCTGGCGCTCGAGGTCCTCGATCTCGGCGCGCGGGAGGAACGTGAAGACCTTCAGCCGCGACACCACGTCGGCATCGGCCGTGTTGAGCCAGAACTGGTACATCGCGTACGGGCTCAGCAGCTCCGGGTCGAGCCAGACCGCGTTGCCCTCGCTCTTGCCGAACTTCGTTCCGTCGCTGTTCGTGATGAGCGGCGTGCCGAGCGCGTGCACGGAGGCGCCCTCGGCGCGGTGGATGAGGTCCACCCCCGCGGTGAGGTTGCCCCACTGGTCGCTGCCTCCGGTCTGCAGCACGACGTCGTGGTCGCGGTAGAGCTGGAGGAAGTCCATCCCCTGCAGGAGCTGGTAGCTGAACTCGGTGTAGCTGATGCCGGCATCGCTGTTGAGGCGCGCCGCGACCGCATCCTTCTTCAGCATCGCGCCGACGCGGAAGTGCTTGCCGATGTCGCGGAGGAAGTCGATCGCCGACATCGGCGCGGTCCAGTCGAGGTTGTTGACGATCGTCGCCGCGTTCTCGCCCTCGAACGACAGGAAGCGCTCCTCCTGGCTGCGGAGGCGCTCGACCCAGTCGGCGACCGTCTCCTTCGTGTTCAGGGTGCGCTCCGAGCTCGGGCGCGGGTCGCCGATGAGCCCTGTCGATCCGCCCACCAGCCCGAGCGGACGGTGCCCGGCGAGCTGGATGCGGCGCATCGTGAGCAGCTGCACGAGGTTGCCGAGGTGCAGGCTCGGGGCCGTCGGGTCGAAGCCGCAGTAGTAGGTGATCGGCGCACCGCCGAGCACCTCGCGCAGCGCCTCCGCGTCGGTCGAGACCTGCACGAGCCCGCGATAGACCAGCTCGTCCCAGACGTTGTCGAACGACGGGTCGAGGGCGGGAGCGGTCAGGGCGTCGGACACCGTCTCAGGATACCGGGGCGGCGGACGCCGTACGGCCACGGGGCGGCGGCCACGGGGCGGCGGCCACGGCGACGGTCGGCCCGCTGATTAGGCTCGGAACGTGATGCGACGACTGCTCTCCGCCCTGGCCGCCGTCACCCTGGCGCTCGCGCCCGCCGTCGCGGGGACGACCGCGGCGAGCGCGGTCACCGCTCCTCCGGTCGCCGCTCCCCTGGCCGGCTCCGGCGTGCCTGCCGGCGTGGACGACTTCACCTTCGAGTCGATGGCCGCGGACTACGAGCTCGGCCGCGACGCGAGCGGGCACGCGACGCTGCAGGTGAGGGAGACGCTCGTCGCCGTGTTCCCCGACACCGACCAGAACCGCGGCATCGTGCGCTACCTGCCGCAGCGCGACGAGACCACGCGCGCCGACTACGGCGTGCGGATCGTGGGCGTGACCGACGGCGACGGCGGGAAGGTCCCCTACGAGACGAGCACGCAGGAGGACTCGGAGGGCCGGCCGTTCGTCGCCGTCGCGCTCGGCGACGACAGCTTCGTGCACGGGCGGACCACGTACGTCATCGAGTACACCGAGCGGGATGTGGTGCGGCACTTCGCCGACACCGACGACGACGAGTTCTACTGGGACGTCAACGGCAACGAAGCGGCGCAGCCCTTCGGCACGGTGACGGCCGACGTGCGGGTCGACGACGAGCTCCGCTCGGCCGCGACCGGCCGCTACTCCTGCTACACCGGCGTCTACAGCTCGACGGCGCAGTGCCCGATCACGACGACCGACGACGGCTGGTCCGCCACGACGACGGACCTCCCCGCGAACGCCGGGATGACGGTCGCGATCGGCTTCCGGTCGGGCACCTTCGCCGAGCCCGCGACGCCGGCGACCTCGTGGCTCGCGACCGTGGCGCCGTGGCTCGTGCTCGCCGCGGCGGCGATCCTCGTCGCCGGCACGGTGCTCGCCCGCGCGCGGCTCTGGCGGGACGCACCCGGCCGCGGCATCGTCATCGCGCAGTACGAGGGCCCCGACGACGTCGGCGTGCTCGAGAGCGCGCACTTCCTCGGCCGCGGCGACTCCGGGCTGCCCGCGACGTTCGTGCAGTTCGCCGTGACCGGGGCGGCGACGCTGCGGGAGGCGTCCACCGGCGACCCGTACCAGCGCTACTCGCTCGTCGCCGGCGACGCCGACCGGCTCGAGGTCGCGGACGACCGGCGCATCTTCGACCAGCTCTTCCCGGGAGACCTCGGCAAGCCGGGCGGCGTGCTCGTGCTCGACCGCAGCTCGGAGTCGCTCGGCGACCGGCTCACCCGCATCGACGCGGGCGCGCTCGCCGAGGTCGACTCCGACGGCCTCATCCGCCGGGTGCGGAGCCGGCTCTCGGTACTCATCCGCGTCCTCGCGCTCGGCGTCGTGATCGCGGCAGGCCTGCTGCTGCTCTGGGCGATGGACGTCGAGGTCGCGCCCGCGCAGGTCTGGCTCGGCGCGCTGCTCGGCGGCGGGGCCGCGCTCGTGCTGCTGTTCGGCGCCGCCCGCGCGCCGCGCCGGCTCACGCGAGCCGGCGCCCTGCTGCGCGAGCACCTGCTCGGCCTGCGCGAGTACCTCCGCTGGGCGGAGGAGGACCGGCTGAGGTTCCTGCAGAGCCCGGCCGGCGCCGAGCGCACAAGGGTCGATCCGGCGGACCCGGCGGCGGTCGTCCGCCTCTACGAGCGGCTGCTCCCGTGGGCGATCGTCTGGGGTCTCGAGGCCGACTGGACCCGCGTGCTCGGCGAGAAGTACGCCACGACGCCGCCGCAGACCACCGGCGGCATGAGCTTCGCGGACGGCTACCTCGTCTCGTCGTTCGCCCGCGGGGCCGCGGTCAACGCTTTCGCGACCACGCCGCCGCCGAGCTCGTCGGGCTCGAGCTTCTCGAGCTCGTTCGGCGGGTCCAGCTCGTTCGGCGGCTCGTCGGGCGGCGGCTTCTCCGGCGGCGGAGGCGGCGGGGGCGGCTTCGGCGGACGCTGACGCTGACGCTGACGCTGACGCGAACGTGCGCGGCGACGGCCATCCCGCGCCCGCGCCCGCGCCACCACCCCGCAGTCCGTCAGCGCGTGCGCACCCGCGGCACGCTCGCCTTGTACGGCGACACCGTCGGATCGCCGTCGATCCAGAACCGCCACGGGAACGCCTCCGTGCCGCCCGCGCCGGACACCCCGGTGCGCGGACCCGAGCGGATGCGCGCCCCCGGCAGCGGTGCGCCGGGCTCGAGCCGGATCGGGTCCGGGGCGGACGGCGCGCCGTCGAGCGCGGCCCCGTCGTCGGCGAGGCCGATGCCGAGCGCGACGGTGAGCCGCGCGGGGCCGCGCGCGAGATCCGCATCCGTGCGCGACGTGGTGCGGCGGGCGCGGGCCGCATCGAGCCCGTCGACCACCTCGCCCGCCCGGAGCAGCACGGCCGACGCCTGGCCCTCGGGCGAGCAGACGATGTTCGCGCAGGCGTGCATGCCGTAGGAGAAGTAGACGTAGAGGTGCGCGGGCGGGCCGTACATCACGCGTGTGCGCGGGGTGACGCCGCGGAACGCGTGCGATCCCGGATCCTGCTCGCCGAGGTAGGCCTCCACCTCGGTGATGCGCAGCGCGACGCCGCGTCCGTGCAGCGTCGCCCCGAGCAGGCGCGGCGCGACCTCGAGCGCCGGCGCGGCCAGCAGCTCGGCCAGGGCGGTCATCGTCGTACGGTCGGCCCGAGCCGGCTCAGAACAGGTGCCCGAGCGCGGCGGCCCAGATCACGCCGCCGAGCACCACGGCCGCGGCGACGATCACGATCGCGCGGATCACGATCGGGTTCGACGCGCGCTTCTCGGGGCGGCGGTCGCCGGGGCGACCGCCCGAGGGCTCGGCGCCGCTCATCGCGCCGCCACTGCGAGGGAGCGGACGCGGTCGGTGAGCGCCGCGAGCTGCTCGGCGACGCGCTCGGGGGCGGTGCCGCCGACGCCGGCGCGGCTCGCGAGCGAGGCGGCGACCGTGAGGTGCTCGCGCACGTCCGGCGTGAGGCGGGAGTCGATCGCGGCGTACTGCTCGTCGTCCGGCTCGTCGAGCTCGAGGCCGTACTGCTCGCAGAACCGCACGAGGGCTCCCGAGATCTCGTGGGCGTCGCGGAACGGCACGCCCCGGCGCACGAGGTGGTCGGCCACATCGGTCGCGAGGGAGAAGCCCTGCGGGGCGAGCTCCGCCATCCGCTCGGTGTCGAAGCGGAGGGTCGCGATCATGCCCGCGAACGCCGGCAGCAGCACCACGAGGGTGTCGACCTGATCGAAGACCGGCTCCTTGTCCTCCTGCAGATCGCGGTTGTACGCGAGCGGCAGACCCTTCAGCGTCGCGAGCAGCCCGGTCAGGTCGCCGATGAGGCGGCCGGCCTTGCCGCGCGCGAGCTCCGCGATGTCGGGGTTCTTCTTCTGCGGCATGATGCTCGACCCCGTCGAGAAGCCGTCGTCGAGCGTGACGAAGCCGAACTCCTTCGTGTTCCACACGATGACGTCCTCGCTGAAGCGCGAGAGGTCGATGCCGATCTGCGCGGCGATGTACGCGAACTCGGCGACGACGTCGCGGCTCGCGGTCGCGTCGATCGAGTTGGGCATCGGGGCGCCGAGGCCGAGCTCGGCGGCGATCGGCACGGGATCGAGTCCGAGCGCGCCGCCCGCGACCGCGCCGGCGCCGTAGGGCGACTCGGCCGCGCGGACCCGCCAGTCGCGCAGCCGCTCGAGGTCGCGCACCAGCGGCCAGGCGTGCGCGAGGAGATGGTGGGCCAGCAGCACCGGCTGCGCGTGCTGCAGGTGCGTGCGGCCCGGCATGACCGCGGCCGGGTGGGCGGACGCCTGCGCCGCGATCGCGTCGACGAGGTCGACCACGAGCCCCGCGATGGTGGTCGCGGAGTCCAGCAGGTAGAGGCGCACGAGCGTGGCGATCTGGTCGTTGCGGCTCCGGCCGGCGCGCAGCCGACCGCCGAGCTCCGGCCCGACGGCCTCCACGAGCTCGCGCTCGAGGGCGAAGTGCACGTCCTCGTCGGTGTCGCGCGGGCGGATGCTCCCGTCGCGCACGCCGGTCTCGATCGCGTCGAGGCCGACGAGCATCCGGCCGAGCTGATCGGCGTCGAGATGCCCGGCCGTAGCGAGCGCCCGGGCGTGCGCCCGCGAGCCCGCGAGGTCGTAGACCGCGAGCCGCCAGTCGAAATGGGTCGACCGCGACAGCGCGGTCAGCTCCGGCGACGGCCCGTCGGCGAAGCGACCGCCCCAGAGGCTGCCGCCGCCCGCGCCGGACCCGGTCGCGTCCTGCCCGCTCATTCGGACTGCGCCAGGTCGCGCTTGGCGCTGATCTTCGACGGCAGCGACCAGAGCTCGATGAAGCCCTTGGCCAACGACTGGTCGAAGGTGTCGCCCGTGTCGTAGGTCGCGAGGTCGAAGTCGTACAGCGACTCGACGCTGCGGCGGCCGGTGACGGTGGCGCGCCCGCCCTGCAGCGTGAGCCGGATGTCGCCGGAGACGTGCCGCTGGGTGTGGTCGATGAAGGCGTCGAGGCTGCGCTTGAGGCCCGAGTACCAGAGCCCGTCGTAGACGAGATCCGCCCACTCGGCCTCGACGCCGCGCTTGTAGCGCCCCAGGTCGCGCTCGAGCGTGAGGTTCTCGAGCTCCTCGTGGGCCGCGATCAGGGCGATCGCGGCCGGGGCCTCGTAGACCTCGCGGCTCTTGATGCCGACGAGGCGGTCCTCGACCATGTCGATGCGGCCGACGCCGTGGCGCCCGGCCACGTCGTTGAGCCGCTGCACCGCCTCGAGCGGCGAGACGACCTCGCCGTCGATCGCGACCGGGATGCCCTCGGCGAACGTGATCGTGACCTCGTCGGCCGGGCCGTCGGCGGCCGGATCCTGCGTGTACTCGTAGAGGTCCTCGATCGGCGCGTTCCACGGGTCCTCGAGGAAGCCGGTCTCGACCGCGCGACCCCAGACGTTCTTGTCGATCGAGTACGGGTTCTTCTTCGACTGCCGGATCGGCAGCCCGTGCTCCTCCGCGTAGGCGATCGCCTTGTCGCGGGTGAGGGCGAGGTCGCGGATGGGGGCGATGCTCGTGAGGTCGGGCGCGAGCGCGGCGACCGCCGCCTCGAAGCGCACCTGGTCGTTGCCCTTGCCGGTGCAGCCGTGCGCGACGCTGTCCGCGCCGAGCTCCTTCGCGACGCGGGCGAGGTGGCGGGCGATGAGCGGACGGCTCAGGCCCGAGACCAGCGGGTAGCGCTTCTGGTACATCGCGTTGGCCTTGAGGGCGGGCATGAGGAAGTCGTCGGCGAACTCGTCCTTCGCATCCACCACGACGGCCTCGACGGCGCCGCAGTCGAGCGCGCGCTGACGGATGTCCTCCATGTCCTCGCCGCCCTGGCCGACGTCGATCGCGAGGGCGACGACCTCCTTGCCGGTGGCGTCCTGCAGCCAGCCGATGCCGACGGAGGTGTCGAGTCCGCCGGAGTAGGCGAGGACGACGCGTTCTGCCATCTGTGGTGCTCTCCTTCGTGTGCTGTTCAGTCTAGGGATCAGGCGCGGACGGCTAGGCTCGCCCCATGAGCGAGCAGAACTCGGGTGAGCAGCCGCCCCGTCCCCGCTACGGCGAGTACGCCCCGCCCGGATACCAGCCGCCCGCGGCGACCCCGCCGGCCCAGCCCGCTCCCGAGCAGCACGCGCCCGCTCCCGGCGCCCAGCCCGCGTGGCCGAGCGCGCCGCAGCAGCAGCCCGCCTGGACCGCTGCGCCCGCGCAGCAGTCGTACGACCCGACCGCCTGGGGCGAGCCCGCGAAGCCGGCGAAGCGACGCCGCATCTGGGACCTCGTCCTCACGATCATCCTCCTCGGCCTCGGGCTCCTCGGCGCCGGTCTCGGCGTGCTGTACGGGTTCATCTTCACCGACCCCACCCTGCTCGACGAGGCGTTCCGGCAGCAGGGGTACGGCGGCTTCGACGGCGACGCCGGTGCCGCTCCGGCGATCATCCTGGTGAGCCAGCCGCTGCTGTACGTCGCGGCGCTCGCGGTCGGCATCTTCCTGCTCGTGACGAAGCGGATCGCCTTCTGGGTGCCGCTCACGGCGGGGGTCGTGGCGGCGATCATCTTCTGGAGCTGCTTCGTCGGCGTGCTGGTCTCCGACCCGTCCCTCACGAGCCGCTAGGACGCGCGACCCGGCAGGTCCTGCCTGCCGGGCGAGCGGCTGAGCCGGCCTCAGCCGGCGCGCTCGAGCAGCCAGACCAGCAGCGCCTTCTGGGCGTGGAGGCGGTTCTCCGCCTCGTCCCAGATGACGCTCTGCGGCCCGTCGATGACGGAGGCCGACACCTCGTAGCCGCGGTCGGCCGGCAGGCAGTGCAGGAAGACGGCGTCGGCGGCGGCGTGCGTCATGAGCTCCGGGGTGACCTGGAAGCCGCCGAACACCTGCACGCGGTGCGCCTTCTCCTCCTCCTTGCCCATCGAGACCCAGGTGTCGGTGACGACGACGTCGGCGCCGGTCACGGCCTCGACCGGATCGGCGAGCACGCGGACGGAGCCGCCGGTCGCGAGCGCGCGCTCCTCGGCATCCGCCACGACCTGCACCGAGGGCGCGTACTCGGCGGGCGCGGCGACGCGGACGTGCATACCGGCCGTGGCGCCGGCCAGCAGGTAGCTCTGCGCCATGTTGCTCGCGCCGTCGCCGAGGAAGGCGACCGTGAGCCCGGCCAGCGCGCCCTTGTGCTCGCGGATCGTGAGCAGGTCGGCGAGCAGCTGGCAGGGGTGGAAGTCGTCGCTCAGCGCGTTGACGACCGGCACGCGCGTGCCGGCGGCCATCTCCTCGAGTCCGGCCTGGGCGTAGGTGCGCCAGACGATCGCCGACACCATGCGCTCGAGCACGCGGGCAGTGTCCGACGGCGTCTCCTTGCCGCCGAGCTGGCTCGACGCGGTCGAGATGATCAGCGGGCTGCCGCCGAGGTCGGCGATGCCGACCGCGAAGCTCACGCGCGTGCGGGTCGACGACTTGTCGAAGATCACGGCGACCGTCTGCGGGCCCGCGAGCGGACGCCGGCCCCAGCGGTCCGCCTTGATCTCGGCGGCGAGGTCGAGGATCTCGGCCTGCTCGACGGCGGTGATGTCGTCGTCGCGGAGGAAGTGGCGGGTCATTCGGGGGCTCCCGTCTCGAGGTGGTGCTGCACGGCGTGCAGGGCGGCGGTGAAGCGCTCGGCGAACGCCTCGATCTCGGCGTCGCCGATGATGAGGGGCGGGGCGAGGCGGATGGTGGACTCGTTGGCCGCGTTGATCACGAGGCCGTGGCCGAGCGCGACGCCGGACAGCCGGATCGCCTCCGGCCGCTCGAGCACGACGCCGAGCAGGAGCCCCTGCCCGCGCACCTCGCGGACGAGCGGCGAGCCGATGCCGGCGATCGCGGCACGCAGCTGCTCGCCGCGCACCCGCGCGTTCTCGACCAGACCCGCCCGCTCGATCTCGCCGAGCACCGCGTTCGCGGTGGCCGTCGCGAGCGGGTTGCCGCCGAACGTCGAGCCGTGGTGGCCGGCACGGAACAGGTCGCTCGCGGCGCCGAACGTGATGAGCGCGCCGATCGGGAACCCGCCGCCGATGCCCTTCGCGACCGCGATCGCGTCGGGCACGATGCCGTCCTTCTGGAACGCGAACCACTCGCCGGTGCGCCCGGCTCCGGTCTGGATCTCGTCGATGATGAGCAGCGCGCCGTGGCGCGCGGTGAGCTCCCGCGCCGCGCGGAGGTAGCCCTCCGGCAGCGGGATGACACCCGCCTCGCCCTTGATGGGCTCGACGAACAGCGCGGCGACATCCGGCCCGATGGCCGCCTCGAGCGCCTCGATCCTCGTCGGCAGGTGCTCGATGCCCGGGATGAGCGGCTCGAAGTCCTGCCGCAGCGCGGGCTTGCCGGTCAGCGCGACCGAGCCCGTCGTGCGGCCGTGGAAGGCCTGCTCGAGCGCGAGCACGCGGGTGCGGCCCGTGAGCCGCGTGAGCTTCAGCGCCGCCTCGATCGCCTCGGCGCCCGAGTTGCCGAAGAACACGCGGCTGCCGCCGGAGAGCCGGCAGAGCCGCTCGGCGAGCTCGATCTGCGGCTCGGAGGCGTAGAGGTTCGAGATGTGGGCGGCCTTCGACGCCTGGCGCGTGACCGCCTCGACGAACACCGGATGCGCGTGCCCGAGCGAGTTGACGGCGATCCCCGCCACGAAGTCGAGGTACTCCTCGCCCTCGACGTCGGTCACCCACGCCCCGCTGCCCGACTCGAGGAGCAGCGCCGGCGTCGGCGCGGATCGCATCATGACGTCGTGGAAGCGCTCGGTGAGGAGCTCCGTCGTGGTCGGTTCGTCCCTGTGCTGCTGCGCGCCGCTCATGCGGGCACCACCTCCGTGCCGATTCCGGCGTCCGTGAAGATCTCCAGCAGGACCGAGTGCGGACGCCGTCCGTCGATCACCGCCGCCTTCGCCACTCCCCCGCGCACCGCGTCCAGGCAGGCCGTCATCTTCGGGATCATCCCCGACTCCAGCCCGGGCAGGAGCGCCTCGAGCTCGGCGGTGTCGATGACCGAGACGAGCGACTCCGGATCCGGCCACTCGCGGTAGAGGCCGGCCACGTCGGTGAGCACGACGAGCTTCGCGGCCCCGAGCGCCACGGCCAGGCTCGCGGCCGCCGAGTCGGCGTTGACGTTGAGCGACTGGCCCGGCACGTCGAGGTCGGGCGCGATCGAGGAGACGACCGGGATGCGGCCGGCGTCGAGCTCGGCGAGCACGGCGGCGGGATCGACCTCGACGACGTCGCCGACGAGCCCGATGTCGACCGCCTGCCCGTCGACGACGGCCTCCCGGCGGCGGCCGCCGAACAGGCCGGCGTCCTCCCCCGAGATCGCCGAGGCGAGCGGGCCGTGGCTGTTGATGAGCGTGACCAGCTCGCGGCTCACCTGGCCGGTGAGCACCATCCGGACGACCTCCATGGCCTCCGGCGTGGTCACGCGGTAGCCGCCCCGGAACTCGCTCGGGATGCCGAGCCGGTCGAGCATCGACGAGATCTGCGGTCCGCCGCCGTGCACCACGACCGGACGCAGCCCGACGTGGCGCAGGTAGACCATGTCCTGCGCGAAGGCGCGCTTGAGGTCGTCGTCGACCATGGCGTTGCCGCCGAACTTCACGACGACGATCTCGCCGGCGAAGCGCTGGAGCCACGGCAGCGACTCGATGAGCACGGCGGCCTTCACGGCGGCCGTCTCGAGCCGGTCGGCGGGGCGCGACGAGCCGGCCGAGGCGATGACGACCGCGGTGGCGTCGTCGGCGGGGATGCCGTCCGCGCCGCTCACGAGCTGTACGCCGAGTTCTCGTGCACGTAGTCGTGCGTGAGGTCGTTGGTCAGGATGACCGCCGCCGCCGCACCCGCGTGCAGGTCGAGCTGCAGCAGCACGCGCCGCGGGGTCAGATCCACGTCGTCGCGCGGACGGTCGGGGCCGCCCTTCGCGCACACCCGCACGCCGTTCATCGACACGTCGACGTCATAGGGGTCGAAGGCCGCCCGCGTCGTGCCGATCGCGGCGAGCACCCGGCCCCAGTTCGGGTCGTTGCCGAACACGGCGGCCTTGAACAGGTTGTTCCGCGCGATGGCGCGGCCGACCTCGACCGCGTCCGCCTCGCTCTCGGCGCCCGCCACCTCGATCACGATGTCGTGGCTCGCGCCCTCGGCGTCGCCCTGCAGCTGGATCGCGAGATCCATGCAGAGCGCGGTGAGCTCGTCCGCGAAGTCGTCGAGCTCCGGCTCGACGCCGGAGGCGCCGGAGGCCAGGAGCGTGACCTGGTCGTTCGTCGACATGCAGCCGTCGCTGTCGAGGCGGTCGAAGCTCACGCCCGTCGCGCGACGCAGCGCGCGGTCGAGGCGGTCGGCGTCGAGCACCGCGTCGGTGGTGATCACGACGAGCATGGTCGCGAGGCCCGGCGCCAGCATCCCGGCGCCCTTCGCCATGCCGCCGACGATCCAGCCGTCGCGGCCGCGCACGGCGGTCTTCGCGTGCGAGTCGGTCGTGAGGATGGCCTCCGCGGCCGCAGCTCCCCCGTCGTCCGAGAGCATGCCCGCCGCGGCATGGACGCCGGCCTCGAGCTTCGCGCGGTCGAGCTGCTCGCCGATGAGGCCTGTCGAGCAGACGAGCACATCGCCGGCCGAGATCGACAGCGCCTCGCCGACGGCTTCGGCGGTGGCGTGGGTGGTCTGGAAGCCCTGCTGGCCGGTGAAGCAGTTCGCGCCGCCCGAGTTGAGCACGATCGCGGAGACCACGCCGTCGGCGACGGCCTGCTGCGACCAGAGGATCGGGTTCGCCTTGGCGCGGTTGCCGGTGAACACGGCGGCGCCGGCGGACAGCGGCCCGCGGTTCACCACGAGCGCGAGGTCGGGGTTCCCCGAGGATTTGAGCCCGGCGGCGACGCCGGCGGCCTCGAAGCCGGCGGCGGCGGTGACGCCGACGCCGGCGGGGGTGCTGGTCGGGTCGGTGCTCACGGGGCGACTCCGTTCAGGGGGAGGGCGGTCGTCTCGGCCAGGCCGAGCGCGAGGTTGGCGGACTGGACGGCGGCGCCGGCCGTGCCCTTGACGAGGTTGTCGATCGCGCTGACGACGACGACGCGTCCGGCACGCTCGTCGACCGCGAGGCCGAGGAGGGCCGTGTTCGCGCCCGTGGTGTCGCCGGAGCGCGGGAAGACGCCCTCGGGCAGGAGGTGCACGAACGGCTCGTCGGCGTAGGCGCGCTCCCAGGCGGCCCGCACGTCCGCCGCCGTCACGCCCGGCGCGAGGCGGGCCGTGCTCGTGGCGAGGATGCCGCGCGACATCGGGACGAGCACCGGCGTGAACGAGATGGCCACGTCGACGCCGCCCGCCGCGGCGAGGTTCTGGATGATCTCCGGCGTGTGGCGGTGGACGCCGCCGACCCCGTAGGCGGACGCCGACCCGGCGATCTCGCTCGCGAGCAGGTGCGTCTTCAGCGACTTCCCCGCGCCCGAGGTGCCGACCGCGAGCACGGCGACGAGGTCGTCGGACTCGATCACGCCGGCCTGGATGCCCGGGGCCAGCCCGAGCGTCACCGCGGTGACGTTGCAGCCGGGGGCCGCGATCCGCCGGGCGCCCACGAGGGCGTCGCGCTGCCGCGAGCCGTCGGCGAGCACGAGCTCCGGCAGCCCGTAGGCCCAGGCGCCGGAGTACTCGCCGCCGTACCAGGCGTCCCAGGCGGCGGGGTCGGTCAGGCGGTGGTCGGCCCCGCAGTCGACGACGAGCGTGTCGTCGGGCAGCTGCGCCGTGATGGCGCCCGAGGCGCCGTGCGGGAGGGCCAGGAACACGACATCGTGGCCGGCGAGCACCTCGGGCGTGGTCGGCTGCAGCGTGAGGTGCGCGAGCGAGGCGAGGTGCGGCTGGGTGGCCAGGAGCGGCTGCCCGGCGTTCGTGTTGGCGGTGACCGTGGTCACCTCGAGGTCGGGGTGATCGGCGAGCAGCCGGAGCAGCTCGCCGCCCGCGTAGCCGCTCGCGCCGGCGACGGCGACGGTGTGGGACATGGCTCTTCCTGAAGGGGGATCGTCGGGACTGCGGTCGGTTCCGGCGGCGTCGCGCGTGATCCTGTCAGAAGGGTCAGCGGCGGGACGTCGCCCCGAATCGGCGCGCACGACGGAGACGGCGCGTGAGGGCGCCTGCCCGGAGTCCGCGTGCCATGTCCACGCTCCGACCCTACTCCGCAGACCTCGCGCGGGGCTAATCTGCGCCTGTCGGGCCACCGGCGCCCGCGGAGCGGAGGGGAACATGAGCGACCTGGACGAGCTGCTGCGGCAGCTCCCGATGGGCGAGATCGCGCAGCGGCTCGGCGTCGACGAGGACACCGCGGACGACGCCGTGCGGCAGGTGCTGCCGGGACTCGTGGGCGGCCTGTCGGCGAACGTCGAGAACGGCGGCGGCGACTCGCTCGCGCGGGCGCTGGCCGGGCACGCCGGCGACCTGCCCTCACCCGCGGACGTCGACACCGACGACGGCGAGCGGATCGTGCGGAACGTGTTCGGCGGATCGACCGGTCAGGTCGCCTCGCGGCTCGCGGACAACAGCCCGAGGTCGGCCGTGACCTCCGGCCTCATCCAGCAGCTGCTGCCGATCCTCGCGCCGATCGTGCTGTCGTGGCTCGCGAGCCGGTTCCTCGGCGGGAAGGCCGGGGGCGCTGCGGCCGCGCCGTCGTCCGCGTCGTCCGGCGGGCTCGGGGATCTGCTCGGCGGGCTGCTCGGGGGCGGATCGTCATCCGGCTCGGCCGGCTCGGCCGGCGGCGGACTCGGCGGACTCGGCGATCTGCTGGGCGGGCTGCTCGGCGGCGGGAAGCGCTGAGCTCCCCCTCGGATCCCCGAGCCTGTCGACGGGTCCCTTCGACAGGCTCAGGGATCCGCGGTCACTCCCGGATGCTCGCGCCGTGGCGCTCCGCGGCGAGCGCCACGCCCGCCAGCTTCGCGTCCGTGGCCTCGGCGGCCGTCAGCGTGCGGTCGGGGGCGCGGAAGCGCAGCGCGAAGGTCAGGGACCGGCTGCCCTCCGGCATGCCCGCGCCGCGGTAGTCGTCGACGAGGTGCGCGTGCTCGAGCAGGGCGCCGGCGCCCGCGACGAGCGCGGCGCGCACGTCGCCGGCGGGCACGGCCACCGGCACGACGAGTGACACGTCCTGCGTCGCCGCCGGCATCGTGCCGATCGGCTGGGCGGACACCTGCACGTCGCCGGCCTCCAGCATGCCGTCGAGGTCGAGCTCGGCGACCGCGACGACGTCGGGCAGGTCGAGCTCGGCCGCGAGCGACGGGAGCAGCTCGCCGGCGACGCCGACGACCCGGTCGCCCACGAGGAGCTCCGCGGTGCGGCCCGGGTGCAGCGCCGGGTGGGCGCCCTGGCGGATCGTCAGCTGCACGCCGAGCGCGTGCGCGGCCTCCCGCGCGGCGTCGAGGGCGTCGACGAGCCCGGTCGGCACGGCGGGCTGCCCCGGCTGGCGCGTCACGGCGTCGCCCGCGGCGAGCACGCCGATGCGCCACGGCTGCGCGGGCACGGAGGCGGAGAGCCGCGCGGTCGTCTCGGCCGGCAGCATCACCCCGCCGACCGGCAGGTCGTCGGTGCCGAACCCGGCCGGGTCGGCGTCGCCATGGCCGAACACGCGGCCGATCTCGTACACCGCGAGGTCGGTCAGGCCGCGCGACCGGTTGCGCTGCGCCACGCCGACGAGCCCGGGCAGCATCGACAGCCGCAGCAGCGGCTCGCGCGGATCGAGCGCGTTCTCGACGCGGAACGCGATGCCGCCGGGCGTGAAGCGCTCGACCGTCTCGGCCGACTGGAACGGGTACGACAGCACCTCGGTGAGCCCGGCGGCGGCGAGCGCGTCCGCGACCCGGCGGCGCAGCACCTGGGCGCGGGTGAGGCCGCGTCCGGGCGGCGCGGTCGGCAGCACCGACGGGATGCGCGAATAGCCGGTGATCCTGGCGATCTCCTCGACCAGTCCGGCGTCGTCCGCGAGGTCCACCCGCCAGCTCGGCGGGCGCACCACGAGCTCGTCGCCGTCGCGGCGCACCGCGGCGCCGACCGTCTCGAGCGAGCCGATGACCTCGTCGTCGGTGTACGGCACGCCGATGAGGGCGGCCGCGCGGCCGAGCGCGAGACGGATCTCGCGGGGCTCGGGGGTGCTGCCGAACTCGGCGCCGAGCGGATCCGCGGTACCGCCGGCGAGCTCGACGAGCAGGTCGACCACGCGCTGCGCCGCGATCGGCGCGAGGGCCGGGTCGACCCCGCGCTCGAGCCGCTTCGACGCCTCGCTGAACAGCTTGTGGCGACGGGAGCTGCGGGAGACGGAGACCGGCTCCCAGCACACCGCCTCGATGAGCACGTCGACCGTGTCGACGCTCATCTCGGTGGCCGCGCCGCCCATGACACCGCCGAGCGCCAGCGGTCCGGACTCGTCGGCGACGACCATGTCCTCCGCGTCGAGCGCGCGGTCCTTGTCGTCGAGCGTGCGGATGCTCTCCCCCGGCCGCGCGCGGCGGAGCGTGATGCCGCCCGCGACCTTCGCCAGGTCGAAGCCGTGGATCGGCTGGCCGAGCTCGAGCATCACGTAGTTCGTGACGTCGACCGGCAGCGACACGGAGCGCACGCCCGCCAGCAGCAGGCGCGAGCGCAGCCACGGCGGGGTCGGGCGGTGGCCGTCGATCCCCCGGACGACGCGGAGGGTGCCGCGGATCGCGCCCTCGCGTCCGCGGATCGGCGCGTCGTCCTCGAGCGAGAGCGGGAGGCCGGCCGGCGCCGCGGCGGGCAGCGTGATCGCGGCGGCCGGATCGCGGTACGACGCCCCGGTGGAGTGCGAGTACTCGCGGGCGACGCCGCGGATCGAGAGCGCGTAGGCGCGATCCGGGGTCACGTTGATGTCGACGGCGGCATCATCGAGGCCGAGCAGCGGGATCGCGTCGGCGCCGACCTCCGCGTCGATGCCGAGGTCGGCCAGGCGCAG
Source organism: Schumannella sp. GW821-FHT10F01 (assembly GCF_058809295.1). Lineage (NCBI taxonomy): Bacteria > Bacillati > Actinomycetota > Actinomycetes > Micrococcales > Microbacteriaceae > Schumannella > Schumannella sp. GW821-FHT10F01. Next base: position 55,860 of record NZ_JBXASM010000006.1, read on the forward strand.
GATGCCGTCGTGCTCCTCGCCCATCCCGAGCTCGCGCGCGGAGGCGATCATGCCGTCGGAGACATGGCCGTAGGTCTTGCGGGCCGCGATCGGGAACGGGCCGGGCAGCACGGCGCCCGGCAGGGTCACCACGACCTTGTCGCCGGCGCCGAAGTTGTGCGCGCCGCAGACGATGCCGCGCGGCTCGGCCTCGCCGACGTCGACCTGGCACCAGTTGATGGTCTTGCCGTTCGACTGCGGCTCGGGCTCGGCCGACAGCACCTGCCCGACGACGATCGGGCCGGTGAGGTCGAAGACGTGCACGTCCTCCTCCTCGAACCCCACCTTCACGAGCGCGGCGTGGAGCGACTCCAGCGAGATGTCCTCGGGCAGGTCGACCCAGTCGCCCAGCCAGCTGATCGGGACGCGCATCAGACTCCCATTCCGAACTGCTGCGAGAAGCGGATGTCGCCCTCGACCATGTCGCGCATGTCGTTGAGGTCGTCGTTGCGGAACTGCAGGGTCCGCTCGATGCCCATGCCGAACGCGAAGCCCTGGTAGACCTCCGGGTCGACGCCAGCCGACCGGAGCACGTTCGGGTCGACCATGCCGCAGCCGCCCCACTCGACCCACCGTGCGCCGCCCTTGGCGTTCGGCTGCCAGACGTCCATCTCGGCGCTCGGCTCGGTGAACGGGAAGAAGTTCGGGCGCAGCCGGATCTGCGCGCCGGCGCCGAACATCGCACGGGCGAGGTGCTCGAGCGTGCCGCGGAGGTGCGCCATCGTGAGCCCCTTGTCGATGGCGATGCCCTCGATCTGGTGGAACACCGGCGTGTGCGTCGCGTCGAGCTCGTCTCGGCGGAACACCTTGCCGGGCGCGACGACGTAGACCGGCAGCTCGCGCGAGAGCAGCGAGCGGATCTGCACGGTCGAGGTGTGACTGCGCAGCGCGAGGTGGCGTTCGGTGGGCGCGATGTAGAGGGTGTCCTGGTCGGAGCGGGCCGGGTGGTCGGGGTCGGTGTTCAGCGCGTCGAAGATGAACCACTCGTGCTCGAGCTCCGGGCCCTCGCCGATCTCCCACCCCATGCCGGTGAAGATGTCGGCCATCCGGTCCATGAGCAGGCCGAGCGGATGCCGGGCTCCCTCGCGTCGCCGCGACGGCAGCGCCGTGACGTCGATCGTCTCGCGCGCGAGGCGGGCGGTCTCCTCCGCGACGAGCACGACCGCCTCCTGGTCGGCGAGCGCCTGGTTCACCCGTCCGCGGGCCTGGCCGACGAGCTTGCCCGCGGCGGCCTTCCGGTCGCCGGGCAGGTCGCGGATGGCGGCGTTGAGCCGCGCGAGCGGCGAGCCCTCGGCGGTGTGCGCGCTGCGGGCCGCCTTCAGCGTCGCGGAATCGGAGGCCGTCGCGATCGCGGCGAGCGCGGCGTCGACCGCGTCGGCGACCGACTGCTCGGTGATCTCCGGGGTGGAGTCGGGGGTCTCGGACACGGTAGACGAGCCTACCGGCGGAGCGCTCGACTACTCGCCGACGGCCTGCAGCAGCCGCGCGCGCTGCGCGAAGGCGGACTCGTAGAGACAGACCGACGCGGCGGTGGCGAGGTTCATCGACTCCGCGTGGCCGTAGATCGGCACCCGCACGCTGCGGTCGGCGAGCGCGATCTGCTCGTCGGGCAGGCCGTGCGCCTCGTTGCCGAACAGCCAGGCGGTCGGTCCGTCGAGCTCGCCCGCGGCCCGCACGTCGAGCAGGTCCACCCCGTCGATGTCGGCCGCGAGCACCCGGATGCCCACCGAGCGCAGCGCGTCGAGCGCCTCGGCCAGCTCGACGTCCTGCGCGAAGGGCAGGTGGAAGATCGAGCCGGTGGTCGAGCGGACGACCTTCGGGTTGTAGATGTCGACGCTGCGGCCGGTCAGCACGACGGCGTCCGCGCCGGCGGCATCCGCGGCCCGGATGATGGTGCCGGCGTTGCCGGGGTCGCGAACCTCCTCGAGAACGGCGACGAGCCGCGGTCGGGTGGCGACGAGGTCGGCGAGCGAGGTCGTGAAGTGGCGGCCGGTGGCGACGACGCCCTGCGGCGTGACGGTGTCGGCCATCGCCTCGAGCACCTGCTCGGTGACGTGCTTCACCTCGAGCCCCGCGCGGGCGGCGCCGGCGACGAGATCGGGGTGCCGCTCCACCGCGGCGCGCGTCGCGAAGAGCTCGACGAGCACGTCCGGGTGGTACTGCAGCGCCTCCGACACGGCCTGGCGCCCCTCGATGAGGAACAGTCCCGTGTCGGCTCGGGCGGCGCGCTTGGCCAGCTTGGCCACCGCGCGAACCCGCGGAGACCGCGGATTGTCGATCATGGCGCACAGCGTAACGAGAAAGCGCGTCCGAAACGGAAACGGCGCGCACCCCCGTTCGGGATGCGCGCCGTCACAGGCCGAGCAGGTCAGGCGACCGGCTGGACCTTCGCGTTGACGTCGGCCGGCAGGGCCTTCTTGGCCGTCTCGACGATCGTGGCGAACGTCGCGGCGTCGTTCACGGCGAGGTCGGCCAGGATGCGACGGTCCACCTCGACGCCGGCCAGGGCCAGGCCCTGGATGAGCCGGTTGTAGGTGAGGCCGTTGGCGCGCGACGCGGCGTTGATGCGCTGGATCCACAGGCGACGGAACTCGCCCTTCTTCGCGTGACGGTCGCGGTACGCGTAGACGAGGGAGTGGGTGACCTGCTCCTTGGCCTTGCGGTAGAGGCGCGACCGCTGACCGCGGTAGCCCTCGGCGCGCTCCAGGATGACCCGGCGCTTCTTGTGGGCGTTGACGGCCCGCTTGACTCTTGCCATTTCTCTAGTCCTTCTTCGTTCCGGGCCGGATCACTTGCCGAGGAGGCGCTTGATGATCTTCGCCTCGCCGGGCGCGATGATGACGTCGCGGTTCTGGCGGCGGGTCACGCGCGACGACTTGTGCTCGAGGTGGTGGCGCATGCCCGAGCCCTGCTTCTTGACCTTGCCGGTGCCGGTGATCTTGAAGCGCTTCTTCGCACCGGAGTGCGTCTTCTGCTTAGGCATTCTCTTCCTTCGTCTGGACGGCGGCGTCTGCCGCCGGTGCGGCAGCGTCTGCCGTGGTCTCGACCGGGGTGCCGGCCTCGTTCGTGGGGCGCGCGCGGTTCGCGGCGCGCTTCGCGTTGGCCTCGGCCTTCGCGTCGACCTTGCTCTTCAGCGGACCGATGATCATCACCATGTTGCGGCCGTCCTGGACGGGCCGCGACTCGACGGTGCCGAACTCCGAGACGTCCTCGGCGAAGCGCTGCAGCAGCCGCACGCCCTGCTCGGGACGCGACTGCTCACGGCCGCGGAACAGGATCATCGCCTTGACCTTGTCGCCGCCCTGGAGGAAGCCCTCCGCGCGCTTGAGCTTGGTCTCGTAGTCGTGCTTGTCGATCTTCAGGCGGAAGCGCACCTCCTTGAGGATGGTGTTCGCCTGGTTGCGACGAGCCTCCTTGGCCTTCTGCGCCGCCTCGTACTTGAACTTGCCGTAGTCCATGATCTTGACGACCGGCGGGCGCGAGTTCGGGGCCACCTCGACGAGATCGAGGTCGGCCTCCTGCGCCAGCTTGAGCGCCTGCTCGATGCGGACGACGCCGACCTGCTCCCCGTTGGGTCCGACGAGGCGCACCTCGGGGACTCGGATGCGGTCGTTCGTTCTGGGATCGCTGATGCGTTGCTCCTGTTACTCGGTCTGACTGACACGAGAGGAGGGACGCCGCGGAACGAACCGCCACTGCACCCTGGCTGCCCGGCGGTGGTGCGTGCCGGGCGGAGTGCGAACGACCTCGGCGACCTGGACGGCCGACGGGTGGGATCTCTCCTCTTGCGGACCCGGGACAGGCGTGCCCCGAGAACCTGTCGAGGATAGCAGACGGGCGGCGGATCCGGCAGGCCGCGCTCGCCTAGGCTGGAGCGGTGAGCGACTCCGGGTCCCAGCGATTCTCCTACGACGAGGCCATGGACGGGGTGCCGGCGGTCGACGGCGAGGTGCGCGACATCGGCGAGGTGCCCGCGGTCGAGGTGATCAACACCGTCGCGATCCACCTGCTCAGCGCCGCCGCCGTGAAATGCGGGCTCGCGGAGGAGGGCGACGCCGCACTCGACCTCGACGAGGCCCGCAAGCTCATCGACGCCCTCGCCGGACTCGTCACAGCCGCGGCGCCGTCGCTCGGCGACCACCACGCCCGCGCGCTGCGCGACGGCCTCCGCTCGGTGCAGCTCGCGTTCCGCGAGGCGTCGTCGCACCCGGACCCGATCGGCAAGGGCCCCGGCGAGAAGTGGACGGGGCCGGTCACCTAGACCGGACCCGCCTCAGTCAGCTCTCCTCGGCCGGGACGAGGCGCAGGGCGATCGAGTCGACCGCCTCGGTGAGCGCGGCGTCCTCGGCCCAGCGCGCGCCGAGCCGGCGCGTGATCGCGGCGATCCGCTCCGCGTCGAGACCGGCGCGCAGCGCGAGCACGACGACGATCTCCGGGCCCGCGAGGCGCGCCTCCGGGTCGCCAGCCGTGACACGCGCGGCGAGCACGTCGAGCTCGTCCGCGACGTCGCGGTCCACGGCGGCGGCGACGCGCGGGTCGTCGACCGCGGGCACCCAGTGCTCGCCGAGCGCGAGCGCGCGGAGCGCCGGGCGGCGGACGGCGAACTCGGTCGGCGAGGTCGGGTCGAGCACGACGAGGTCGGTGCCCTCCCCCGCGGCCGCGAGGGCGACCCGCCGCGCCTCCACCGGGATGGGCCGCGCCGCGGGATTCCAGGCGGCGAGCGTCTCGACCCCGCTGAACGCCGGCAGCACCCGTCGGCCGTCCGGCCCGGACACCGTGACGATCGAGAGCTCCTGGGTCTTGTCGACGAGGTGGCCCGCGGGCCCGATGCCCTCGTCGCCGCGCTCTGCGAGCAGCGGCACGAGCAGGCGCGCGCCCCGGAGCGCCTCGAGCACGTCCTGCTGCGCGAGCTCGTGCGCGCGGAACCGGCGCAGGGCCTCGATCAGGCGCGGATCCGGCTTCCCGTCGTCGCCGGCGGCCGGGTTCGGCTCGAACCGCCGGCCCGCCCACGGCGTGCCGGCGCTGTCCGCACCTCCGGCCTCCGAGCTCACGGCCGGCCGGCGACCTCCAGCGCCTCGGCCAGCGTGAACGCGCCGGCGTAGAGGGCCTTGCCGACGATGGCGCCCTCGACCCCGAGCGGCACGAGGTCGCGCAGCGCGCGCAGGTCGTCGAGGCTCGAGACGCCGCCGGAGGCGATCACCGGCTTGCCGGTGCGCTCCGTCATCGCGGTCAGCAGCTCGAGGTTCGGGCCGTTGAGCATGCCGTCGCGGGCGACATCCGTCACGACGTAGCGGGCGCAGCCGGCGGCCTCGAGGCGCGCGAGCACCTCCCAGATGTTGCCGCCCTCCCGGGTCCAGCCGCGGGCGGCGAGCGTCTCGCCGCGCACGTCGAGCCCGACGGCGACGCGGTCGCCGTAGTCGCGGGCGACGCGGTCGGCCCACTCCGGGTCCTCGAGCGCGGCCGTGCCGAGGTTGACGCGGCGGGCGCCGGTCGCGAGCGCGGCCTCGAGCGACGCGTCGTCGCGGATGCCGCCGGAGAGCTCGATGCTGACGCCCTCCGGGATGCGGTCGATCACGCGGCGGATCACGGCGCGGTTGTCGCCGCGGCCGAACGCCGCGTCGAGGTCGACGAGGTGGATCCACTCCGCGCCCTGCTCGACCCACTCCGCGGCGGCGTCGGCCGGGTCGCCGTAGGAGGTCTCGGACCCCGCCGCGCCCTGGGTGAGGCGCACGGCCTGGCCGTCGGCCACGTCGACGGCGGGCAGGAGGATGAGGCGGTCGGTCACAGCGATCGGATCCAGTTCGTCAGCAGGCGGATGCCGGCGGCGCCGGACTTCTCGGGGTGGAACTGCGTGGCCGCGAGCGGGCCGTTCTCGACGGCCGCGACGAACGGCCCGCCGTGGTCGGCCCAGGTGACGGTCGGCGCCGCGCGGCGCGCGTCCGGCTCCAGCGTCCACTCGCGCGCGGCGTAGGAGTGCACGAAGTAGAAGCGCTCGTCGGCGATGCCGTCGAACAGGACGCTGTCCGCGTCGGCGCTGACGGTGTTCCAGCCCATGTGCGGCAGCACCGGCGCGTCGAGGCGGTCGACCACGCCGGGCCATTCTCCGAGGCCCTCGGTGTCGGTGCCGCGCTCGATGCCGCGCTCGAACAGCACCTGCATGCCGACGCAGATGCCGAGCACCGGGCGGCCGCCGGCGAGCCGGCGGTCGACGAGCTCGTCGCCGTGCACCGCGCGCAGCGCGCCCATGACCGCGGCGAAGGCGCCGACGCCCGGCACGAGCAGTCCGCCGGCCTCCATCACCGCGGCGCGGTCGGCGGTGAGCTCCACGTCGGCGCCGGCCAGCTCGAGCGCCTTGACCGCGGAGTGGACGTTGCCGGATCCGTAGTCGAGCACCACGACGGACGGACGCGCCACTACAGCGCGCCCTTCGTCGACGGGATGCCGCGCACGCGCGCATCCGGCTCCACCGCGGCCCGGAACGCACGCGCGAACGCCTTGAACTCGGCCTCGGCGATGTGGTGCGGGTCGCGGCCCGCGAGCAGGTTCACATGCACGGTCAGGCCGCCGTTGAACGCGATCGCCTCGAAGACGTGCCGCACCATCGAGCCGGTGAAGTGGCCGCCGATGAGGTGCAGCGCGAACCCCTCCGGTTCGCCGCCGTGCACGAGGTACGGGCGTCCGGACACGTCGACGACCGCCTGCGCGAGGGCGTCGTCGAGCGGCACGAGCGCGTCGCCGTAGCGGCCGATGCCCGACTTGTCGCCGAGGGCCTGGCGGATCGCCTGCCCGAGCACGATGCCGGTGTCCTCGACCGTGTGGTGCACGTCGATGTCGGTGTCGCCCGTCGCGCGCACCGTCAGGTCGACGAGCGAGTGCTTCGCGAACGCCGTGAGCAGGTGGTCGAAGAACGGCACCGACGTCGAGATGTCGGACGTGCCCGTGCCGTCGAGGTCGATGCTCAGCTCGATGCTCGACTCGCTCGTGGAGCGGGTGAGGGAGGCGCTGCGGCTCATGCGCTCAGCCTACTTGCGCGCGGGCGCGCCCCCGGGCCCGAGCGCCCGCAGGGACTCGAGGAACCAGGTGGTCTCCGCCTCGGTGCCGGCCGTGACGCGGAGGGCGTTCGGGATGCCGACGTCGCGCACGAGGATGTCGCGCTCGAGCAGCGCCTCGAAGGTCGCGTGCGGATCGTCGACCCCGCCGAACAGCACGAAGTTCGCGTGGCTGTCGTACGGCGAGTAGCCGAGCTCGGCGAGCTCGCCGAGCAGCCGGTCGCGCTGGCCCCGGATGTCGCCGACCATCGCGAGCATCTCGGGCGCGTGCTGGAGCGCGGCCACCGCCGCCGCCTGCGTCAGCGCCGACAGGTGGTAGGGCAGCCGGACGAGCCGGAGCGCGTCGATCGCGGCCGGATCGGCGACGAGGTAGCCGACGCGGCCGCCCGCGAAGGCGAAGGCCTTGCTCATGGTGCGCGACACGAGCAGCCGCTCGCGGCCGGGCAGCAGGGTCAGCGCCGTCGGGGTGCCCTCGGGCATGAACTCGGCGTAGGCCTCGTCGACCATGACCATGCCGCCGGTCGCGTCGTAGGCGGCCGCGATGGTCTCGAGCGCCAGCGCCGTGCCGGTCGGGTTGTTCGGGGCGCAGAAGAACACGAGGTCCGGACGCTCGCGCTCGATCGCCGCGACGGCCGTCTCGGGCGAGATCGCGTACCGGGCGTCGCGCTCCGCCGGAACCCACCGGGTGCCCGTGCCCGCGGCGATGATCGGGTGCATCGAATAGGTCGGCGGGAAGCCGAGCACCGAGCGGCCGGGGCCCCCGAACGCCTGGAGGATGTGCTGGATCACCTCGTTCGAGCCGTTCGCCGCCCAGACCTGCGCCGGATCGACGTACTGCGGCTCGACGCCCGAGCCGGGACCGCCTGCGGTCGACAGATACGACGCGAGGTGCTCGCGGAGCAGCGTGAACTCGCGGTCCGGGTACCGGTTGATCGTGAGGATCGCGCCGGCGACGGCCTCGACGACCGAGCGGGCCACATCCTCCGGCACCGGGTGCGTGTTCTCGTTGACGTTGAGCGCGTAGCGGACCGGCTGCTGCGGTGCGCCGTACGGCGTCTGCCCGCGGAGGTCGTCGCGGATCGGGAGATCGGAGAGCGGACTCACCCGCCGAGCCTACCGAGCGGCAGGGGGTCGACCGGTGCTAGCCGCGAGCGGGCTCAGCGACCCAGGTCGGTCGGGACGGCGATCCGCTCGCCGGCGCGGAGGTCGCCGGACGCGAGCTGGTTCAGGTCGACGATCCGGTCGACGACGACGCGGCGGTCGGCTCCGGGAGCGACGTCGCCCGCGATCGTCCAGAGGGTGTCCCCCGGCTGCACGGTCACGTAGGCGAAGTCGCCGGTCGCGGACGAGGCGGCGTGCGGGCCGGCCTGGTCGGCTGCGGCGGCCTGGCCGAGCCCGACGACCACGGCGCCGAACGCGAGCGGCGTGGCGATGAGCACGGCGACGACGGCACGGCCGCGGCGCGTGATCCGCAGGCGCGGACCCGTCGCGGTCGACGAGGTCGCGGCAGTGGAGACCGGACGCCGCACCGGGCGGGCAGGGGCGGCGGTGCGGCGGATCCCGGTTCCGATGGCGATGGCGCTCATGGCTGCCTCCTGGCTGCTGATGTCGGGGGAGATGGTGCTCGTGCGTGTGCGTGCGATGGTCTGGACAGGTCCGCCCGGCACTCGGCCGGGAGTGCCGGGTCGAACCTGTGTTTCGAATGTATCTTCTATCGAACGCATGTTCAACCCCTTCTGCTCTGCGGCTCCGCTCCGGCCGATCCGCCGGTTCCGCCCTCGGAAACAGGGATATCGGCATCCACCGACATCGCGACACACTCGAACGGATGTTTGGTACGACACCCTGGACCGGATACAGTTCCGAATGTCTGGACACACATCACCAGATGCCACCGACATCGGGAGACGCGCATGAGCGACCAGCCCACGAGCGGACCGTCAGCGGCCGGCGGCACGCGCCGCCGACGCAGCCTCAGCGAGAAGCAGCTGGCGATCCTGGAGGCGATCCAGCTCTCCGTCGCGCGCCAGGGGTATCCGCCGAGCATGCGCGAGATCGGCGACGCCGTCGGCCTGTCGTCTCTCTCCAGCGTCACGCACCAGCTCAACCAGCTCGAGCTCAGCGGCTACCTCCGCCGCGACCCGAAGCGGCCCCGTGCGCTCGAAGTGCTCATCGACCTGCCCGGCTCCGAGTCCCCCGCCGACTCCGCGCCCCCGGTCGGCGACGCCGCGATGGTGCCGCTCGTCGGCCGCATCGCCGCCGGCGTGCCGATCACCGCGGAGCAGCAGGTCGAGGAGGTCTTCCCGCTCCCCCGCCAGCTGGTCGGCAAGGGCGAGCTCTTCATGCTCAAGGTGTCGGGCGAGTCGATGATCGACGCCGCCATCTGCGACGGCGACTGGGTCGTCGTGCGCACGCAGAACACGGCCGAGAACGGCGAGATCGTCGCCGCCATGCTCGACGGCGAGGCGACCGTCAAGGTGTTCCGGCAGCGCGACGGCCACACCTGGCTGCTGCCCCGCAACACGGCGTTCGAGCCGATCCTCGGCGACCAGGCCGAGGTGCTCGGCAAGGTCGTCGCGATCCTCCGCGCCGTCTAGCCGGAGGTCTCCCCCGCGCCCGGCGTCGACGGCCGGACCGCCGACGCGGCATTCGTCGTCGTGCTCGACTATGCACTCGTCGCCCCGGTCGACGGCTCGCTCGTCGGCCCGACTCGTCGTGCCTCGCGGCGCCGGACCACGTGCCACGCCAGGCACAGGAGCACCGCCAGCGCGACGGCGCCGCCGATCGACACGACGGCGACCCGGAATACGAGCGACGGCGTGAGCGGACCCGCGCCGCCGAGTATCCCGGCCGCCCAGACGCCGGCCGCGAGCAGCACCCACGTGCCGGCGACGGCCGCCCGCGCCGCGTGCCGCAGCCGGGGCGGTGTCGTCGCGGGGCGCGGCTCCGGTGCCGTGCACCGCATCCAGCGCGCCGCCCAGACGGCGAGCACGACGAGTCCCGCGACCGTCGACGCGTGCTGCAGCCAGCGGGAGAGCTCGAGCGGCCCGAGCCGTGTGCTCCAGAGCGGGAGGACCGTCGCGAGCCCGTCCGGATGCGTGAACCAGTCCCACGCGAGATGGGTCGCGATCCCGATCAGCGCGGCCGCGAGCGCGAGGAGCGCCGTGCGGACCGCGGTGCCGAGCGCCGTGCGTCCGCGTCCGAGTACGGGCCGGGGCGGCATCCGCTCGCGCAGCGCGTCGGGTGCGAGGTCGACGACGGGCGCGCGCAGCACCCCCCACCAGAGCGCGAGCGCTGCGAGGGCGATGAGCGGATCGACCGTGACGGCGCCGAGCAGCGAGTGGGTCAGCCCGCGCGGCACGCCGAGCGGCGCGTAGTACGGGAGGTCCGGCGCCATCGTGCCGAGCACCAGCGCCGCGGCGGGCAGCGGCGTGCGGAGGAACGGCAGCGCCGCGGCCGCGTGGCTCGGGGTGAAGGGCACGGCTCAGTATCGGGAGCGGGCGGGCGCGTCCGGATCAGCCGCGCGACGGACATCCGCCGTGCGTCTCCTGCGTGCCGAGCGGGTCGCTCGCCTGCATGCCGGGCGGGGGCCGCTCGCCTGTATGCCCGCGAGCCGGCGCGACCGGTCCGCACGCCCGGCCCGGCACTCCCGGCTCAGACCCCCGCGGCCACCCGCCCCCGCACGCGCAGGGTCGCGGCGACCACGTTCTCGAGCGAGGCGACCGTCTCGTCGTAGCCGCGGGTCTTGAGCCCGCAGTCCGGGTTCACCCAGAGCAGCGTGCGCGGCACGCCCGTGAGGGCGGTCTCGAGCAGCTCGGTCACCTCGTCGACGCCCGGCACGCGGGGCGAGTGGATGTCGTAGACGCCCGGTCCGATGCCGCGGGAGAAGCCGCTGCGCTCGAGATCCCGCACCACGTCCATCCGCGAGCGCGCCGCCTCGATCGAGGTGACGTCGGCATCGAGGCCGTCGATCGCGTCGATGACCACGCCGAACTCGGAGTAGCAGAGGTGCGTGTGGATCTGCGTCGCGTCCGCGACCCCGGCCGTGGCGAGCCGGAACGAGCCGACCGACCAGTCCAGGTAGGCCGGCTGGTCCGCGGCCTTGAGCGGCAGCAGCTCCCGCAGCGCCGGCTCGTCGACCTGCACGATCCGGATGCCGGCGGACTCGAGGTCGGCGATCTCGTCGCGCAGCGCGAGGGCTACCTGATCGGCCGTGTCGCCGAGCGGCTGGTCGTCGCGCACGAACGACCAGGCGAGGATTGTCACCGGTCCCGTCAGCATGCCCTTCACCGGCTTCGCCGTGAGGCTCTGCGTGAACACCGACCACTCGACCGTGATCGGCGCGGGCCGCGACACGTCGCCCCAGAGGATCGACGGCCGCGTCGCGCGCGAGCCGTACGACTGCACCCAGCCGTTCCGCGTCACCGCGAAGCCGTCGAGGTGCTCGGCGAAGTACTGCACCATGTCGTTGCGCTCCGGCTCGCCGTGCACGAGCACGTCGAGCCCGATCCGCTCCTGGAGGTCGACGACGCGGCGGATCTCGTCGCGGAGGAAGCCGGTGTACTCGTCGTCGGTGATCTGCCCGGCGGCGAACCGCGCCCGCTCGCGCCGGATGTCGCCGGTCTGCGGGAAGGACCCGATCGTCGTCGTGGGCAGCAGCGGCAGGCCGAGCGCGGCCTCCTGGGCCGTGCGCCGTGCGGCGGCGTCGCCGCGAGTGCGATCGGCCTCGGCGAGGGTAGCGGCGCGCTGCCGCACCGCCCCGTCGCGCACGCCGGGGGCCGACAGCCGGTCCTCGAGCGCCGCGGCCGCGGCGTCGAGCTCGGCCGCGATCGCGTCCCGGCCATCGACGAGCCCGCGGGCCAGCACGGCGACCTGCTCGACCTTCTGGTCGGCGAACGCGAGCCACGACCGCAGCCGCGGGTCGAGCTGCGGCTCGTCCTCCACGTCGTGCGGGGTGTGGAACAGGCTCGTCGACGTGCCGGCGGCGATGGACGGCGACACGGCGCGCAGCTCCTCGAGACGCGAGAACGCGCCCGCCAGGTCGCCGCGCCAGATGTTGTGGCCGTCGATCACGCCGCCGACCAGCACCTTGTCGGTGGTGATGCCCGACGGCACCGCGCCGCGGACCAGGTCGAGTGCGATCGCGTCGATCGGCGCGTCGGCGAGCACCGGCAGCGCCGCGTCGAGGGCCGCGTAGGGCGCCGCGACGAGGATGCCGAGCGGACGGTCCGCGCCGAGCGCGGCGTACGCCGTCCGGGCGGCGTCCCGCAGGGCCTCGGACGACGCCGGGAGCGACTCGCTCACGAGCGCCGGCTCGTCGAGCTGCACCCATCGGGCGCCGGCCTCCGCGAGTCGCCCGAGCAGCTCGCGGTAGACGGGCAGCAGGTCCGCGAGCCGCGACAGCGGGTCGAAGCCCTCGGGGGCGCCGTCCTCCGCCTTCGCGAGCGCGAGCAGGGTGACGGGGCCGACGATGACGGGCCGGGTGACCAGGCCCTCCGCATGGGCCTCGCGCACCTGCTCCACGAGGCGGTCGGAGGCGAGCCGGAACGCCGTGCCGGGTCCGATCTCGGGCACCAGGTAGTGGTAGTTCGAGTCGAACCATTTCGTCATCTCGAGCGGCGGACGCTCCCCCTCGCCACGCGCGAGCGTGAAGTAGCCGGCGAGGTCGACGCGGCCCTCGTCGTCCGCCAGGTCGGCGAACCGCGCCGGGATGGCCCCGACGGTCACGGCGGCGTCGAGCACCTGGTCGTAGAAGCTGAACGACTCCGGGATCGCCGAGTCGCCGCGGCCCAGGCCGAGGGCGGCGAGCCGCGTGCGGGTGGCGGTGCGGAGCCCGGCGGCCTCGGCCTCGAGGGCCTCGGCGTCGATGCGGCCGGCCCAGAAGGACTCGACCGCGCGCTTGAGCTCGCGGCGGCGGCCCAGTCGCGGGTAGCCCAGGATGGTGCCGGCAGGGAACACGGGTGTCTCGGTCATGGTCTCCTCGAATCGCGTGAGGGACGCATGCCGGGCTCGGCTTCGGTCCTGCCGCCCGTCGGACGACCGTTCCACCGTAGCGAGGCGCCCCGCCGCGCGTCGAAGATGACGCCCGGTTTCAGCGGCCGCCGGAGGCCCGCGGGAGGCCGGCCGCCGGCCCGCCGGAGGCCCGCCGCCGAGCATCCGGAGCGGGCCGCGGCTACCCTATGCGGGTGCCCCCGACGCTCGTCTCCCGCTCCCCGCTCGACATCGAGGGCGTGCCCCGTCCGGAGCGGTCGCAGGCGCTCCTCGACGCCGTCCGCTCCCGCGTCGTCATCGCCGACGGCGCCATGGGCACGATGCTGCAGGCCGTCGAGCCGAGCATTGAGGACTTCCAGCACCACGAGGGCTGCAACGAGATCCTCAACGTCACCCGCCCCGACATCGTCGCGGACGTGCACAGCACCTACCTCGAGACCGGCATCGACGCGATCGAGACGAACACGTTCGGCGCGAACTGGTCGAACCTGTCCGACTACGGCATCGAGGACCGCATCGAGGAGCTCGCGGAGGCCGGCGCCGCGATCGCCCGCCGCACCGCCGAGTCGTTCGAGGCGCGCGACGGCCGGATGCGCTGGGTGCTCGGCTCGATGGGCCCCGGCACGAAGCTGCCGAGCCTCGGCCACACGACCTACGAGAACCTCAAGACGACGTTCGCCCAGCAGGCCGTCGGCCTGATCCGCGGCGGTGCCGACGCGCTGCTCATCGAGACCTCGCAGGACCTGCTGCAGACGAAGTCGGCCGTGAACGGCTGCAAGCAGGCCATCGTCGAGACCGGCGTGCGCGTGCCGATCTTCGTGGAGGTCACCGTCGAGACCACGGGCACGATGCTCATGGGCAGCGAGATCGGCGCGGCGCTCACCACGCTCGAGCCGCTCGGCATCGACATGATCGGCCTCAACTGCGCCACCGGCCCGACCGAGATGAGCGAGCACCTCCGCCACCTGTCGCAGCACGCCCGCGTGCCCGTCATGTGCATGCCGAACGCCGGCCTCCCGATCCTCACGGCCGACGGCGCGAGCTATCCGCTCACCCCGGACGAGCTCGCGACCGCGCACGAGCAGTTCGTCAAGGAGTTCGGCCTCGGCCTCGTCGGCGGCTGCTGCGGCACGACCCCGGAGCACCTCCGCGCGGTCGTCGAGCGGATCGGCGGCACCGCCGCCCGCGAGCGCGCGATCGAGGTGGAGGCCGGCGTCGCCAGCCTCTACCAGCACGTGCCGTTCCGCCAGGACGCCTCCTACCTGGCGATCGGCGAGCGGACGAACGCGAACGGCTCCCTCGCGTTCCGCAACGCGATGCTCGAGTCGCGCTGGGAGGACTGCGTCGACATCGCGCGGGCCCAGGTGCGCGAGGGCGCCCACCTGCTCGACGTCTGCATCGACTACGTGGGGCGCGACGGCGTGGCCGACGTGCGCGAGGTCGTCTCGCGGCTCGCGAGCGCCTCGACGCTGCCGCTCGTCGTCGACTCGACCGAGCCGGCGGTGCTGCAGGCCGGCATGGAGCTCATCGGCGGCCGCCCGGTCGTCAACTCGGTCAACTTCGAGGACGGCGACGGGCCGGACTCCCGCTTCGGCCGGATCATGCCGCTCGTCCAGGAGCACGGCGCCGCGGTCGTCGCGCTGACCATCGACGAGCAGGGCCAGGCGCGCACCGCCGACGACAAGGTGCGCATCGCCTCGCGGCTCGTCGACGCGCTCGTCGGCGACTGGGGCATGCGCGTCGACGACATCATCGTCGACGCCCTGACGTTCCCGATCGCCACCGGCCAGGAGGAGACCCGGCGCGACGCGATCGAGACGATCGAGGCGATCCGCCGCATCACGGCGAAGTACCCCGGCATCCACACCACGCTCGGCGTCTCGAACGTGTCGTTCGGCCTCAACCCGGCGGCCCGCTCGGTGCTGAACTCCGTGTTCCTGCACGAGGCCGTCGAGGCCGGCCTCGACTCCGCGATCGTCAACGCCGCGAAGATCGTGCCGCTGGCCTCCATCTCCGACGAGCAGCGCAAGGTCGCGCTCGACCTGGTCTGGGACCGCCGTGAGCGCGCCGAGGACGGCTCGGTCACCTACGACCCCCTCGCCACGATGCTCGACCTGTTCGCGGGCGTCGACTCCGCGGCGCTGCGCGACCAGCGCGCGGCCGAGCTGGCGGCCCTGCCGGTCGGCGAGCGGCTGGAGCGGCGCATCATCGACGGCGCCGCCAAGGGGCTCGACGCGGACCTCGAGGAGGCGATGGCCGGCGGCCTCACCGCGCTCGAGATCGTCAACGTGCACCTCCTGGCCGGCATGCAGGTCGTCGGCGAGCGCTTCGGCAAGGGCGAGATGCAGCTGCCGTTCGTGCTGCAGTCCGCCGAGGTCATGAAGACCGCGGTCGCGCTGCTCGAGCCGCACATGGAGCGCACGGAGGCCTCCGGCAAGGGCACGATCGTGCTCGGCACGGTGCGCGGCGACGTGCACGACATCGGCAAGAACCTGGTCGACATCATCCTGACCAACAACGGCTACGACGTGATCAACATCGGCATCAAGCAGCCGCTCAGCGCCTTCATCGAGGCCGCGGAGGAGCACGGCGCCGACGTGATCGGCATGAGCGGCCTGCTCGTGAAGTCGACCGTGGTGATGAAGGAGAACCTGCAGGAGCTGTCGTCCCGCGGGCTCGGCACCCGCTGGCCGGTGCTGCTCGGCGGCGCCGCGCTCACGCGCACCTTCGTCGAGGACGACCTCCAGTCGCAGTTCGACGGCACCGTGCGCTACGCCCGCGACGCCTTCGAGGGCCTCGCGCTCATGGAGCCGCTGGTCGCGATCGCGCGCGGCGCGGAGCCGGAGTCGGTCGGTCTCCCCGCGCTGAAGAAGCGCATCCACGCCCGCACCACCCCGCAGACCACCGAGCCGGAGAACATGCCGGCGCGGTCGGCGGTCGCCGCGGACAACCCGATCCCCGCCCCGCCGTTCTGGGGCACGCGGATCGTGAAGGGCGTGGCGCTGGCCGAGTACGCCGCGTTCCTCGACGAGCGCGCGACGTTCATGGGGCAGTGGGGGCTCAAGCCGGGCCGCGGCGACGACGGCGCCAGCTACGAGGAGCTCGTCGAGCAGGAGGGTCGGCCGCGCCTGCGCTACTGGCTCGACCGCATCCTCACCGAGGGCATCCTCGACGCGTCCGTCGTCTACGGCTACTTCCCGGTCTACTCCGAGGGCGACGACCTCGTCGTGCTGCACCACGGCGACGACCCGACGGGCGCGCTCGGCGTGCCCGGCCTGCTCTCGCCGGACGGCGGATCGGGCGGCGCGGTCGGCACCGAGCGGATGCGCTTCAGCTTCCCGCGCCAGCGCCGCGACGAGCACCTCTGCCTCGCCGACTACATCCGGTCGAAGGACTCCGGGCAGGTCGACGTGCTGGGCGTGCAGCTCGTGACCGCGGGCTCCGCCGTCGACGCGGTGACCGCGCGGCTGTTCGCCGAGAACCGCTACCGCGACTACCTCGAGCTCAACGGGCTCACCATGCAGCTCACCGAGTCGCTCGCCGAGTACTGGCACTCGCGGGTGCGGGCGGAGCTCGGCTACGCCGCCCAGGACCCGACGGACCTCGAGGGCATGCTCAAGGTGCGCTACCGGGGTGCCCGCTTCTCGCTCGGCTACCCGGCGTGCCCGGAGATGGAGGACCGCCGCAAGGTGGTCGAGCTGCTCAAGCCCGAGCGGATGGGGGTGGAGCTGTCGGAGGAGCTGCAGCTGCATCCGGAGCAGTCGACGGACGCGTTCGTGTTCCACCACCCGGACGCGCGCTACTTCTCGGTCTGACGCCCGCCGCGGCGCCGCGTCCGGCGCCGCCGAGCCGCGCCCGGCGGAGGGCGGACAGCACCGCCGGTCCGACGAGCGCGATGCCGACGGCGGACGTGATCGCCCGCACGGTGTCCCAGGTCAGGGTCGACGTGACGAGCGAGTACAGCCCGAACGACGCGAGGTTGCGGCCGAGCGGCGCGCCGGGCTCGTACGAGAGGCCGGTGCCCGATCCGACGGCGAACGGCCAGAACCAGAGGTTCATGATGAGCCCGAAGGCGTAGGCCGCGACCACGCCGTACCCGGCCAGCAGCACGGTCTCCGCGACCGCCCGGCGCCGCGGCGTCCGTCCGCCGGTGCGCGGCAGCAGGCCGGCGCCCGCGGCGACCCAGCCGCAGGCGAAGGCCTGGAACGGCGTCCACGGCCCGATGCCGCCCCAGAGCACGGACGACAGCGCGATCGTCGTGATGCCGAGCAGCAGGCCGAAGCGGGCGCCGTAGGCGCGGCCGGCGAGGATCAGGACGATGAAGACGGCCTCGACGCCGCCGACGCCGGTGCTCGCGATGCGCACGGCGGCGCCGACCGCGCTGAGCACGCCGAGCATCGCGACGGTGCGGGCGTTGTGCATCTCGCGGTCGAGCAGCAGGGCCACCGCGACGACGAGGGCGGGCAGCAGCGCGACGGCGACGACCGGCACGGCCGCCTGGGCCTCCTCCGGGACTGCGGCCACGACGAGCGGCCAGGCGAAGCCCGCGAGGGCCGCGAGGCTCGTGGCGGCGAGCGCCCACCCGGTCCAGCGCCGGCTCATCGGGCGGCCTCCGCCTCGAGCACGCGCCCGGCGCCCATCGCGATGCCGCGACCGGCCCGGTGCGCCGCGAACCCGGCGTCGTGGGTCGCGAAGAGCACCGCCGCGCCGTCCTCGGCCGCCCGCATCAGAGCCGCGCCCACGGTCCGGCGCGCCGCCGGGTCGAGGCCGCGCGTCGGCTCGTCGACGAGCAGCACGCGCGGGCGCGCGGAGAGCTGGACGGCGATGACGAGGCAGAGCCGCTGGCCGGAAGACAGGTCGCGCGGATGCCGGTCGAGCAGCTCGTCGAGGTCCGCGTCGTCGAGCGCCAGGAGGCGCTGCAGCACCGCC
The DNA here is from genome assembly GCF_058809295.1 of Schumannella sp. GW821-FHT10F01. NCBI lineage: Bacteria > Bacillati > Actinomycetota > Actinomycetes > Micrococcales > Microbacteriaceae > Schumannella > Schumannella sp. GW821-FHT10F01. The sequence continues at coordinate 73,868 of NZ_JBXASM010000006.1, forward strand.
GCGGTCGGCGCGGCGCCGGCGGCGGCCCGGCGGTCCGCGCGGCGGCACTCCCCCGCGGCGCTCGTCGCGAACAGCAGGTCGTCGAACGCCTCCGGCACGAGCGCGACGGCACCACGGCGCTCCCGCCGGCGGAGGGACGCGACGTCGCCGCCATCCACGAGGACCGTGCCCGTCTCCCTCGGTCGCGCGATCGCCCGGAGGAGCGTGCTCTTCCCGGCCCCGTTCGGACCGGTCAGTGCGACGAGCTCCCCCGCCGCGAGCGAGAGGCGCGCGTCCTCGACGGCGGCGACGCCCGCGTGGCGGACCGTCACGCCCCGGATCTCGGCGATCGGCGGGCGGGCGGGGGCGGCGTCCGTCGCCCCCGCGGCCTCCGTGGTCTGCGTGGTCTCCTCGCCGCCGAGACGGAGGTCGGAGTCCGGGCCGGCCCCGTGTTCAGACCCGGATCCGCGCGCGAGGCGACGCGCCGTGCCGCCCGCGAGCACGATCCGGGCGTCCGCCACCGCGGCCCACTCGGCGATCGCGTGGTCCGCGACGACGACGCAGACCCCGTCGCGGTGCGCGAGCTGATCCACGACCTCGACGATGCGCACCCGCGCCGCCGCGTCGAGGTCGGCGAGCGGCTCGTCGAGCAGCAGCACGCGCGGGCGGGCGGCGAGGGCGCCGCCGATGGCCACCAGGCAGGCCTCCCCCGCCGACAGCGCGGTGACCGGACGCCCCACGAGGTGCTCGATGCGCAGCTCGGCGGCGACCTCCGCGACCCGGCGGTCGATCGCGGCCGCGTCATCCCCGCGCACGGCGAGCGCGAAGCCGAGCTCCCCCGCGACGGAGTCGGCGACGAACGACAGCGGCACCGGCGGCACGACGCCGACCACCGCGGCCGTATCCCGCGGCGGCACCGCGAGGCGGTCGACGCCGGCGACGAGGATCCGACCGGACTGCTCGCCGTCGTCGAGGTGCTGGTGCAGCCCGCTGACGGCGCGCAGCAGCGTCGACTTGCCCGAGCCGGTCGGTCCGCTGACGAGCGTCAGTGCGCCCGCGGGGAGCTCGAGGTCGAGTCCGGAGAGCACGGTCCGGCCCGCGAAGCCGAGTGCGGCGCCGTCGAGCACGACGGCGGCCCCGGCGGCGACGTCATCGTCGGCGCCGGCGTCATCCCGCGGTCGTGCCGGTCGCGTGGCGGCGAAGCCGCGCAGCTCCATCGCGGCGCCGAGGGCGATGGCCCGCTCGACCGTCTGCTCGAGCACCGGGACGAGCAGCGACGCGAGCGACCGCTCCCCCCGCAGCTCGCGCGCCTCGCGCACGCGGACGACCGCGTCGCGCAGTGCCGGGAACGTCGACCAGGCGACGACGAGCGAGCGGGCGACCGTGCGGAGCGGCCCCCGCGCGGCGCCGCGGGCCAGCAGCGCCGGCAGGTCGACGAGCGCCGTCAGCACGCCGATCGCGAGCACGACGGCGGCGAACGGCACCGCGCTCATCGCCGCCGCGGCGACGCCGCCCGTCGTGATCGGCCCGAGCAGCGTGATGTGCGCGAACGGGCCCGCGAGCCGGATCGACGGCAGGTCGACGAGCAGCACGCCGCCGCCCGAGCCGCCGCCGAACACGATCCGGTAGACGACGCGCAGCAGCACGAACCCGACGGCCAGCAGCGCCGCCGAGCGCAGTCCCGCGAGCCGGCCCCGGTGCATCAGCCCTTCGGCGGCGTCGAGTCGTCGCCCTGCGTGTAGACGAGGCCGAGCGACTGGCCGGCCTCCACCTTCTGCTCGTTCACGCCGACCTGCGCGTACTCCCACGCGGCGTCGGCGGAGGTCTTCACCCAGACGGCCCAGTATCCGGTCGACGAGAGCGTCGCGCACGAGTCCTCGGCGGGCGTGGGCTTGTCCTCGACGCGGCAGACCACGGCGTCGCCGTAGTCGGCGGTGCCCTCGGTCGCGATGCCGGCGTCCTTCAGCACGTCGGTGGCGACGCCGGCCTTGCCGCAGGCGTCCACCGGGTCGCCGCCGAGCGCGCCGAACTCCACGCGCACGGTGACGTCGGTGCACTCCGCGGGGGCGGACGAGGTCGGCGAGGCGGACGGGGTCTTCGTCTCGGCGGTGCCGGCCGTGCCGCCGGCGCAGCCGGTCAGGGCGAGCGCGAGCAGCAGCGGGGCGGCGGCGCGGGCCAGGAGGGTTCGCGTCGGGGTCGAGGCGGTCATGCGGTGGTCTCCCTGGAGGTGGTGAGGATCCCCGCCTCGCGGAGGACCGCGAGGGGGGCGTCGGATCGGTTGAAGGTGTACAGGTGCACGCCGGGGGCGCCGCCGGCCAGCACGTCGCGCGCCAGCTCGGCCGCGTGGCTGATGCCGGCCGCGGCGGGATCGTCGGCCCCGAGCAGCAGTGCGCGGAGCCGCTCCGGCATCCGCTCGCCGGTGAGCTCGAGCACGCGGTGCAGCCGCGGCTCGCTGAGCACCGGCATGATGCCCGGCAGGATCGGCATGGTCACGCCGGCCGCCCGCGCGTCGTCGACGAAGCCGAGGTAGTCGTCGGCCTCGAAGAAGAGCTGCGTGATGGCGAGGTTCGCCCCCGCCGCCTCCTTCGCGAGCAGCGTGTCGAGGTCCTGCGCGCGCGAGCGGGAGCTCGGATGCCCGTTCGGGAACGCGGCGACCGCGATCGTGGCCCGGCGCCCGGAGCTGAGGCGGCGCGCGGCGGGCACGCCCGGCAGCGGATGCGCCTGGAACGGCTCGCGCTCGGCCTGCACGCCGTGGATGAGCTGCACGAGCTCACTCGCGCTGCCGAAGTCGCCGAGCACGATCTCCGCCTCGGGCACGCCCTGCGGCGGGTCGCCGCGGAGGGCGAGGAAGCTCGTGATGCCGGCGTCCATGAACTCGCGCAGCAGGCGCGAGGCGTCGGCGTAGGTGGATCCGACCGCCGTGAAGTGCGCCATCGGCGAGATGTCGGTCTCGTGCACGAGACGGCGGAGCAGGTCGAGGGAGACGTCGCGGGAGGAGCCGTTCGCCCCGTAGGTCACGGAGATGAAGGCCGGACGCGAGGCGACGAGCTCGACGAGCGCGACGTCGAGGGACTTCGCGGCGGCCGGCGAGCGCGGCGGCAGGATCTCGAAGGAGAACCGGGGCGGGGCGTCCTCGACGGAGGCCGCGACGGCCTCCGCGCGATCGTGTCCAGTCATCCTGACCCTCCGATGACGGCGCCGACGGCGCCGCTCCGTGGGGCGGGTGCCGGGCTCGGCGGTCGCTCCGCGCCTCGGGATCCCGCGGCGCGCGTCGATCCTAGCGGAGCCCCGCCACGGCCCGGCGGCGCGTCGCCGCGCGTCCGGATCAGACCGCCCGGGCGTCCTCCGCCGCCATCGCGCGCAGCTGCGCCGCGACCGCCTCGGTGGCGAGGATCGTGAGGCGGGTGCCGGCCTCCTCGTAGGCCGTGTCGATGATCCGCGCGTTCGCGTGGGCGAACGACACGATCGCGCCGCGGTCGTAGGGCACGAGCAGCTCGACCTCGACGTCCGGCTGCGGCAGCAGGTCGGCGATCCGCTGCTGCAGCTCGGCGACCCCCTCCCCCGTGCGGGCGGAGACGAACAGGGCGCCGGGCTCGAGGCCGCGCAGCACGAGCCGCGTGGGCTCGTCGAGCAGATCGGCCTTGTTGAACACCACGATCTCGGGCAGGTCGCGGGCGCCCGCCTCGCCGATCACGTCGCGCACGGTCGCCATCTGCGCCGACGGGTCCGGATGCGCGCCGTCGACCACGTGGACGACGACGTCGGACTCGCCGACCTCCTCGAGCGTGGAGCGGAACGCCTCGACCAGCTGGTGCGGCAGGTTGCGTACGAAGCCGACCGTGTCGCTCAGCGTGTAGAGCCGGCCGTCGGCGGTGCGCGAGCGGCGCACCGTCGGGTCGAGCGTCGCGAACAGCGCGTTCTCGACGAGCACGCCGGCCCGCGTGATGCGGTTCAGCAGGCTCGACTTGCCGGCGTTCGTGTACCCGGTGATCGCGACGCCGGGCACGGCGTAGCGGTCGCGGTTCGCGCGCTTCGCCTCACGGGCGGGCGCGTAGCCCTTGATCTGCCGGCGCAGCTTCGCCATCCGGGTGTGGATGCGGCGGCGATCGAGCTCGATCTTCGTCTCACCGGGTCCGCGGCTGCCCATGCCCTGGCCGCCGGCGGCCTGGCCGCCCGCCTGCCTGGACATCGACTCGCCCCAGCCGCGGAGGCGCGGCAGCAGGTACTCGAGCTGCGCGAGCTCGACCTGCGCCTTGCCCTCCCGGCTCTTCGCGTGCTGGCTGAAGATGTCGAGGATGACGGCCGTGCGGTCGATGACCTTGACCTTCACCACGTCCTCGAGCGCACGGCGCTGGCTCGGCGCGAGCTCCGTGTCGGCGATCACGGTGTCGGCGCCGAGGCTCGCCACGATGGCGGCGAGCTCGTCGGCCTTGCCGCGGCCGATGTAGGTGGCGGGGTCCGGGTGCGGACGCCGCTGCAGCAGGCCGTCGAGTACCGAGGCGCCCGCGGTCTCGGCGAGCGCGGCGAGCTCGCGCAGCGAGTTCTCCGCGTCGTCGAGCGTGCCGCCGGAGTAGACGCCGATGAGCACGACGTTCTCGAGCCGCAGCTGCCGGTACTCGACCTCGGTGACGTCCTCGAGCTCGGTGCTGAGGCCGGCGACGCGGCGCAGGGCGGCGCGCTCCTCGCGGTCGAGCTGGTCGCCGTCGCGATCGTCGAGGTAGTCGTCGCGATCCTGCAGCGCGGAGGCGCGGGAGCCCGCGCCGAAGCGCGCCACGGCGGCGCGCCGGCCGTCGGAGGCCAGCACGCGGTCGACGGCGTCGGCGGACGCGGTCTCGAGGGAGGTGTCCACGGCGTCCTCGTCGCGGATCGGATCGGAGTCGGTCATCAGGCGGTTAACGATAGTTCCTTACCAGTCGATAGGTTCTGTTCATGGAGGGCGACCACTACTTCTCGGCGCAGCCCGGCAGCGACTTCGTCCCGAAGCGGGTGCCGGTGACGCTCGCCGGGCGGCACGTCGAGGTCGAGACCTCGGGCGGCATCTTCAGTCCGGATCGCATCGACACGGGCACCTCGGTGCTGCTCGGCACGGTCCCGACCCCGCCGCCGGGCGGGCATCTGCTCGACCTCGGCTGCGGCTGGGGGCCGATCGCCCTCACGCTCGCGCTCGAGTCGCCGCGATCCACGGTGTGGGCCGTCGACGTCAACGAGCGCGCCCTCGAGCTGACGCGCCGGAACGCGCTCACCCTGGGGCTCGACAATGTCAACGCCGTGACGCCCGACGGTGTTCCCGACGACGTCGAGTTCCGCACCATCTGGTCGAACCCGCCGATCCGCGTCGGCAAGAACGAGCTGCACGCGCTGCTCGAGCGCTGGCTGCCGCGGCTCGGCCCCGGATCGGATGCCTGGCTCGTCGTGCAGCGCAACCTCGGCTCCGACTCGCTGCACCGCTGGCTGCAGGCGGAGATGCACGACGACGCGGCCGTGCTCCGCGCGGCGACCGGCAAGGGCTACCGGGTGCTCAGGGTGCGCCGGCGCGGCGACGAGCCGCTGCCGCTCGGCGACGACTGAGCGGGCCCCTCCTCCGGCGTCGCACTCGGCCACCGGACGGCGCCGGCCGCCCGGCCGACGACCGGGACCAGCGTCGCCGCCCGGAACGCGAGCAACCCGAGCAGCGCGCCGGCCGTGTTCGCGAGCAGGTCGTCGATGTCCGCGACGCGCCCGGTGCTGATCGTGGCGTCCATCAGCAGCTGCGTGAGCTCGATGCCGAGGCTGATCGCGGCGGCGACCGCGAGCATCCGCAGCGCGCTCGGACGTCGCAGGAGGAGCGGCAGCAGCACGCCGAGCGGCACGAACAGCAGCACGTTGAGCGCGATGCCCTCGGGATCCGCGTCGGCGAGCGGCACGAGCTGGACGAACGCCCCGAACGGCGCCAGCTGCGACCGGGACTCGCCGAGCAGCAGGCCGAACGGCAGGAGCACCGAGCGCAGCACGCCGACCCCGTAGACGCAGACCACGATCGCGAGCCCGAGCCGCGGCAGGGTCAGCGCGGCGCGGCGCCGCAGCCGGGCGAGCAGCAGCAGGAACGCGATGGCGGCCGGCACGAGCAGGGTCGGGAACGCCGGGATCGCGAGGTGGACGTCGAGGGGCACCCTGCGACGGTACGCACGGTGCTCACTCACTCGGATCGGCCGAGCGGATGAGGCCGCGCGACTGGAGGGGGAGGTCGGGGCTTCGACAGGCTCAGCCACCCGGGGCGGCTCAGCCACCCGGGGCGGCTCAGCCACCCGGGTCGGCTCAACCGCCCCCGGGTCGGATGCGGGCTACGCCTCGATGACGCCCGTGAACATGAGCTCGGCGGGGCCGCTGAGCTCCGCGTGCTCGACGCCGTTCCGGCCGAACATGCGTACGCCGAGCACGCCGCCCGGCACCCGGACCTCCCAGCTGTCGGGCGCCGAGTCCCCGGCCCACCAGCGGGTCGCCACGGCCGCCGCGGCCGCACCGGTGCCGCACGAGAGCGTCTCGCCGCTGCCGCGCTCGTGCACGCGCATCCGGATGCGGCCGATCCCCGCCGCGATGAGCGGCTCCGCGGGCACGACGAACTCGATGTTCGCGCCGTGCTCGGGGCGCGGGGTGACCTTCGGCGCGCGGGCCAGGTCGAGGGCCTCCAGCTCGTCGTCGTCGGCGAGCGCGACCACGACGTGCGGGTTGCCCATGTCGATCGCGAGCCCGGGGCGGTCGACGTCGAGCCCGGTCGCGGCGACGAGCTCGTCGCCCGGGTCGATGCTGAAGGCGCCGAGGTCGGCGGCCCACCCCTCCTCGGTGCGGCGGAGCGCCCGGACGCCGGTCCGGGTGCCGATCGAGACGGTCTGGCCGACGGCGATCTCGGCCAGCCCCTCGGTGATCAGGTACTCGCCGAACACCCGGATGCCGTTGCCGCACATCTCGGCGACGCTGCCGTCGGCGTTGCGGTAGTCCATGAACCACTCGGCCGACGGGTCCTCCTCGAGCGACGCGGCGCCGTCCGGGATCGCGGCGCTGCGCACGGCGCGGATGACGCCGTCGCCGCCGACGCCGAACCGGCGGTGCGCGATCACGCGCACGCGCTCCGGCGGCAGGTCGAGCGCGCCGTCCGGGTCGCTGAGCAGCACGAAGTCGTTGCCCGTGCCCTGGCCCTTGGTGAAGCGGAGGGTGTCCACGGGATCAGGCTAGCCGCGCGACGACGGCCTCGACTGCGAGGTCGGTGCGGCGCGGGTCGTCGGCGTCGAGCCGGAGCGCGGTGTCGTCCCGCCGGAACCACGAGACCTGGCGCCGCGCGTACCGCCGGGTCAGCGCGGCGGTCTGCTCGATCGCGTCCCGCTCCCCCGTCTCGCCGTGCAGCTGCGCCAGCGCCTGGGCGTAGCCGATCGCGCGCGCGGCGGTCGTGCCCAGCCCCGCCGGCTCGAGCCGCGCGACCTCCTCGACGAGCCCGTCGCGCCACATCCGCTCGACGCGCGCGTCGAGCCGCGGCACGAGCGCGGCCCGGTCGAGGCCGAGCGCGAGGGTCACGGTCGGCATCCACGTCGTCCGCTCGTCGGGCAGGCCGGAGCCGAACGGCTCGCCGGTCAGCTCGATCACCTCGAGCGCCCGCACCAGCCGCCGGCCGTTCGCGGGCCCGATCGCCGTCGCGGCGTCCGGGTCCAGCGCCCGCAGGCGCACATGCATCGCGCCCGGTCCGGACGCCGCGAGCTCCGCCTCGAGCCGGGCGCGCACCTCCGGGTCGCGCGCCGGGAAGGCGAAGTCGCCGACGACGCTCGCGACGTAGAGGCCGCTGCCGCCGACGAGGATCGGAACGGCGCCGCGCGCGACGATGCCCGCGATCGCCTCGCGCGCGGCAGGCTGGTACGCCGCGACGCTGGCATCCTCGCGCGGCTCCAGCACGTCGAGGAGGTGGTGCGGGATGCCGCGGCGCTCCGCCTCCGGCAGCTTCGCGGTGCCGACGTCCATGCCGCGGTAGAGCTGCATCGCGTCGGCGTTGACGATCTCCGCCGGACGCCCGCGCGCGGCGAGCCGCTCGGCGAGGTCGAGCGAGAGGGCGCTCTTGCCCGTACCGGTGGCGCCGACGACGGTGACGAGCAGCCCGTCCGGGGCGACCTCGGTCACGCCCGTCCGATCAGCGGACGGACGCGGCGCCGAGCCCGTCGCGCAGCATCGGCAGTCCGAGCCCGATCCCGCCGCCGGACGCCGTCGTGGTGCCGTGGGCGGGCACGCCGCACGACTCCGCGTCCTGGCGGTCCCAGGCGTCGCCCGAGCGTGTGCGGCGCACCGGCACCGGCGAGCCGTCCGCCGAGTCGGCGATGAGGTAGTGCGGGGTGGCGCGGCTGACCGTGACGGTGGCGACGTCGCCCGGGCGCGGCACGGGGCTGCCCTCGGTGAGCTCGAAGTGGACGAGCCGGCCATCCTCGGCGCGGCCGGACCAGCGGCGGGTCTCGGCGTCGCGGCGGCCTTCACCGGGCGCGACGAGCACCTCGACGGACCGGCCGACGAGCGCCGCGCTCTCCTCTCCCGAGATGCGCTCCTGGAGCTCGATCAGGCGCTCGTAGCGCTCCTGCACGACCTCCTTCGGCAGCTGGTCGGCCATCGTCGCGGCGGGCGTGCCCGGCCGGATCGAGTACTGGAACGTGAAGGCGCTCGCGAAGCGGGCCTGCTCGACGACCCGGAGCGTCTCGGCGAAGTCCTCCTCGGTCTCGCCGGGGAAGCCGACGATGATGTCGGTGCTGATCGCTGCCTGGGGCATCCGATCGCGCACGCGGTCGAGGATGCCGAGGAAGCGCTCGGAGCGGTAGGAGCGCCGCATGGCCTTGAGCACGCGATCGGAGCCGGACTGCAGCGGCATGTGCAGCTGCGGCATCACGGACGGGGTCTCCGCCATCGCGTCGATCACGTCGTCGGTGAACGCGGCCGGGTGCGGGCTCGTGAAGCGGATGCGCTCCAGCCCCTCGATGGCGCCCGCGGCGCGCAGCAGCTTGCCGAACGCCTGGCGGTCGCCGAACTCGACGCCGTAGGAGTTCACGTTCTGGCCGAGCAGCGTGACCTCGATCGCGCCGTCGTCGACGAGCAGCTGGATCTCGCTGAGGATGTCGCCGGGCCGGCGGTCGCGCTCCTTGCCGCGCAGCGCGGGCACGATGCAGAAGGTGCAGGTGTTGTTGCAGCCGACGCTGATCGACACCCAGCCGCTCGCGAGCGACTCGCGGCGCGTGGGCAGCGTGGACGGGAACACGTCGAGCGACTCGAGGATCTCGAGCTGCGCCTCGTCGTTGTGGCGAGCCCGCTCGAGCAGGGTCGGGAGCGAGCCCATGTTGTGGGTGCCGAACACGACGTCCACCCAGGGCGCCTTGTCGAGGATGGTCGACTTGTCCTTCTGGGCGAGGCAGCCGCCGACGGCGATCTGCATGCCGTCCCGCTCGCGCTTCGCGGCGGCGAGGTGCCCGAGGGTGCCGTAGAGCTTGTTGTCCGCGTTCTCGCGCACCGCGCAGGTGTTGATCACGACGACGTCCGCGGCCGAGCCGAGATCGGCCTTCACGTAGCCGGCGGCCTCGAGCGAGCCGCTGAGCCGCTCGGAGTCGTGCGCGTTCATCTGGCACCCGAACGTGCGCACCTCGTAGGTGCGGCCCGTCGTGGGGCGCGGGGCGGGTGAGGTCTCGACCAGCGTCATGGTGGCGACAGTCTACGTCCGGCGGATGCCGCCGACCGGCGCTCGCGGGTCCGCTCAGACGTGCTCGGCGACGCCCCGGCAGACGGTGAGGAACAGCTCGATCGCGCGGACGCTCTCGCCGCGGCCGACCCGCTTGGAGATCATCGTGCGCGGGAAGACCAGCACGGGTCCGGCACCGGCGAGCAGCGCGGGATCGCGGCCGTACTCGTCCTCGACGAGGACCCACGGCACGCCGAGCCGCTCCGCGAGCGCATCGCCCAGCACCACGCCGAGCGCCTCGAGCTCCCAGGACGCGGACGGATCCACGCCCGAGGCCAGCACGGCGTCGACCTGCTGCAGGCGCACCGCCGCGTCGGCCGCTGCGGCGCGGACGCCGGAGCCGCCGTCGGCGCGCTCGGCGACCCAGGCTCGCTGCTGGTCGAGCTCGGCGAGCGTGCCGGCATCGAGCTCGGTGATGGTCTGCTCAGCGGGCATGGGAACCCCCGTCGTGTCGACGCGCCCGTCGGGACCGGACGCGATGTGCTCCGACGGTAGCCCGGCCCTCCCCGCCCCGTCGCCCCCGCATTCGGGGAGCACCCGCGTGACCGCAGCGGGCCGGCAGGGCCTCGATCGGCGCTCGATCCGCAGCCGATCAGAGCTCGATCCGGCGAGGACCGCGGGCAGGAGGACGCGAGACCGCCTCGCACACGGCCCGTCCGCGCAGCCGGGCGAACTCGTGCGGCGGCAGACCGAGGGTGTCCGCGAAGTCGCGCAGGGAGGCGAACGGAGCCGCGCTCCGGGCTTCGACGGCGCTCCGCGCGAGCTCCGGCGTCATGCCCGGGAGCTCCGCGAGCTGCCGCTCGGGTGCGGAGTTGACATCGATCGGCGGGCCGGCGCTGGCCGACACGGATCCGGTCTCGGGCACCCGCACGGATCCGGTCCCGGTGGACGCGGCGGCCGACGATCCGCCCGCGGCCGTCGTGGACGCGCCCGACGCGCGAGTTCGTCGGGTGCGGGGCTTCGCCGATCCGCGGCGGCGCCGCGCCGGGGCGGCCGGCCGCTCCGCCGAGTCCGGCCCGCTCGCCGTATCGAGCAGCGCGGCACGCTCCCGGTCGGCGGCGGCGACGAGCGCGACGGCCTCGGCCGGCGACTCGACGACGGACCGCCCGCCCGACACGCGCCGGCGCGGCGTCGACGGCCGGCCGCCGGCCGTCGCGGCTCGCCCGCCGGCGCTCGGGATGCCGTCGCGGCCGGGGCTGCGCGACCCGGGGCCGATCATCCGCTGGCCGTTCTCACGTCGCCAGACGAGCGTCCGCAGCAGCTGGCGGTTGACGATGATCGCGTGCACGAGCGCGACGAGCTGCACGATGCCCGACAGCACGATGACGACGGCCGCGTCGTCGATCGAGCGGAGCACGATCAGCGCCACGCCGTAGATCGCGGCGCCGACGAAGGCGGAGGTCTGGAACGCGAGCACCCCGGCGATGAGGAAGCCGAGCCAGGTCGTCCAGCCGTAGGGCACGAGCACCAGCAGGATCCAGGAGCTGGCGCCGAGCAGCAGCCCCCAGCTCGGCGGACGCTCGATGCTCGGAGTCCAGCTCACGATCCGTCCCTGACGTCGAGCAGCATCGTCACCGTCTGGTCCTCGCCGACCGACTCCGAGACCAGGTCCAGTCCGGCAGCACCGGCGCGCTGCCGGATCCGGTCCGCGACGGCGGACTGCACCCGCGCCGCGTAGGCGCGGTCGAGGTCGGTCAGCAGCGCGACGACCCGATCCTGCTCCGGCTCGGCGACGCCGGGGCGGGAGACGTGCGCGGTCCAGACGCCGTCCTCGGCGCGGTGCATCTCCAGCTCCAGCTCGCCGGCCCTGGCGCGCACGTGGTCGTCACCGGACTCGACCTCGTCGGCGCCGAGATCCTCCAGCGCCGCGCGGAGCAGGCCGATGTCCTTCATCCGCGTGCGCACCTGCAGCGCGGCGGATCCGTCGGCGAGGCTCGCGATCCCGTTCGCAGCGCCCGCGGCGCCGGCGGCGCTCGTGGCGGCCCCCGTCGCGAGGGCGGCGATCATCCAGGGCAGCAGGATGATGGTGGCGCTCATGGCGCGCTCCTTCCGGAGTCGGTCTGCCGGTCCGCCACGCGGTCCGTGCGCGGTCCGAGGTCGTCGAGCAGCTCGGCCAGCACGGCGTCGTCGGCCCAGCCGTTGACGGCGACGGTGCCGTCGCGGGCGATGCGCACCTCGAGCCGGTCGCGCCCGCCGTCGCGCTCGAGCCGGGCGACCTCCGCCGCGTAGACGGGTGTGAGCGCGCGGAGGCCCTGGTTCTCGGAGCCGATCCAGGGACGGCGGTGGTCCGGCCGCTCCCGCAGGAACGGCCCGTCGGCGAGCAGGTCGGTCGCCGCGAGCAGCCGAGCGAGGTCGGGCCGTCGCTCCGCCCAGCGCACGAGGTCGCCGTGGCGGTAGCCGGTGAACGTCATCACGGTCAGACCGCGGGCGCGGAACGCCTCGGCGACCGCGGCCGTGGCGTCAGCCTGATCCATCGGCTCGCCGCCGAGCAGCGTGAGTCCCTCGGCGCCGGCCGCCGCCGCCTCGTCGGCGAAGCGCTCACCGGCCGCCGCCGCATCCTCCCGGATGCCGCCGCGGTCCGCCCAGAGGTGCGGATTGAAGCAGCCGGGGCAGCGCACCGAGCAGCCCTGCACCCAGAGCGCAGCGCGGATTCCCGGGCCCTCCACCGACGTCGCGGCGAGGAATCGGGCCCAGGCCAGCGGTGCGCCGACGGCCGCGGCCGGCGCCGTCGCGGCGAGATCGAGTGCGATCACGTGTCGCCGCCGACCGTCTGCGTGTCCTCGTCCTGCGCGGCCGTGGCGGCCGACGCGCGCCGCTGCGCCGCGGCATCCACGTCCTCGGTCGCGCGGGCCCGCGCGTAGTCGGCGGTGTAGGTCGAATCCACGACCTCGGCGTCGAGCAGGTCCTCGAGCACGGAGAAGTAGTCGAGGCACTCCTCGCCGACCATGCCGACCGTCTCGGCCTCCACCGCGCCGTCGCGCGAGATCCGCACCACCAGCTGCTTGCGTGCCATCGCCGTCGTCCTCTCGTCCTCGTGCCGGCTCAGAACTCGACCGTGCGGCCGCCGCGGCGCACCGCGGCCGGCGCCGGTGGCGCGGCGGGCTCGGTCGCCACCGCCTCGGTCGGCGCGATGTCCTCGCTGCCGGTGGCGCGGACGGCGCGGATCTCCGCCCAGCGTCGGATCCGCTCGACCTGCTCGGACTGCGTGATCGACAGCGGGATGGTCGTGGTGATCGCGTGCTCGAGATCGCCGACGACCACCTCGCGATGGTCGTTCCACGCCTCGTACAGCCCGACGACGACGGCCTGCTCGATCTCCGCGCCGGAGTAGCCGTCGCTGATCTCGGCGAGGTCGTCGAGCGCCGTCGGATCGACGGCCAGCGCGGCGAGCCCGTTGCCGTCGCGCGAGCGCGCGCCGAGCTGGATGGCCCAGATCTGCCGGCGCTCCAGCTGGGTCGGCAGGTCGACGAAGAACACCTCGTCGAAGCGGCCCTTGCGGATGAACTCCGGCGGCAGCGACTCGATGTTGTTCGCGGTCGCGACGACGAATACCGGCGCGGTCTTCTCCTGCATCCAGGTCAGGAAGTAGCCGAAGACCCGCGCACTCGTGCCCGCGTCCTGCTGGCCGGATACCCCCGAGAATCCCTTCTCGATCTCGTCGACCCAGAGGATGCAGGGCGCGGCCGCCTCGGCCGTGGCGATGGCCGTGCGCAGGTTCTGCTCCGATGAGCCGACGAGCCCGGAGAAGACCCGGCCGATGTCGAGGCGGAGCAGGGGCAGGCCCCAGCTCGCCGCCGTCGACTTCGCCGTGAGGGACTTGCCGCAGCCCGGCACCCCCGTGATGAGCACGCCCTTCGGTGACGGGAGGCCGAAGGCCTCGGCCCCGCTGAGCCAGGCGCCCTCCCGCCGCGACAGCCAGCGCTTGAGGTTGCTGAGCCCGCCGACGCCGTCGAGGTCCAGGTCGTTCTTCAGGAACTCCAGCAGCCCCGCCTTGCGCACGGCCTGGCGCTTCTCGTCGAGCACCACGGCGATGTCGGCCCGGTCGAGTCGGCCGTCGTCGACCATCGCGCGGGCGAAGGCGTTCTCCGCCTCGATCATGGTGAGTCCGAGCGCCGCCTGCACCAGCTGCTCCCGGACCTTCGCGTCGGCGTCGACCTTCACGCCGGCGCTGCGGTTCGCGTCGATGAGGGTGTCGAGCAGGACGGCGAGCTCGTCGCGGCCCGGCAGGGGGAAGTCGAGCAGGGTGGTCAGCTTGTCGAGCTCCGGCGGGATCGCACGCACGGCCGACGCGAGCACGATCGTCTTCGCCGCCTCCGACTGCCGGAAGTCGAGGGCCGCCTCCTTCAGCTTGCGGATCACCGTGGGATCGCCGGGCCGGTGGTCGGTGCCGAGCTGGGCGTGCAGGTCGTTGAACAGGTAGACCGCACTCTCCTCGGCGGCCATCGCCACCTCCAGCGCCCGGACGGCGCCTGCGGTGTTGCCGACGACCTTGCCGTCGGGGCCGACCAGGCCGACGGTGGTCGACCAGGTCCACACCGGACGAGGGCGTCGGAGCGCGCCGGCCACCCTGGTGACCTCGTCGAGGACCCGGAGCTCCTCGCTCGACTCGATGTAGATGAGCGGCAGGCGCGCCTTCAGCGCGTCGTCGAGCACGTCGGCGAATCCGCGGTGCGCAGCGGCCATCAGGTGCCTTCCGGATCGGGGTCTGGCGACGGGGTCGTGCTCGGAGCGGGGCTGCCGCCCGGAGCCGGATCCCCGCCGGCGCCGGTGCCCGGCGAGGGCGAGGCGAGTTCGTCGATGTCGATGAACCAGGCGCCGCGGTCGGCATCCGACTGCACCTGGAAGATCACGGTGCGGCTGAGCTTCCACGACACCCGCGTGTCGACCGGGTCGGACTCGATGATCGGAGTCTCGTCGCCGTCATCGGTCCAGATCCGGAACAGGAAGAGTCCCTCCCCCTCGAACCGGACGTGCGCGCTGAGCGCATCTCCTCGGTAGACGAGGAACCGGTTGCCCTTGCCGCCCTGCGTGTCCGTGATCTCGTCCGCCTCCAGACCGGCGATCTTCAGGCGCCACGCACCGTCCGAGCGGACCCAGATGCGGACGCCGTGCTCGAACGGGATCGCGAGCACCTGCTCGTCGTCCGCGTAGATCGAGCCGATGCTCGCCGGGAAGTAGTAGCGGTCGATCTCGTCGGTCGGATCGTCGGCGTACAGCCGCACATACGCGTCACCGGTCGAGCCGACCGGGGAGATCACGAGCGGCTGGGTCGCCTCGGCGTCGGGCAGCTCGATGTAGCCGCTCCGGTCGGCGAACCACTCGTCGCCGTCGTGCTGGGCGGCGAGCGGCCGATCCGCATCCCAGGGGTAGTCGCCGCGCTCGCCGCCGAGCGCGCCGGTGACGCCGGCGAATCCGGTGCCGATGGTGATGAACCCGATGAGGGTGACGACGACCGACGCGGAGACGCTCACCCAGGCGGTCGCAACCCGGATGCGGCGTTCCGCGGCACCGCTGAGCGCGGCGAGGCTGTTCGACATGCGCTCGGCACCCCCTGAACCGGACGAGAAGTGTTCACTTCCCAGGGTAGGGGTCCGGAGGCGGGCGATGCCTCCGGGACACCGCCCGTCGCCGGCGCAGAATCAGCGGAAGCGGACGGTCGAGCCGGGGTTTCGGGGCAGCGCGGCGTCGACCGCGGTGCGGATCGTGCTGCCGGAGTAGCCGCGGCGCGCGAGCCACGACGAGAGCCGGCGCACGGCGGTGTCGTGGTCGAGCCCGCGCAGCTGGCGAGCGCGGCCGGCGGCCAGCTCGCGGGCGCGGGCGAGCTCGTCGCCGGTGTCGATCAGCTCGAGCGCGTACTCGATGGCCGCGGGCGAGAGCAGCCGGCGCGTCAGCTCGGCGGCGACCCCGGTGCGCCCGAGGCCCTTGCGCTCCTGCAGCGTGCCGACGAGGTTCTGCGCCAGCGCGATGTCGTCGATGAGCCCCACCGACTCCAGCCGCACGATCTCCGTCTCGATCGCCTCGGCACCGGCACCCCGATCGCGCAGCGTGCGCTCGAGCTCACGGCGCGAGAGTCCACGGCGTCCGAGCGCGCGCATCGAGACGGCCTCGATGCGATGGGCAGGCAGCTCGTCGTCGTCGTCCTCCGACTCGGCGTCGTGCTCCGATGCGGCCGCGTGCTCCGAGGCGGCTTCGGCCGCCGACCCTGCCCGATCCGACGCCGCTCCGGCCGGCGCGGCGCCGATGACCGGCACGTTCCAGCGGGCGGCGGCGCGCTCGTCCGGGGTCGCCGCGGACGCATCCGGTCCGGCATCCGCTCCGTTCGCCGACCCTCCGGCCGAGGCGCGCTCGTCGGCCCCCGACTCCCCGGTCTCTGCCTCGCCGGTCTCTGCCTCGCCATAGACGCTGCGCAGGGTCGGCAGCCGGGACCCGGCCGGGTGATCGCCGATACGACGAGAGCCGTCGGACGGCCTCGGAGTGCCGGGCAGGTAGGTGACCGGGGCCAGCCGGTCGTCGGACTCGCTCATCGTGCGCTCCTCGGACTGTCGCGGTGGATGGGTGGCGCCGGAAGGGGCTGGTCTGACGAACGCGCCGGCTCAGCAGATGCGCGTGTCTGACAGGAGCACCGGGCCCGCGGAACGCGAGCCCGGCCTCCGGGTCAGGCGCTGGCGGCCTTGCGCGAGGCGATCTTCTCCTGGATCGAGTCGACCGGAGCCGCCTCGACGGCAGCGGCCTTGCCGGCGGCGCCGATACCCAGCTTCGTGAGGATCTTCGTCTCGATCTCGGCGGCGGTGTCCGGGTTCTCGAGCAGGAAGTTGCGCGCGTTCTCCTTGCCCTGGCCCAGCTGGTCGCCGTCGTAGGTGTACCAGGCGCCGGACTTGCGCACGATCTCGTGCTCGACGCCGTAGTCGATCAGGCTGCCCTCGCGGGAGATGCCGACGCCGTAGAGGATGTCGAACTCGGCCTGCTTGAAGGGCGGCGCCATCTTGTTCTTGACGACCTTGACGCGGGTGCGGTTGCCGACCGCGTCGGCGCCGTCCTTCAGCGTCTCGATGCGGCGGATGTCGAGGCGGACCGACGCGTAGAACTTCAGCGCCTTGCCGCCCGCGGTGGTCTCCGGGCTGCCGAAGAACACGCCGATCTTCTCGCGCAGCTGGTTGATGAAGATCATCGTGGTCTGCGTCTGGTTCAGTCCGCCGGTGAGCTTGCGGAGCGCCTGCGACATGAGGCGGGCCTGGAGGCCGACGTGGGAGTCGCCCATCTCGCCCTCGATCTCGGCGCGCGGCACGAGCGCCGCGACGGAGTCGATGACGATGAGGTCGATCGAGCCGGAGCGCACGAGCATGTCGGCGATCTCGAGCGCCTGCTCGCCGGTGTCGGGCTGCGAGACGAGCAGCGAGTCGATGTCGACGCCGAGCTTCTTGGCGTACTCGGGGTCGAGCGCGTGCTCCGCGTCGATGAACGCCGCGATGCCGCCGTTGCGCTGGGCGTTGGCGATCGCGTGCAGCGTCAGCGTCGTCTTTCCGGACGACTCCGGGCCGTAGATCTCGATGATGCGGCCGCGCGGGAGCCCGCCGATGCCGAGCGCGACGTCGAGGGCGATGGAGCCGGTCGGGATGACGGCGACGGGGGCGCGCTCGTCGCTGCCGAGCCGCATCACCGTGCCCTTTCCGAACTGTCGGTCGATCTGGGCGAGCGCGGTCTCGAGGGCCTTCTCGCGGTCTGCGGTGGTGGGCATATCGGTCTTCCTCCATGTTCGGCGAGCGTCGCTCGCGGTTGCCGCCCATCTGCTGTCGTCGTCGCCATCGACCGATGGTGCAAGGTCTCCGGCATCCCGACAGGGCTACGGCTCGTCTCCGAACCGATGTCCCGCACGCTACGCCCGGGCTCCGACATCCAGTGGGAGCGACGGGCCGTCATGTGCAGTTCACGGGTTCGAACGAGCCTGTGGAGGAAGGATATCCACATCCGAACGGATGTTCGAGAGATCTCCGCGCGGCGTGTCGGAGGTCAGCGCGCGCCGGGCTGCGGCAGCCCGACGCCGTGACGGCGCGCCACGGGCACGTCGTGGGCGACGCAGAGGGCCGCCCAGACGTCGCCGGCGGGCACGCCGGCCTCGAGCGCCTCGTCCGGCGTGCGCGAGCCGAGCTCGGCGAGCACGGTGTCCTGCGTCAGCACGCGGCCGTAGGCGCCGCCGAACTCGTCGGCGACCGCCCGGCGGAACTCGGTGAGCTTCATGATCTCCACGCTAGGACGACGAAGCCCCGGTCCGCACGGGACCGGGGCTCGATGTCGTGGTGCTCAGCGCGCGACGAGCCCGCTGTCGAACTCGGCGACGAGCTCGTCGGGCAGCGTGTCGGGGACGACGGGCCGGAGCGATCCGGCATCCACGCCCTCGAGCACGGCCAGGCGGTCGCCGACCTCGCGCATGATCATCGAGATCGGGGTGTCCAGGGCGTCGGCGACCGACGCGAGGATCTCCGAGCTCGCTTCCTTCTGCCCGCGCTCCACCTCGCTGAGGTAGCCCAGGGCGACGCTCGCGCGGCTCGCGACCTGGCGCAGCGTCATGGCCTTCTGCAGGCGCACATCGCGGAGGACGTCGCCGATCTCCTGACGAACCAGAACCATGGGATCCTCCTTCACTCGTACCTGCCGACCCGGACCGGGCGGCAACTGTAACACCGTCCCGGTTCGTCGATGCTAACCAGGACGGACTGTGTGCCACGTGTGTGACTCGGTGGTTTTAACCTGATCGAAACGGACGCTATTCCTGAAGTCCCAATCGGAGGGACGCCGCGCCCGGCCGTTCACGCCTCCGAGGAGTCGAGCAGCTCGCCGAGCAGCACCAGGGATTCGGAGACGACGGCCCGTCGGATGGCCCCGCGGTCGCCGTCGAGCCGGAGCGCCCGCACGCGAACGTCACCATCGAGGGCAGCCGCGATGAACGCGGTGCCCGCCGGGTGCCCGTCCTGCGGCCCGGGACCGGCGACGCCGGTCGTGCCGAGGCCCGCGCGCGCCGGCACGCCGTCGACCGCCAGCGCCGTCCGGACGCGGTCCGCGAGCTGGCGCGCCACCTCCGGATGCACGGGTCCGTGCTCGGCGAGCAGCGCGGCGTCGACCCCGACCACCGACCGCTTGATCGCGGTGTCGTAGGCGACCACTCCCCCGCGCAGCACCTCGGAGACGCCGGGCACGGACACCAGCTCGGCGACCAGCAGCCCGCCGGTCAGCGACTCGGCGACCGCGAGGGTGAGCTCCCGCCGGCGGAGCCGCTCGACGATCCGCTCGACGGCGGTCACGCCGCCGGATGCTCCGGCAGGACGTGCTCGGAGCGGACGCGGTCCGCCCGCCGCGCCTGCACGAGGTACTCGATGCCGCTGTAGACGGTGAGGACGAGCGCGATGCCCATGAGCACCCAGCCGAGCACGAGGTACCAGTCGCCGACGAGGCGGTCGAGCGGCACGAGCATGACCGACACCGCGACGGACTGCGCCCAGGTCTTGATCTTGCCGGCGAGCGACGCGGCGATCACGCGGTCGCGCAACGCGATGAAGCGGAAGACGGTGATGCCGACCTCGCGGAGCAGGATGAGCGCGGTGACCCACCACCACAGCTCGCCGAGGATCGAGAGGCCGACCAGCGCGCCGCCGATGAGGATCTTGTCGGCGATCGGATCGACGAGCTTGCCGAAGTCGGTGACGAGGTTGAGCCGGCGGGCCAGGAACCCGTCGACCGAGTCGGTGAGGATCGCGACCAGGAACAGCGCGGCGGCCACCCAGCGGAGCACGCCGTCGCGCCCGTCGTCGATGAGCAGGAGCCAAACGAACACCGGCGCCATGAGGATCCGGACGACGGTGATGATGTTGGCGATGTTGCCCAGGCTCGCGCGGCCCTCGCCGTCGCTCACGACGCGCCCCCGCATCGGGTTCTGACGCGGCTCGGATACGGCCACCGCCTACCCCCTGCCGGTCAGATCCCAGGCGTCCTCGTCCGAGGGGCCGTCGTCCTCAGGATAGCCGCTGGTCATCGCCCCGATCGGGTCGTCGTCCCCGGTCATCCCGCCGGTCGGCGGCACCGACCGCGGCGCGGAGGATGCCGGGGCGCCCTCGCCGGACGGACCGCCGCCGCGCAGGCGGGCGAGCACATCCGGGAGCTGGTCGGCGGAGACCAGCAGATCGCGGGCCTTCGAGCCCTCGGAGGGGCCGACGATCTCGCGCGACTCGAGCAGGTCCATCAGGCGACCGGCCTTGGCGAAGCCGACTCGGAGCTTGCGCTGCAGCATCGACGTCGAGCCGAACTGCGTGTTCACCACGAGCTCGGCGGCCTGGAGCAGCAGCTCGAGGTCGTCGCCGATGTCGGCGTCGATCTCGCGCTTCTCGACGACCGCGGCGACGTCGTCGCGGTACTCGGGGCGGGCCTGCTCGGTGACGTGGCCGACGACGGCCGCGATCTCGGCCTCCTGCACCCAGGCGCCCTGCACGCGGATCGCCTTCGAGGCGCCCATGGGCAGGAACAGGCCGTCGCCGTGACCGATGAGCTTCTCGGCGCCGGGCTGGTCGAGGATGACGCGGGAGTCGGTCATGCTCGACACCGCGAAGGCCAGCCGCGACGGCACATTCGCCTTGATGAGGCCCGTCACCACGTCGACGCTCGGCCGCTGGGTCGCGAGCACGAGGTGGATGCCGGCGGCGCGCGCGAGCTGCGTGATGCGCACGATCGAGTCCTCGACGTCGCGCGGGGCGACCATCATGAGGTCGGCGAGCTCGTCGACGACGACGAGCAGGTACGGGTAGGGCTGGAGCTTGCGCTCGGACCCGGCGGGCAGCTTGATCTCGTCGGCCAGCACGGCGCGGTTGAAGTCGTCGACGTGGCGGAACCCGAACGACGCGAGGTCGTCGTACCGCATGTCCATCTCCTTCACGACCCACTGCAGCGCCTCGGCGGCCTTCTTCGGGTTCGTGATGATGGGCGTGATGAGGTGGGGCACGCCGGTGTAGGCGGCCAGCTCGACCCGCTTCGGGTCGATGAGCACCATCCGCACCTCGGCGGGCTTCGCGCGCATGAGCACGCTCGTGATCATCGAGTTGATGAACGTCGACTTGCCGGAGCCGGTGGAGCCGGCCACGAGGAGGTGGGGCATCTTCGCGAGGTTCGCGACGACGAAGCCGCCCTCGACGTCCTTGCCCAGGCCGATCGTCATCGGATGCGGGTTCTTCGTGGCCGACCCGGAGCGCAGCACGTCGCCGAGCGACACGATCTCGCGATCGCGGTTCGGGATCTCGACGCCGATGGCGCTCTTGCCGGGGATCGGCGAGAGGATCGTGACCTCGTTCGAGGCGACCGCGTAGGAGAGGTTCTTCGCGAGCGCGGTGACGCGCTCGACCTTGACGCCGTGCCCGAGCTCGATCTCGTAGCGCGTCACGCTCGGGCCGCGGGTGAACCCGGTGACCTTCGCGTCGACCTGGAACTGGCCGAGCACGCTCGTGATCGCGGCGATGATCTCGTCGTTCGCCGGGGTCTTCAGCTTCGGCGGCGTGCCGGCGCCGAGCATGGCGGCCGTCGGCAGGCGGTACGGGCGGCGGGACGCGGGAGCACCGCGCGGAGCGGGAGCCGGTGCGGCCTCCTCGCCGGGCTGGTCGAGCGCGACGGCGCCGAGCACCTCGGTCGCGCCGTCGTCGCGGATGCCGGTGGCGACGCCCGTCTCCACCTCGCCGGTGAAGCGCTTGACGGCGTCCTCGGCACGCACGAGGTCCTCGAGCAGCTCGAGGTCGAAGCCGCCGTCGGCGGCAGGCTCCGGGGTGATGGCGGTCTCCGCCTCCGACTCGTCGACGACGGGCGTGTCGAAGGCGTCGTTCTTCTTCGGCTTGCCGCGACGCCACCAGGGCATCGAGGTCTCGTCGTCCATGTCGAGGCCGAGGTCGGTCAGCGAACCCAGCTCCTGGCTGTCGCCGTCCGCCGCGGCGGCCGCGGCCTCCTTCTCGGGCAGCTGCTCGCCGAAGAGCCAGGCGTAGAGCTCGCGCACGCGGCGGCCGATCCGGTTCGGCGGCGTCTTCGTCATGATGAAGAGCGAGAGCGCGAGCAGCACGGCGACGACCGGCGCCGAGTACCAGGGCGAGCCCAGCGACGCGAGCGGCTGCGCCACGATCCAGCCGACGACGCCGCCCGCCCTAGCCAGCCCGACGATCCCGTCGGCCGGCTGCGGCAGGCCGAGCGCGAGGTGGCTGATGCCGGCGACGCTGGTCAGGAACAGGAGCAGTCCGATGCCGATGCGCGTGTTATCGTGCACGCTCGACGGGTGCCGGAAGAGCCACACGGCGAACAGCAGCATGATCACCGGAAGCGCGTACGCGACGCGGCCGAGCAGCCCGCCGAACGTCCACGCGTCGAGCCCGATCGCGACGTCGTCGGCGGCGTAGAACCACTCGACCGCCGCGCCGGCGATCGCCAGGAGCACGAGCAGGAACGGCACGCCGTCGCGGCGCTCCTCCTTGGCCAGGGTCTCGGTGCCGAACAGGCGTGCGGCGCCGCCGACGATGTGGGCGAGCCCGAGCCAGGCGCGGACCAGCAGGCCGGGCCGCTCGTCGACCGGCGTGACCGTCGACCTCGATGCCGACTTCGCCGGGAGCTTCTTCGTGACCGCCTGGCTGTCCGACGAGCGCGAGCGAGTGCCGCCGGAGCGCGCCGAGCCCGAGCGCGTCGACGTCGTCCGCGTCGAGGTGCCGGAACCGCGCGCGCGGGATCCCGACCGGGTGCTCGTGGCCATGGGCACACGGTAGACGCGGGCTGTGCCCCGGTCGGGGAGGCTGGGCGCGTGTCCAGCGGCTGGGTACGCTCGGCGGAGAACTGAGGGGAGTTCGAGATGAGACTGTTCGGGCGACGACGTCGCGAGACCCCGGAGGAGATCGACGCCGACACCGTGCTGATGGCGCGGGACGTGCTCGCGGCGTCCGGGGCAGCCATCGAGATCCAGGGAGCCGGTACGCCGGATGTCGCACTGGCGACGGATCAGGGCGTGCTCCCGCTCTACAACCTGATGGCACTGGCGCGGAACGCCGATCCTCGCGATCGCCGGGCGCTCGTCGAGCGCCACCTGCGCATCGCGCAGGGCACCGGCGGCCTCCCCGCGCCGGGATCGCTCCCCGTCGACGAACTCCGGCGGCGCATCCGGACGCGGCTGCTGCCGGCAGACTTCGGCGGACCGATCAGCACCGACTACCAGCGGGCGTTCGGCCCCGGCCTCGCCGTGGTGCTCGGGCTGGACTTCGAGGAGTCGGTGCAGACGCTCGGCGACGAGGCGGTCGCGAGCCTGGCGCTGCCGCTCGACGAGCTGTACGCCGTCGGCGCCGCGAACGTCGCTCGCGAGCCGATCGACTCCCGCGCCGAGCCCGTGCCCGGGATCGTCGTGCTGGAGGGCGAGTCGATGTTCATCGCGTCGAAGGCCGTCGACCTGCCATCCCTGCTCGCGTCCGAGGGTGCGACGGCGCCGCTCGGGGTCGTCTTCTCCGTGCCGTACCGGCACGCCCTCCTGTACACGCTGCTGAGCGGCCCCGACTCGCTCGCCGCCATCCAGTCCCTCTTCAGCGTCACCCTGGGGATCACCTCGGGCGAGGCCCACGCGATCCCCGGGGGCCCGGTCGACGACGGCATCTGGTTCTGGCGCGACGGGGTGACGCAGCGGATCGGCGGGCGTCAGGAGGACGGCGGGTACGGGATCGTGGTCGAGGACGCCTTCCAGGCCGCGCTCGAGGAGCTCGCCGGGGCCTGAGGACCTGCGTGGATGAGGGGCGTCGCCTCAGCAGCCGCCGGCGTCGGAGCCGGAGACCCGGATCGGCTCAGGCCTTGCAGCCGGGCACGTCGTCGGTGGCGACGAGGCCGACCGGGTCGCTGCCGACGGGGCGTGCGGAGAGGGCGAAGACCCTGCCCACCTGATCGGGCTGCCAGTAGCCGGAGCCGTCGTCGACGGTCACCTCCAGCGTGAGCTGGCCGACCGTGCCGGCGACGATGTAGAGGTCGCTGAGCCCGAGGTGCACGACGCCCGCGGGCTGCGGGTAGTGCTCGCGCACCGCGGAGACGGGATCGCCGACGTGCACGCCCTCGGTGGTGCCGATCGCCGTGCCGAGCACGACGATCCAGTCGACGTCGCCGTCGCGGGTGCCGCTCGAGTCGAGCTGGAACACCTGGCTGTCCGAGCCGCCGTAGAAGCCGGCGCCGCTCGGGAAGTCGGCCGACCAGGCGCCGCTGTAGGCGTCGCCCGGCTGGGCGCTGCCGCCGTCGCAGGCGTCCGCATCCCACGCCGCGAGCACCTCCGCCGCCGCATCCGGCACCGGCTTCCCCATCCGGAGCGAGTGGTCGCGATCCGGGCCGACGAGGCCGTCCGCGTCGAGCGCGAGGTCGTCGAGCGCGGGCCGAGCCGACGAGGTGGGGCTCGCACCCGCCGGGTCGTCGGCCGGCGATGACGACCCGGGCGGCGACGACGGCGACGTGCAGGCCGCGAGGGCGAGCACGAGCGCGACGACCGGCAGCGCGGCGGCGATCCGCATCGGCATCCTCCGAGGGTAGACGAGCCCGTTCAGCAGCGGATCGCGTCAGTAGCGGATCGCGTCGATCGGCTTCACGCGCACCGCGACGATGGCGGGCAGGAGCCCCGCGAGCGCGCCCACGCCGGCGGCGACGAGCAGGCCGAAGACCGCCGCCGAGAACGGGAAGCCCGGCACGTCCTGCAGGCCGGCGTTCTGCTCCAGCCAGTCGGTGACCCACGGGTTCTTGAGGCCGAGGATGGCCAGGATCACGCCGACGGCGCCCGCGGCGACCGTCGCGACGACGCTCTCCATCATCACGCCGAGGAACACCCTGGCCGCCGTCGAGCCGAAGCTGCGCCGGATGCCGATCTCCCGCACGCGGGTGCGCACCGTCACCATCGAGATGTTCACCAGCCCGAGCGCGCCGAGCAGCAGGATCAGCCCCGCGGCCGCGCCGACCACGATCTTGAACAGCAGCAGCGGATCCGGCCCGGCGTACGCCGCGTAGTCGTTGCGGTTGACGTCGACCTGCCAGCCGTCGCCGACGCGACGCTGCAGGTCCGCCGCCATCCGCGAGCTGATCTCGCGCGACTGCGACGGCGGCACCCACGCCTCGTAGGAGAGGTTGAGCCCGTACATCTGCTCGTCGGCCGTCGGACCGGTCTCCGCCGTCATCCGCGCGTACGAGTCGTAGAGCAGGAAGGCGGACGGGCTGCCCTCGTAGCCGCCAGGGGTGACGCCGATGATCACGGCGGTCGCCGGCGCCGGCGAGATGAGGCGCAGCGTCGGATGCGTGCTGAGGTCCGGCGAGCCGAGCGACTTCCAGAACACCGAGTCGATGATGATCGCCGGCGCGAGGCGCTGGGTGTCGTCGTCGCGGAACCAGCCGCCCTGCGACAGCCGCACGCGGTGCATCGTGCCCCAGTCGGCGTCGACGGCCTGCACCTGCACGAACTGCGTGCCGGTCGTCGTCGCCGCGGTCACCTGCGTGTACTGGATGCGGCTCCACCAGTCGATGCCGAACCGGTCCATCTCCGCGGCGACGAGCGGCTGGTAGTCGCCCTGGTACGCGACGCCGGTGCTCGGCTGGTACGGCGTGCCGATGCTGAGCAGCGCCGGACGCCCCTGCTGCCGCTCGAGACTCTCCGTCACCGACTGCTGGGCGACGGCGCCGATCGCGGCGACCCCGGTGAGCGCCAGCACCGCGAGCGCGACGCCGATGAGGCTGAGGATGACGCGCGCCTTGTGCGTGCGGAACTCGCCCCACGCCTCGACGACCGCGCCGACCAGGAACTCGACGACCCTCATGCGGCGCCGCCGTCCTGACCGGCGAGCGGGCGGGGTGCCGGCAGGCCGGTGTCGGACTCCCCGGCACTCGACGCGCCCGGGCTCGATCCGGCGACACCCGACCCGGCGATGGGCACGCCCGCGGCGGCGCCGACCAGATCGGCCCCGGCCGGCGTCAGCACGCCGCGGTCGAGCCGGTAGTGCCGTCGCGCGAGCGCGGCGACGTTCGGGTCGTGCGTGATCGTGATGAGCGCGGCGCCGGAGGCCTCCGCCACCTCGTCGAGGAGGCGCATGACCGTCGCGCCGGTGTCGACGTCGAGGGCGCCGGTCGGCTCGTCCGCGAGGATCAGCCGCGGGCCGCGCACGAGCGCGCGGGCGATCGCGACGCGCTGCTGCTCGCCGCCCGACAGCTGCGAGGGCAGCGAGGCGAGCCGCTCGCCGAGTCCGACGCGCTCGAGCATCTCGGTCGCGATCCGCTGCCGGCGCCAGAACTGGCGACCCCGCGCGTACAGCAAGGGGGTCATCACGTTCTCGAGCGCCGAGCGGCCGGGGAGCAGATTGAACTGCTGGAAGATGAAGCCGACATCGCGGCCGCGGCGCAGATCGCGCTGGCGGGCGCTCATCCGCTCGAGCGGCACCTCGTCGAACACGAGGCGGCCGTCTGTCGGCTCGTCGAGCAGCCCGAGCAGGTTCAGCAGCGTGGACTTGCCGCTGCCCGACCGGCCCACGATGCTGACGTGGTCGCCGACCTCCACCTCGATGTCGATGCCGCGCAGGATGTGCAGCGGCGGCGCGTCCGGGAGCTCGACGGTGCGCGTCACGCCCTCGAGCCGGAGCAGGCTCATCCGCCCGCGCCCTGCTGGGCCTCGGCGTCGGAGCCCGGCACGTACTGCAGCACGGTGTCGCCCTGCTTCACGCCCTCGGTGATCTGCACGACCTCGCCGTCGTTGATGCCGAGCGTCACGGCCGTCTTCTTCGGCGTGCCGTCATCGCCCGGCAGGTAGATCGTGCCGGGTCCGCCCGCGGAGCCCTCGACGGCCGTGACCGGCACGACGAGCGCGCCCTCGGCGACGCCGCCGGAGATGACGAGCTTCGCGGCGATGCCGCTGAAGACCGTGACCCCGGCGGGCACCGCGCAGCGCACGGCGGTGCTCGAGGTGGACCCGGTCGACGCGCCGGTCGACGGGTCGGTGCCGGTCGAGCCGCCGGTGCCGGCGCCCGTGCCGGAGAGCGGGGTGGTGATCGTGAGGCCCGTGCAGGTGAACGGCTGCGGTCCGCCGGAGATCGTGACCGTGCCCTCGGTGGGCCGGTTGAGCAGGCGGTACTGCTGCTCCGGCGGCATCGAGCCGACGACGCTGAACGTCGGCGGCGCGACCTGCGCGAGCGCGTCCCCGATCGAGACCAGCTGGCCGGGCAGCAGCGGCAGGTCGCTCAGCGTGCCGGCGGCGCCGGCCGCGATGGTGACGGTCTTCGCGGCGGGCGGCGTGGCGCCCTCCGGGAGGTTCGAGAGGTCCGGCTGGGTGCGCACGGTCGCGATCGCCGTGCCGGCCTCCACCTGCTGGCCGACCTTCGCGAGCACCTTGAGCACGGTGCCGGCCGCGGTGGCGCGGACCTCGACGGCCGGATCGGCGGTGATCGTCGCATCGACCTTCACGTCGTTGCGCACGGTCTTCTTCTCGACCTGCACGACCGGGTCCTGCACCGAGCCGGTGGGGATGGAGTGGTCGGCCGCCTCGGTGAGGCCGCCGAAGAACGCCAGCTTGACCAGGGCGGCCGCCACGGCCGCGAAGATCACGATCCTGAGGATCGGGAAGACCCACTTGCGGGCGACGCTCATGGCGCTCCTTCGATGTCGGGGAGGGGTCCGCGGGGACGGATGCCGGGCCAGCCTAGGGAGCGGCCGGGGCCTCCGCGTCCTCCGAGCGGCACGACTCGCGAGGAATCATCCGGAAGGATGATCATCCCCTCCGGGGTGTCAGGGAGGACCCTGATCCGGACACCCTGATCCGGACACCGGGACGCGGAACGGCCCGGCAGCGCGGGTGCGCTGCCGGGCCGTCCGGCCGTTCGGGGTCCTCCGCTCAGGCCTCGATGACCACCGGGATGATCATCGGGCGGCGGCGGTGCTTCGTGTTGACCCAGCGGCCCACCGTGCGTCGCACGACCTGGCTGTAGCCGTGCTGGTCGCGCGTGCCGCCGGCGGCCGCCTCCGACAGCGCCTGGATGATCTTCGGGCGCACGTCGTCGAAGATCTCCTCGTCCTCGGCGAAGCCGCGCGCCTGGATCTCGGGGCCCACGATCACGCGGCCGGTCTGCTTGTCGACCGCGACGAAGATCGAGATGAAGCCCTCCTCGGCGAGGATCCGGCGATCCTTGAGGTCGGCGTCCGTGATCTCGCCGACCGACGAGCCGTCGACGTAGACGAAGCCGAGGTCGAGCTGGCCGGCGACCCGCACCTGGCCGTCGCGGAGATCGAGCACGAGCCCGTTCTCGCCGACGAAGGTGCGCTCGGGCGGCACGCCGGTGTCCTGCGCCAGCTCGGCGCTCGCCTTGAGGTGGCGGGCCTCGCCGTGCACCGGCAGCACGTTGCGCGGCTTGAGGATGTTGAAGCAGTAGAGCAGCTCGCCGGCGGCCGCGTGGCCGGAGACGTGCACCTTCGCGTTGCCCTTGTGCACAACCGTGGCGCCGAGCTTCGTCAGCCCGTTGATGACGCGGTAGACCGCGTTCTCGTTGCCGGGGATCAGGCTCGAGGCGAGGATCACCGTGTCGCCCGGTCCGGGCTCGATCTGGTGGTCGAGGTTCGCCATCCGCGCGAGCACGGCCATCGGCTCGCCCTGCGATCCGGTGGACATGAAGACGACCCTGTCGTCCGGCAGGTCCAGCGCCTCCTTGAGGTCGACCAGCACGCCCTCGGGCACCTTGAGGTAGCCGAGCTCCGACGCGATGCCCATGTTGCGCACCATGCTGCGGCCGATGAGGGCGACGCGGCGGCCGTTCGCCACGGCGGCGTCCATCACCTGCTGCACGCGGTGCACGTGGCTCGAGAAGCTCGCCACGATCACGCGCCGCTTCGCGCGGGCGATCACCGTCTCGAGCACCGGGCCGATGTCGCGCTCCAGGGGCGTGAAGCCCGGCACGTCGGCGTTCGTCGAGTCGGGCAGGAAGAGGTCGACGCCCTCCTCGCCGAGGCGGGCGAACGCGCGGAGGTCGGTGATCCGGTCGTCCAGCGGCAGCTGGTCCATCTTGAAGTCGCCGGTGTGCAGCACGAGACCGGCGGGCGTGCGGATGGCGACGGCCAGCGCATCCGGGATGGAGTGGTTCACGGCGACGAACTCGGTCGTGAACGGGCCGAGCACCTCGCGCTGCCCCTCCTTCACCGTCAGCGTGTACGGCTGGATCCGGTGCTCCTTGAGCTTCGCCTCCACCAGCGCGAGCGTGAGGGTGGAGCCGATGAGCGGGATGTCGCGGCGGAGCCGGAGCAGGTACGGCACTGCGCCGATGTGGTCCTCGTGGCCGTGCGTCAGCACGACCCCGACCACGTCGTCGAGCCGGTCCCGGATCGGCGAGAAGTCCGGCAGGATCAGGTCGACGCCGGGCTGGTGCTCCTCGGGGAAGAGCACGCCGCAGTCGACGATGAGCAGCTTGCCCTCGAACTCGTAGACGGTCATGTTGCGGCCGATCTCGCCGAGTCCGCCGATCGGGATGACCCGGAGCGTGCCCTTCTCGAGTCGGGCGGGTTCGAATACCTCGGAGGCGGTCATGCGCTCTCCCTCTGTGTCTGATCTCCGCGGCTGGGCCGCGGGCTTGCGTGCGGGGCCGTGAGCCCCCTGTCGACGACGTCGGACGCGCTCAGCGCGTCGTGCCGGCCACCTTCGGCAGCGCGCCGCCGGCGGCGGCGTTGCGATCCGGGCGGAAGTTCTTGAAGTCGAGGCCGGGCACGTCCTTCACGAGGGCGATCTCATCCTCGATGAGGGCGGCCTCCGCCTCCTCCGGTCCCACGAGCGGGAGCCGGACGCGCGGGCTGGAGATGCGACCCAGCCCGTGCAGGATGTACTTGGTCGCGACGGTGCCGGGGATGTGCGTCATCACGGCGCGCACCAGCGGCTCCAGGTTCTTATGCGCCGCCGTCGCGGTCGCGAGGTCGTTCGCGTTCACCGCGTCGACGATGGTGCGGAATGGCGCGCTGGCGATGTTCGCCGTCACCGAGATGACGCCGGATCCGCCGATCGCCATCTCCGGCAGCGTCATCGCGTCGTCGCCCGCGAAGTAGAGCAGGTCCGTCTGGTTCATGACGCGGCTGACCTCGCTGAGGTCGCCCTTCGCATCCTTGATCGCGAGCACGTTCGGGTGCTTCGCGATGCGGAGGATCGTCTCGTACCTGATCGGGATGCCGGTGCGCCCGGGGATGTCGTACAGGATCACCGGGAGGTCCGTGGCATCCGCGATCATCCGGAAGTGCGTGAGCACGCCCGCCTGCGTCGGCTTGTTGTAGTACGGCGTGACGATCATGATGCCGTCGGCGCCGGCCTTCTCGCTCTTCCGGTAGAGCTCGATCGCGTGCGCGGTCTCGTTCGACCCGCCGCCCGTGACGACCTTCGCGCGACCCGCGCTGACATCCTTCGCGACCTCGACCAGGCGGAGCTTCTCGGGGTCGGTGAGCGTGCTCGTCTCCCCCGTCGTGCCGGTGACGACGATGCCGTCCGCGCCGTCGACGATCACCCGGTCGATGTGCTTCTCCACGTCGGACCATGCGACCTCGCCGTCGGCGGTGAACGGGGTCACCAGCGCGACGAGCACCTGTCCGAACGGGTTCTGGGGGGTCACCCCTCCAGGGTAGTGGTCGGGCCGGGGTGGGCGGGGTCCCGGTGGGCGGGGCCGCGTGGCCGGGCTGCTCCGTTCTGCAGGACCGACCTGTTGTGCAGGACCGCTCGGTCGTTCGCCATGTGAATGCGACCGATTTCTCCTGCAGAACGGCGGTGGCCGAACGGTGAGGGCGGTCATGCCTGCCGCCGCACGTCACCGCGGACGACGGCGCCGATCAGCGCGCCTCGGACCGAGGCCTCGTCATGCATCACCTGCCAGTAGAGGAACCGGAGGCTGCGGACGCCGCGCTCGCTCAGTGCTGCGTCCCGCCGCCGATCGCGGAGCGGATCGGGATGATGGGCCCTGCTGTCCACCTCGACGACGAGATCCGAGCCGAGCAGGAAGTCGACCCGGCCGACGCCGGCGATCTCCACCTGCTGGCGGTACGGGAGCCCGAGCTCGGCGAGGATCAGCTTCATCCTCGACTCGGAACCGCTCTCCGAGTCGGCTGACACCAGACGCTCGACCTTCCGCATGGTCGGGACCGCTGCGGCGATCCGCTTCCCCTCCGCCACGGTCAGCAGCCTGCGGTGGACAGCCGACTCGAGCACCGAGAACGCGTCGTCCGGTCCGAAGCACGCGGCGACGTGGTCGATCACCGCCGGCAGGGGCTCCAGCGCTCGAACGGGAGCCGCGACCCAGTGCACGCGGACACCCGACGCGAGCCGAGCACGTCGATCATGCGGTGCACGCAGCCGAGCGGAACTGGAGGGCACGGCTACGTGCAGGCGCTCATCGGTCGACTCCGGTACCCAGATGCCCATCAGCTCCGCCGCACTGATGCAGGCGACGGCTCCCCCGACCCGGACTGCGCGGACGACGGCCGGGGGCGCGCTCGCATCGACGTACCACCCCTTCCTCGGGCGGAGAACCTCGCCGGCGCGATGCGCGATCCGGAGCAGCCCCGGTCCGATGCCGACGGCGGCGAGCTCGGAGGCGCGAGCCACGCCGCCGAATCGACCGAGCGCACTCCGGACAGTCACATCCCGAGGATGCGCCGGCCACGGTCATCCGGATCGGTTCGCACCCGATCTGTGGACAGAGGTCCCGCTCTCCACAGCCGCCCGCCGATCCGTTCCGCAGGACTGATCCGTTCTGCAGGACCCGTCGGCCGGGAATCGGGTGGATCGCGGCCGAAAGTCCTGCCGAACGGATCAGGACCCCGAGCCCGAGCGCTACGGGGCGACTCGGCCGTTGGCCTCGAACGCCGCGTGGGTGAGGGGCATGAGGCCCTTCCAGGTGTCCTCCATCTGCTCCGCCGCCATCTCGATCTCGCGCTGCGGGAACGACGGGAAGTGCGAGTCCTCGCGCTTCGTGCGGAGGGACAGGAAGTTCATGAGCGAGCGCGCGTTCATCGTCACGTACATCGACGAGTACAGGTTCAGCGGCAGCACGATGCGGGCGACCTCGCGGGCGATGCCGGCGTCGAGCATCCGGCGGTACGAGGCGTAGGCCTCCGTCGAGACGGCGCGCGCCTCGGCGACCGCCAGCTCGGTCTGCTCCGGGGTGCCGTCCTCGAACGAGTAGGCGCCGGGCTTGCCGACCTGCACGAGGCGGCGCTCCGGACCGGGCACGTAGAAGACCGGCCGCATCTCGCGGTACCGGCCGGACTCCTCGTTGTACGAGGCGATCCGGTGCCGCATGAACTCGCGGAACACGAAGATCGGCGCCTGCACGTAGAACGTCATCGAGTTGTGCTCGAACGGCGAGCCGTGGCGGTCGCGCATGAGGTAGTTGATGAGGCCGCGATCGCGGTCGGATGCCTCGGCTCCGGATGCCGCCTTCTCGAGCGTCTGCTCCCCCTGCGTTGAGACGCGCGCGGCGAACAGCACGTCGGAGTCGTTCGCACTGGAGCGGACCAGCTCCACGGCGATGTCGGAGCGGAACTGGATCTCGGGGGCGTCGTCGGCGGGCACGGCCTTCACCCTATCGACGGCCGGCGACGCGGCCGGGAGCGACGAGCCGGCCGGCGGCCCCACCGGCCCCGCGCCGCTCGTCATATCCGGTCATACAGGCCTCGCGGGCGCGCGCGAGGCGTAGCTTCCCGCCATGACCGCCGCCATCGCCGTGCTCGCGCTGCTCGTCGTCGCCACGGCGACGGGGCTCGCCTGGCGCGCGACGACGGGCCGCGCACGCCGCACGGCGTCCGGCTCGCCCGTCGACGACGAGTTCGCCGGGCTGCTCGGCGACCGCGCCACCCTGCTGCAGTTCTCGAGCGAGCACTGCGCGCCGTGCCGGGCGACGAGCCGGCTCCTGTCCGGCCTGGCCGTCGACGGCATCCGGCACGTCGAAGTGGATGTCGCGGAGCGGCCGGACCTCGCGGCCCGCCACCACGTGCTCCAGACGCCGACGACGCTCGTGCTCGATCCGGACGGACGGGTGCGTGCGCGGATCGGCGGCGCGCCGCGACCGGATGCCCTCCGCACCGAGCTCGCGGCGGTGCTCGCGTGACCGCCGCATCCGGTGCGGGAGCCGCGCGCCCCGGCATCGACCCGCGCGGTCCGCGGTTCGGGGCGGCCATCACCGGCGTCACCCTCCTCGTCGTGGTCGCACTCGGGCTCTCCGGCCCGGTGGCCGGCATCGTCGCCATCGCCCTGCTGGCGGCGCAGACCGCGCTGTTCGCGTGGGGCGCGTTCGCGGGCATCGCGCGGCATCCGTACGGTGCGCTGTTCAAGCGGCTCGTGCGTCCGCGCCTCGCGGCGCCGGCCGAGCTCGAGGACCCGGCTCCCCCGACCTTCGCGCAGGGCGTCGGCTTCGTCATCACGCTCGTCGGCACCGTGCTCGCGCTCGTGCTCGGCCCGGT
This sequence comes from Schumannella sp. GW821-FHT10F01, assembly GCF_058809295.1. NCBI lineage: Bacteria > Bacillati > Actinomycetota > Actinomycetes > Micrococcales > Microbacteriaceae > Schumannella > Schumannella sp. GW821-FHT10F01. The sequence continues at coordinate 107,046 of NZ_JBXASM010000006.1, forward strand.
GGCGGCCGTGGTCGCGGCGGGGCTCGCGTTCGTCGCGGCGTTCCTCAACTCGGTGTTCGGGCTCTGCCTCGGCTGCCTGCTCTACGTGCTGCTCGTGCGGGTCGGCCTGCTCGGACGCCGGAGCCTGACGGCGCGCTGACCGCCCCGGTCGGGAGCGTCCACGGCGCGCTAGCGTGGAGGTCCCCCGACGTGAGGAGTTCCCCCATGGCAGTCACCAGCGAGGCCACCACGCTCTGGTTCGGCGATCTGACGAGCGGATCGGGCACGACGTCGCTCGACTCGTCCGACCTCGCCGAGTTCAAGGTCGACTGGAAGGCGCGCTCCGAGGGCGAGGCGTCGACGACGACGCCCGAGGAGCTCCTCGGCGCCGCGCACTCCGCCTGCTACGCGATGGCGTTCTCGAACGCGCTCGCCGGCAACGGCACCCCGCCGGAGAGCCTGCAGGTCACCGCCGCGGTGACGTTCGACATCCAGCAGGGCGGCATCACCGGCAGCCACCTGCTCGTGAGCGCGAAGATCCCGGGCCTGTCGCAGGAGGAATTCACCCGGCTCGCCGAGGAGGCCAAGGCGGGCTGCCCGGTCTCGAAGGCGCTCGCGGGCATCCCGATCACCCTCGAAGCCAGCCTGGCCTGATCGTGCCGCGGCGGCGCACCCCGCTGCGGGTGGTGGTCGCCGGCGGCTCGGGCCTCATCGGCACCGAGCTCGTGCGGCGGCTGCGCGAGGAGGGCGATGACGTGGTGCGGCTCGTCCGCGGCACGCCGTCCGCTCCCGACGAGGTGAACTGGGCGCCGGCCGCCGGCGTGCTCGACGACGGCGTGCTCGACGGCGCGGACGCGGTGATCAACCTCGCGGGCGCGTCGATCGGACGGATCCCGTGGACGCCGTCGTACCGGAAGACGCTCGTGGACAGCCGGATCGAGCCGACCCGGCTGCTCGCCGCGGCGATGGGCCGCGTGCCGTCGCCGCCGCGCACGTTCCTCAGCGCCTCCGCGGTGGGCTTCTACGGCGACCGCCCCGGCTCGCGCCTGACCGAGGAGTCGGAGGCCGGTACCGGCTTCCTGCCCCGACTGGTCGAGGACTGGGAGGCGGCCGCACGACTGGCGCCGAAACGCACGCGGGTCGTGCACCTGCGCACCGCCGTGGTCGTCGCGCCGAAGGGCGGCGGGCTCGCGCCGGTCCGCTCGCTGACGGCGGTCGGACTCGGGGCGCGGATGGGCACCGGCGGCCAGGTGTGGCCGTGGATCTCGCTGCACGACGAGGTCGGGGCGATCGTGCACCTGCTCCGCTCGCGGCTCAGCGGACCGGTCAACCTCGCCGGGCCGACCCCGGCCACGAGCGACCGGATCACCCACGAGTTCGCGCGGCTCATGCACCGCCCCTACCTGTTCACCGTCCCGGAGCCGGTGATCGGCGTGCTCGGGGAGGCGGGCCGCCGTCTGCTGCTCGACAGCGCCACCGTGCTGCCGACCCGGCTCGAGGCGGACGGCTTCGTCTGGCGGCACGAGACGGCGGAGGCGGCGATCTCGGCAGCCCTGACCGGCGGGTCCTGACCCCGGTCGATCAGCCGTCGGACGGACCCGCAGCCCGCGACAGCCGGATGGCGCTCCGCGTCGCCCAGCGCGCGCGGCGCCGGTCACCGGCGGCGTCGTACGCGAGCGCGAGCCGGAACCACGCCCGCCAGTCCTCCGGCGCGGCCTCGACGGCCTCCCGGTAGCGCGGAAACGCGGCGTCGGCCGCCGCCCGCTCGATGCGTCCGCTCGCCTCGACCGGCAGCTCCTCGGCGGGCACGCCGCCCTCGCGCTCGAGCCGCTCGGCCAGCCGCTCGGCCCGGACGGCGAAGAGCAGCTCCGCGGCGAGCGCCCAGAGCCCGACCAGCGGCAGCACGATGAGCGCGATGCCCATGCCGGTGGCGATCGGCTCGCCGACGCGGAGCAGCACCACGGCATACCAGATCGCGAACACCAGGTAGAGCAGCAGCAGGGCGCTCATGACGAGCGCCGCCGCGCGGGTGCGGCCGCTCATCGCGCCCCGGGGACGGGCTCGGGGACGGGCCCGGCGTCGGGGTCGGGCCCGGCAGCGGTCCCGGTCCCGGCGTCGGTCCTGATCACAGGCCGAGGAGCGAGTCGAGGCCCACGACGAGGCCGCGGGTCGCCGGCAGGGCGCGCAGCGCGAGCAGGATGCCCTTCTCGTAGGACGCGTTCGAGATCGTCTCGTGGCGCAGGGTGAGCAGCTCGCCCTCGCCGCCGAAGACGACTTCCTGCTGCGCCTGCACGCCGCGGAGTCGGAGGCTGTGGATCGGGATCGAGGCGACCTGCTGTCCTCGGGCGCGCTGATCCGCGTGCGGGGCGTCGACCGGGCCGAGCCGGGCGCGCGCGGCGGCCATGAGCTCGGCGGTGCGGACGGCGGTGCCCGAGGGGGAGTCGACCTTGCCGGCGTGATGCGCCTCCACGATCTCGACCGAGCCGAAGTGCGGTGCGGCGAGGGCCGCGAAGCGGGTGGCGAGCACCGAGCCGATGGAGAAGTTCGGCACGACGATCGCGCCGAGCGACGGCAGCGCCTCGAGGCGCCGGCGCAGCACGGCGAGCCGCTCGGCCGACCAGCCGGACGTGCCCACCAGCACCGGGATGCCGCGGTCGAGCGCACCGTCGACGATCGCCGGGGAGGACGAGGGCACGGTGAGGTCGATCACGGCGTCGGCGCCGGCGATCCGGTCGAGCGGATCGGCGGAGCCGAGCCCCGCCGCCAGCTCGAGGTCGTCCTCGCGCTCGATCAGCCCGGTTGCGAGCCGCCCCATCCTGCCCGTCGCGCCGACGACGGCGACCCTGAGAACCATGGTGCCCAGCCTAGGCTCGGGGCATGGTGTCCCGGGACTTCCGCGAGGTCGCGGCCGACGAGCCGCCCGCGCTCGGGCTGCTCGAGCGGTACTTCGCGGAGCGTGCCGCCTCGTTCCCGCCGGCGCAGGGGGTCTACCGCCCGGCACGCCCCGCGGCGTCGGTGTTCGACGACGGCGTGTTCCTGGTGCTCGAGCTCGACGGCGTGCCGAGCGGTGTCGGCGGCATCCGGCGGCTGCCCGACCCCGCGCCCGGCGCGCGCCGCTTCGAGGTGAAGCACGTCTGGGTCGAGCCGGGCTCGCGCGGCGGCGGATCGGGCCGCGCCCTGATGGAGGAGCTCGAGCGGCACGCCCGCGACCTCGGCGGCACGGAGCTCGTGCTCGACACGAACCGGGTGCTCGAGTCAGCCGGCGCGCTCTACGCGCGGCTCGGCTTCACGCCGATCCCGGCCTACAACGACAACCCGAACGCGACCGACTGGTACCGGAAGGCGCTGTAGCGGGCTTCGACAGGCTCAGCCATCCGAGGGCGACTCAGTAGGGCTGCTCGACCGCCAGGCCGGTCCGCAGCTCGACCGGCAGGTGGCCGAGGTCGTTGTGCGTCAGCAGCACGGGCGGCTTCGCCGAGCGGATGCGGATGATGGTGAGCCCGCAGTTCGCCTGGCCGACGCCCATCCAGCGCCAGTCCGCCGCGCCGAACGCCTCGCGCACGAACCAGGCGATCACGAAGTTGTGGGTGATCAGCAGCTCGTGGGTGTCGTCGCGGGTCGGCGAGAACCACTCGGCCACCGCATCCGCCATCTGCGCCTGGCCGGCCTCGATCTGCTCCTCGGTCACGCCGCCGAAGAACGACTCGAACGAGTGCGGCATGTCCGGCGTCGGACCGGTCGGGATGCAGTCCATCAGCAGGGCGGACGGCTTCGCCTCGAGCGCCGGCATCCGCTCGGTCATGATCTGCGCGGTCTGCTGGGCGCGCTCGAGCGGGGAGGTCCAGGCGGCGTCGAACGGCACGCCGCCGAGCCGCTCGGCGATGGCGCGCGCCTGGCGCACGCCGCGAGAGCTCAGCGGGCCGTCGGGCAGGCCGTGCTCGGCGTCCCGCTGCTCGCCGTGCCGCACCAGGTAGAGGAAGCGCGACATCTCAGGCCGCCGGCAGCTCGTCGACCGGCAGGTCGCCGGGATCCATCGAGCCGACGGCGGCGATGCTGAGCGGACGCGCCGCCAGCTCCGCCGCGAGCGAGCGGACGTCGGTGGCGGTGACGGCGTCGATGCGCCGGATCGTCTCGTCGAGGTCGACGAACTCGCCGGTCGTCAGCTCGGAGCGGCCCAGCCGCGACATCCGGGTGTCGGAGTCCTCGAGCGCGAGGGCGGAGGCGCCGCCGATCTGGCCGCGGGCGCGGCCGAGCTCCTCCGCGCCGACCGGCTCCTCGGCGAGCCGCCGCAGCTCGCCGAGCATGAGCTCGGCGACGACGCCCGCGCGCTGCGGGGAGCAGCCCGCGTACATGCCGAACAGCCCCGCGTCGGAGTAGCCGGAGGCGAACGAGTAGACCGAGTAGGCCAGGCCGCGCTTCTCGCGGATCTCCTGGAACAGCCGCGACGACATGCCGCCGCCGAGCACGGAGTTGAGCACGCTGAGGGCGGGGCGCCGGTCGTCGGTGGCCGACCAGCCGGCCGTGCCGAGCAGCAGGTTCACCTGCTCGAGGTCGCGGTCGACGACGGCGAGCGCGCTCCCCCGGCGCACCGGCTCGGCGAGGGGGCTGCGGCGCGCGACCGGGTCGGCGGCCGCGGCGGGGTCCCATCCGGCGTCGGCGAGCGCGCGGCCGACCCAGGCGAGCAGGAGGTCGTGGTCCACGGCGCCGGCGACCGTGATGACGAGGTCGCGCGGCCGGTAGTTGCGCCCGTAGTGCGCGACGACGGCGTCGCGGCCGACCGCCGCGATCGAGTCCGGGCTGCCGCCGATCGGACGGCCGAGCGGATGATCGCCGAAGACCGCCTCGAAGAAGCGCTCGTTGACGACGTCGCCCGGGTCGTCGTCGGCCATGGCGAGCTCCTCGAGGATGACGCCGCGCTCGCTCTCGAACTCGTCGCGGTCGATCACCGAGGAGGTGAACATGTCCGCGAGCACGCTGACGGCCATCTCGAGGTCCTGGTCACGCACCTTCGCGTAGTAGCACGTGTGCTCTTTCGCGGTGAGCGCGTTGTGCTCGCCGCCGACCGAGTCGAAGGCCACGGCGATGTCGAGCGCGGTGCGCCTCGCGGTGCCCTTGAAGAGCAGGTGCTCCAGGAAGTGCGTGGCCCCGTAGACGCCGTCGTGCTCGTCGCGGGAGCCCACCGCGACCCAGAAGCCGACGGTGGCGCTCTGGGCGCCGGGAACCCGCTCGCTGAGCACGCGGACGCCGCTCGGGAGGACGGTGCGCCGGAGCTCCGCCCCTCCGGAGACCGGGGCGTGCAGCTCCGGGAGATCGAGCGGGAGGGCGACCGGTCCGTTCATCGAGGGAAGCCTACGGCACCGGGTTCCCCCGAACTGGGGCCCGACATGCGGACAGACAGACCACTCTGTCTGTCCGCAATGCTGTAGATTCATCTCAGGCCGCGGAGCTCCGGGGCCGTCACAGACACCTCGACCGAGGCGACGCGGGCTCGTCCCCAACTGAAGTCCGCGGTACGCCGGTCCCGAACCGGTCGAGGTGGGCGGCCCCGTCTCCGTCGGCGTACCCGAACCCGAAACCCGAGGAGACACCGTGAGCGACGCGCTCCGCGCCGCGGCGGCCCCTGCACCCGCCCGCGTCCCGACCACCCGACCGATGGCACCCGCCAAGCTCCGCATCCTGGAGACGGCCGACGCGCTCTTCACCCTGGAGGGCATCCGCAGCGTCGGCATCGACCGCCTCATCAGCGAGTCGAAGGTGACGAAGGCCACGTTCTACAAGCACTACGGCTCGAAGGACCGGCTGATCAGCGACTACGTCGCCTACCGCCACCGCCGCACCGCCGAGCGCGTGGAGGCCCGCGGCGCCGCCGAGGACCTGCTCCGCGGCGTGATCGACGACGCCGTCTCCGACATCGACGCGGACGGGTTCCGCGGCGACGCGTTCCTCAACGCGGCCGCCGAGTTCCCTGACCCGACGCACCCCGTGCGCAACGCCGTGCGCGAGCACCGCGAGTGGCTCGCCGACACGCTCGAGAGCGCGCTGCGCGACGTGGGCCACCCGCTCCCGGGCGACGCCGCCGACGAGCTCGTGCTCGCCCGCGACGGCGCGCTGAGCGGCGCCTACGCCGGCGACCCGATCGCGGCGAAGGCCGCCCTCGGGCGCGTGCTCGACCGGCTGCTCGCCGCCTAGGCGGGCATCCCGCCCGCCTGGCGGGCGCTCGACTCCGCGGGACCCGAACCCGCGGCACCTGCGGCACCCGAAGCCGCAGAACCGGCTGCCGCCGCCGGGATCCCCTCCGCCGCATCGCCGCGTGCGGCCGGCGGCGGCGCCGACTCCCCACGCTCCGACTCCCCCAGCACCGAGTCGATGAGCCCGGGGAACCGCTCCTCGAGCTCCGCCCGGCGCAGCTGGATGGTGTGGGTGCGTCCGCTGACGGCGGTGCGCGTGAGCCCCGACTCCCGCAGCGTCTTGAAGTGGTGCGAGAGCGTCGACTTCTGCACGTCGAGATCCCAGAACGTCTCGTTCTTCGGGCACGGCGCACCGTCGCCGAGGCGCTGCAGGATCTGCAGCCGCACCGGATCGGCCAGGGCGCGGAGCACGTCCACCAGCTCCACGTCGGCCATATCGGGCGACGGGTACTCGGCGCTCATCGGCGCAACTCCTCCCATTTGTTCGACGTTTATCGAACAAAGTGCTAGCGTGATCGTATGACGACCGTCGAACCATCGTACCCCCGGGCCACCGGACGTCTCCTGATCCTCGCCGCCGCGATGTTCGTGGTCGGCACCAACGCCTTCGTGATCGCCGGGCTCCTGCCGCAGATGGCTGCGGACCTCGGCGTGCCCTCGTCGCAGGTCAGCCTCGCCATCACCTGGTATTCGCTCGTCGTCGCCCTCGCCTCCCCGCTCGTCGCGATCCTGCTGGCGCGGGTGCCGCGCAAGCTGCTCCTGGCCGGCGGACTGGCCGTGTTCACGGCCGGCACCGCGATCGCCGCGGCGGCACCGGATGTCGCGGTCTTCGACCTCGGACGCATCGTCTCCGGCTTCGGCGGCGCCGCGCTCGTACCCACCGCCACCGCCGCGGCCGCGGCGCTCGTGCCGCCCGCGCGCCGCGGCCGGGCGCTCGCGCTCGTCGGGGCGGGGTTCACGCTCGCCACGGCCGTCGGCGCGCCGTTCGGCACCGCCCTCGGCGGCGCGGCCGGCTGGCGGGTGCCGATCCTCATCATCGTCGGCGCCGGCGCGCTGCTCACCGTGCTGCTCGCGGCCGCCGTGACCGTGCCGCTGCCGTCGCTCGTGCCGCTGCGCCGGCGGCTGGCGCCGCTGCGCAACCCGCGCGTGCTCGCGCCGCTCGGCGCCACCCTGCTCATGATCGCGGGGTTCAACATCGTCTACATCTTCAGCTCGACCGTCGCGAGTGCCGCCACCGGCGGCGACCCGACGCTGCTCGCCGCGCTGCTGCTCGCCTACGGCGTCGCGGGCGTCGTCGGCAACGCCGTCGCCGGGCCGCTGACCGACCGACTCGGCAGCCGCGCGCTCGGCGGCATCGCCCTCGGCGGGCAGGCCGTGGTGCTCGCGCTGCTGCCGCTCGCCGAGCCGTCGTTCGCGGCGCTCGCGCTGCTGTTCGCCCTGTGGGGCGTCGTCGCGTTCGCCGCGGCCGTGCCGGTGCAGCACCGCCTCGTCGCCGTCGATCCGGAGACCGCCGCGATGGCGCTCTCCTGGTACTCGACCGCGATGTACCTCGGCATCGCCGTCGCCCCGCTGGCGGGCGGCGCCGCGGCCTCGGCCGGCGGCGGGACGGCGCTCGCCCTCACCGGCGCCGTGGCCGTCGCGCTGGCGCTCGCCGCGTTCCTGGCCGGGTTCGCTCGGCGCCGTACCGTCGGCGCCGTCGCCTCCCCCGTGCCGGCCGACGGCGCGCTCGACTGAGCCGGACCGATCGCCGGGACGAGCCGGACGCGCCGATCAGAGCCCGGCGCTGGCGCGGTCGAGCCGGTCCAGCTGCTGACGGCTGAGCCGCACGCGCGGCGCCGCCATGAGGTCGACGACCTGCTCCGGCGCCGTCGCGGACACGACCGGCGCCACGACGAGCGGACGGGCGAGCAGCCAGGCCAGCGCGATGGCGGCCGGCGTGACGCCGTGCGCCTCCGCCACCTCGTCGAGCGCTGCGAGCACGCGCATGCCCTGCCTCGTGGCGTAGCGGGCGACCTCGCGCCCGCGGGCTGCCCTGGCGAGCTCGGCCCGGGAGCGGTACTTGCCGCTGAGGAATCCGCCCGCCAGCGCGAAGCGCGGCATGACGGCGAGCGCCTGGCGCTCGGCCACGGCGGCCAGACCCGACTCGTACTCCGCCCGGTGCACGAGGCTGTAGCGGTTCTGCAGCGCGACCATCGGCGCGACGCCGAGGTGGGCGCAGGCGATGCGGGCGAGGAACAGCCGCTCGCCGGTGTGGTCCGATCCGCCGAACCAGCGCACCTTGCCGGCCCGGATCAGCTCGTCGACCGCCAGCAGCGTCTCGTCGAACTCCACCTCCGGATCGTCGACGTGGAGGTAGAGCAGGTCGATCCGGTCCGTCTGGAGGCGCCCGAGGCTGTCCTCGACGGCGGAGCGGATCGCGCTCGCCGACAGACCCTGGTGGTCCGGCCCCTTGCCGATCTTCGTCGCCACGACCATGTCGTCGCGCACGCGGCGCTCGGCCATCCACTGGCCGATCATCACCTCGCTGCGGCCGCCCGCGTAGGCGTCGGCGGTGTCGACGAAGTTGCCGCCGAGCTCGCGGTAGGCGTCGAGCACGGCGGTCGTGGCGCGGCCGCCGGCCGTCCAGCCGAACACGTTGCCGCTCAGCGCGAGCGGGAAGACGTCGAGGTCGGATTCGCCGAGCCGGCGCCGCCGGATCGGCTCGCCGCCGACGATCGCCGCGGTCTCGGCCGTGGTGGGACGCACGACGGAGCCGGCCGCTGCGCCGCCGCTCTCGCTCACGTGTCCGCTCCCCTGCCGGAGCGTCCGTCGAGCGGCTGGGTCCGCCCGCCCGCACCGGCTTTCGAGGCAGGCTAGCCCAGCGCCCGGGGCGCCGCGCGGCGCACGGCCGAATCGTTACCGAACGGCGGCAGGGAGTTCCGGGACAGCCCGGAGGCCGTCCATCCCGGCGTCCTAGCCTGGCGACGACCCGGCCGTTTCCGCGGCCACGCCACGACAGGAAGGACACGCATGAACGACCCGAACTGGAGACTCCCCGAGGTGCCGCGGTTCCCGCTGTCGAGCCCTGATGTCGCCGACGGCGGCGAGCTGCCGACCTGGGCGCGCTCGGGCATCATGGGCGCCGGCGGCGAGGACCGCTCGCCCGCCCTCGAGTGGAGCGACGTGCCCGAGGGCACGAAGAGCCTCGTGCTCACCTGCTACGACCCCGACGCCCCGACCGGCAGCGGCTTCTGGCACTGGGCCGTGATCGACCTGCCGGCCGGCACCGACTCGCTGCCGGCCGACGCCGGGAACCCGGATGCCGGGCTGCTGCCCGACGGCGCCCGCGCCTGGCGCAACGAGATCGGCCTCGAGCGCTTCCTCGGCGCCGCGCCGCCGTCGGGCCACGGACCGCACCGCTACGTGTTCACGGTCACGGCGCTCGACGTCGACCGGCTCGAGGTGGATGCGGGCGCGACGCCCGCGGTGGTCGGCTTCTCGATGCTCGGCCACGTGCTCGGCCGCGCCCAGTTGACCGCGACCACCGAGACGCCGTAGCCCGAGCGCGAGCCCGAGACGGCGAGAGGCCCGCCCCGCAGCAGCGGGACGGGCCTCTCGTGGTCTCGTCGGGGGCTTCGCCGGGCTCAGCCGCCCGATGGGCCGATCAGCCCTCGGCCGGAGCCTCCGGGCCGTCGGCGGCCGCGGCGGACGACTCGGTGTCGCCGCCCTCGGTGTCCTCGACCACCGGGGCGAGCGACAGCTTGCCGCGGTCGTCCATCTTGGTGATCTCGACCTGGATCTTCTGGCCGACGCTGAGCACGTCCTCGACGTTCTCGACGCGCTTGCCGCCCGCGAGCTTGCGCACCTCGGAGATGTGCAGCAGGCCGTCCTTGCCCGGGAGGAGCGAGACGAACGCGCCGAACGACGCGATCTTCACGACCGTGCCGAGGAAGCGCTCCCCGACCTCCGGGTTGACCGGGTTGCCGATCGCGAGCACCTGGGCGCGCGCGGCCTCGGCCGACGGGCCGTCGACGGCGCCGATGTAGACGGTGCCGTCCTCCTCGATGGAGATGTCGGCGCCGGTCTCGTCCTGGATGCCGTTGATCGTCTTGCCCTTGGGGCCGATCAGCTCGCCGATCTTGTCGACCGGGATCTGCACGCTGATCACGCGCGGGGCGGTCGGCGCCATCTCGTCCGGGCCGTCGATCGCCTGGTTCAGCACCGAGAGGATGACCGTGCGGGCCTCCTTCGCCTGCTTCAGCGCACCGTCGAGCACCGACGACGGGAGACCCGCCAGCTTGGTGTCGAGCTGGATCGCGGTGACGAACTCGCTGGTGCCGGCGACCTTGAAGTCCATGTCGCCGAGCGCGTCCTCCGCACCGAGGATGTCGGTGAGGGCCGCGTAGCGGGTCTCGCCGTCGACCTCGTCCGAGATGAGGCCCATGGCGATGCCGGCGACCGGGGCGCGCAGCGGCACACCGGCGTTGAGCAGCGACAGGGTCGAGGCGCAGACGGAGCCCATCGACGTCGAGCCGTTGGAGCCGAGCGCCTCGGACACCTGGCGGATCGCGTAGGGGAACTCCTCGCGCGGCGGCAGCACCGGCACGAGCGCGCGCTCGGCCAGGAAGCCGTGCCCGATCTCGCGGCGCTTCGGCGAGCCGACGCGGCCGGTCTCGCCGGTCGAGTACGGCGGGAAGTTGTAGTGGTGCAGGTAGCGCTTCTTCGTGACCGGGGCCAGCGAGTCGATCTGCTGCTCCATCTTGAGCATGTTCAGCGTGGTGACGCCCAGGATCTGGGTCTCGCCGCGCTGGAAGATCGCCGAGCCGTGGACGCGCGGGATGACCTGCACCTCGGCGTCGAGCGCGCGGATGTCGGTCAGGCCGCGGCCGTCGATGCGGACGCCCTCGGTCAGCACGCGGGTGCGCATGATCTTCTTCGAGACCGACTTGTAGGCCGCGGAGACCTCGCCGTTGGCGGACTCGGGCAGACGGCCCTCGGCGACCTCGGCGGCGATGTGCGCCTTGACGCGGTCCTTGAGGGCGTCGTCGGCGTTCTGGCGCTCGACCTTGTCGGCGATCTGGTAGATCGGCTTCAGCTCGTCGTAGGCGAAGCCGGCGACGGCGTCGTACACGTCCTGCTGGTACGGCGGGAAGAGCGGGAACTCCTGGATGGCCTTCGCGGACTGCTCGGCGAGCGACTGCTGCGCCTTGATGAGCTGCTTGAGGAACGGCTTCGACGCCTCGAGGCCCTGCGCGACGACGGTCTCGTCCGGCTTGGTGGCGCCGGCGCGGATGAGCTCCCAGCTGCCCTCGGTGGCCTCGGCCTCGACCATCATGATCGCGACGTCCTCGTTGCCGTCCTTGTCGGTGACGAGGCGGCCGGCGACGGTGAGGTCGAACACGGCCTCCGACAGCTGGCTGAACTTCGGGAACGCGACCCACTGGTCGTCGATCAGCGCGAGGCGGATGCCGCCGACCGGGCCGTAGAACGGCAGGCCGGAGATCTGGGTCGACGCGGAGGCCGCGTTGATCGCCAGGGCGTCGTAGAACTCGTCGGGCGCGATGCTCAGCACCGTGATGACGATCTGCACCTCGTTGCGCAGGCCCTCGACGAAGGTCGGGCGCAGCGGGCGGTCGATGAGGCGGCAGACGAGGATCGCCTCGGTCGAGGGACGGCCTTCGCGGCGGAAGAACGAGCCGGGGATCTTGCCGGCGGCGTACGCGCGCTCCTCGACGTCGACCGTCAGCGGGAAGAAGTCGAAGCCGTCGCGGGGGTGCTTGCCGGCGCTGGTGGCGCTGAGCAGCATGGTGTCCTCGTCGAGGTACGCGGCGACGGCGCCCTGGGACTGCTGGGCGAGACGGCCGGTCTCGAAGCGGACGGTGCGGGTGCCGTACTTGCCGTTGTCGAGAACGGCCTCGGCGAACTTGATCTCGGGACCTTCCAAAGGTCACACACTCCTAGAACAAGGAGCAGGAGCGGGCAGGAAGACGACGGCGGGTGGATGCTCGGCATCCGGCCGCGGACCGCTCGCTGTTCTGGCCAACAGTAGAAGTGCACCGAATCGCGTGCCGATCGGCACCGTTTCGGGAGACCACCACCGGTGACCAGCTTCGTGCCGGCCTGCTCCGTAGGGGCGACCACCGGTCGGTGGTCATCCCGAGTCTAGCAGGAGGCCCTCAGCCGGGTCCGGGGAGGACTCGCCGGGCGCCTACACGCCGTCCGCGGCGACCGGCGGCAGCTCGTCGCGGCCGAGGCCGCGGTAGTCCCAGCCGGCGGCGCGCCAGGCGACCCGGTCGAGCCGGTTGCGCGCGTCGAGCACGACTCGGCCGCGCGCCAGCTCGGCGACCCGGACCGGATCGAGCTGCCGGTACTCGGTCCACTCGGTGAGCATCGCGACGGCGTCCGCGTCGGTCACCGCCTCCTCGGCCGTGTCGACGATGCGGAGGTCGGGGCGCATCGCCTTCGCGCGCTCGCCCGCCGCCGGGTCGTGCGCGACCACGTCGGCGCCGAGCTGCGTCAGCTCCGCGGCCACCGAGAGCGCGGGCGAATCGCGGAGGTCGTCGGAGTCCGGCTTGAACGCGAGGCCGAGCACCGCGATCCGCTGCCCGGCGAGCTCGCCGCCGAGCATCGAGCGCAGCAGGTCGACCGCGCGGTGGCGACGGGCGATGTTGATCGTGTCGACGTCGCGCAGCAGCGCGGTGAGGCCGTCCGCGCCGAGCTCGCCGGCGCGGGCGGCGTAGGCCCGGATGTCCTTCGGCAGGCAGCCACCGCCGAAGCCGAGGCCGGCGCCGAGGAAGCGGCGTCCGATGCGGTCGTCGTGACCGAGCGCATCGGCGAGGGTCTCGATGTCGGCTCCCGCGGCAGCGCAGACGTCGGCGACGGCGTTGATGAACGAGATCTTCATGGCGAGGAACGCGTTGGCGCTCGCCTTGACGAGCTCGGCGGTGGCGAGGTCGGCGGCGATGCGCGGCACGCCGGCCTCGAGCTGCGCGGCGTACGCGGTGTCGAGGGCGAGGGCGGCGCGGTGGGCGTCGTCCGGGTCCTTCGGGAGGCCGTAGACGATCCGGTCGGGGCGGAGGGTGTCGTCGACGGCGTGGCCCTCGCGCAGGAACTCGGGGTTCCAGGCGAGCGCGACCGCGACGGGGATGCGCAGCCGGAGGCGCTCGGCGGTGCCGACGGGCACGGTCGACTTGCCCGCGATCACGGAGCCGGGCGCGAGGTGCGGCGCGAGCGCGTCGACCGCGGACTCGAGGTAGCTGAGGTCGGCCTCGTCGCTCCCCCGCCGCTGCGGGGTGCCGACGGCGAGGAAGTGGAGCTCCGCGTCGGCGGCGTCGGCGAAGTCGGTCGAGAACCGCAGCCGGCCGGACGCGATGCCCGCCTGCAGGATCGGCTCGAAGTCCGGCTCGTGGAACGGCGCGACGCCGCCCGAGAGCAGCTCCACCTTGCCGGGGTCGACGTCGATGCCGACCACGTCGTGCCCGGAGGCCGCCATGCCGGCGGCGTGGACCGCACCGAGGTAGCCGCAGCCGATGACCGAGATCCGCATGGGGTCTCCTTCTCGCGGGGTCCCCGCGAGGACCGTCAGGCCTCCACAGGGCTGACGCGCACTGCGGAGGTGTGCTTGGCCGGCAGCCCGTCACCGGCCCGCCGCCCCCGCACCCGGCGCCCCGCCCATGGCATCGCGTGCTGGCGGAGCCAGCGTAGCGTGGTGAGCCATTCTCCGGGAGTCGCATCCTCGTCGTCGTGCACGGCCGCATCGAGGGCGCCGAGCAGACCCGCGCCGGGGATGCCGAGGGCCGCTGCGGCGCGGTAGCAGAGCGCCCGATGCCCCATCGAGCTGAGGTGCACGCGGTCGTCGGCGAAGGCCCGGACGTCGGCGAGCTCCGGTGCCCCGAGCACGTCGAGGAAGACCGCGCCGTGCTCGGCGCACTGCGCGGCCAGCGCGCGGTTGAAGCGGCGCACGCGGGCGCGGAGCGGGGCGAGTCCGCGGTACGGCGGGATGAAGACCCCGACGACGAGCACGTCGCTGCCGCCCTCCCGGAGCCGCCGGATGCCGTCGCCGAGCTCGGCGGCGAGCCGCTCCGGATCGGCGCGGAGCCGCACGAGGTCGTTCGCGCCGCCGAGCACCGTCACGAGGTCGGCACGCAGCTCGAGCGCCCGCGGCAGCTGCTCGCCGACGATCTCGCCGATGCGCTTGCTGCGCACGGCGAGGTTCGCGTAGTCGAGGCCGCGGCCGGAGTCGCCGCTCGCGAGCAGCATCGCGAGCCGGTCCGCCCAGCCGCGCCACTGCCCGGCGGCCTGGCGCGAGGCGTCGCACAGCCCCTCGGTGAGCGAGTCGCCGAGGGCGACGTATCGCGCCCACCGCTGCTCGCGAGCCCGGCCGGGCACCGCGATGCCGCGGGTGACGCGCACGTCGTCGTAGTGGTCGAGCAGCTCGTCGCCGAGCCGCTCCCAGGTGCGCTCGGCGACGGACGCGCGGGCCTCGGCCGCGAACGCGCGGCGCTTGCCGTCGTCGCCGGCGAGATCGGCGACGCGGTCGCGCAGGTCGCCGAGGTCGCCCGGGCGGTAGAGCCAGCCGGTGCGGCTGGAGCGCACGAGGTCGAGCGGGCCGCCCTTGCCGGTGGCGACCACGGGCACCCCGCTGGCGAGCGCCTCCTGGATCGTCTGGCAGAAGGTCTCGTGCTCGCCGGGATGCACGAAGAGGTCGAAGCTCGCGACCGTGCGGGCGAGGTCCTCGCCGCTGCGGAAGCCGAGGAAGCGCGCCGCGGGCAGCTGCCGCTCCAGCTCGGGGCGGCTCGGGCCGTCGCCGACGATCACGACGCGGACGCCGGGCATCGCGCTGAGCACGGCCAGATCCTCGACCTGCTTCTCGGGCGCCAGGCGGCCGACGTAGCCGACGATCGCCTCGCCGCCGGGAGCGAGCCGCCGGCGCAGCTCCTCGTCGCGGCGGTCCGGGTGGAACAGCTCCGCGTCGACGCCGCGCGCCCACAGCCGCACCCGCTCGACCCCGAGCGCCTCGAGTCCGGCGATGGCGGCGCTCGACGGCGCGAGCGTGCGGTCGGCGCGGTTGTGCAGCCGCACCAGGTGACGCTCGAGCATCCCCTCGGCGCCGGGCACCCCGTAGCGCGAGGCGTAGCCCGCGATGTCGGTCTGGTACACCGCGACCGTCGGCACGCCGAGCGCCTCCGCCGCGCGCTGACCCTGCAGGCCGAGCACGAACGGCGACGCGAGGTGCACCACGTCGGGGCGGAAGTCGCCGAGCACGGTGGTGAGCGTGCGCGTCGCGGCGAGCGCGATCCGCACCTGCGGGTAGCCGGGCCACGGCAGCGACCGGTAGCCGGTGAAGCCGGCGCCGTGCATCCGCGCGGTGTCGAGCACCGCGCGGCCAGGACCGGGGGCGAGCACGAGGGCCTCGTGGCCCTGGCGCTCGAGGTGCCGGAGCACCTGGATCAGCGAATTGGTGACGCCGTTCATGTGGGGCAGGAACGACTCGGCGATCAGTGCGACCCTCACGGCTCCCAGGGTGCCGCCCCGCGCGGCGCGGCGCCCGCCGCCGCGGGTCGGATCACCGGAGCTTCCGCATCCCGTCGCCGGATGGTCGCCCGCGCGTCCCCATCCGGTCGCCGGCGTCGCCCGCGGGTCGCCGCCGCGTCATCCGGCGTTCACCGGCTCCGGCGACCCTGGTGCCGTGGCCGAGGACTGGATCCGCGAGCTCGCCTCGTCGCCCTGGCTGCTGCCGGGGCTGTTCCTGCTCGTCGTCGCCGACGCCTTCGTCGTGGTGCTGCCGAGCGAGACCGTCGTCGTCGCGCTGGGCGCGCTCGCGGCCGCGACCGGGAACCCGGCGCTCGGCCTCGTCATCCCGGTGGCGGCGGCGGGTGCGCTCGTCGGCGACAGCGCGCTGTTCTGGATCGGCCGGCGGATCGGCGTCGACCGCTGGCGCTGGCAGCGCGGCCGGCGCATCGCCGCGGCGCTCGCGCGGACGCGGCGCACGGTGCTCCGGCGACCGGCCGTGCTCGTGTTCACGGCGCGCTACATCCCGTTCGCGCGGATCGCGGTGAACCTCTCGGCGGGGGCCGCGGGGCTCCCCTACCGCCGCTTCCTGCCGCTCAGCGCCGCGGCGGGCGTGGGCTGGGCCTGCTACAACACGGCCGTCGGCGCGCTCTTCGGCGCCGCCCTGGGGTCGCGTCCGCTGCTCGCGATCGGGTGCTCGGTGGTCGTCGCGATCGCGCTCGGGTTCGGCGTCGACGCGCTGGTGCGCCGGCTGGGGCGTCGCGTCGACGCGGCGGCCGATTCCGACCCTGCGGAATGAGGGGTCAGACCCGGCCGAAGCCGCCGGAGGGGTCGAAGCCGGCGGGCAGCGCGAAGGGGTCGCGGGGACCGCTGTCGCGCACCGAGCGGAGCACGGCCGCGGCGAGCTCAGCCCCCGCGCGGTCGATGCGGTCGGCGAGCGCGTCCGGGCCGCCCCAGTCGGACGACGCGGCGTAGACCCCGGTCGGCACCGGCTCTGCGCGGAGGTAGGCGAACAGCGGCCGCAGCGCGTAGTCGATCGCGAGCGAGTGGCGCTCGGTGCCGCCTGTCGCGCCGAGCAGCACCGGCATCCCGGTCAGCGCGGTCGCGTCGAGCCCGTCGACGAACGACTTGAACAGCCCGCTGTAGCTCGTGGTGAAGATCGGCGTGACCGCGACCACGCCGTCGGCGCGCTCGAGCGCCGCGAACGCCTCGGCGAGCCGCGGCGACGCGAAGCCGGTGAGCAGCCGGTCGGTGATGTCGTGGGCGAGGTCGCGCAGCTCGATCACCCGGGTCTCCACCGGGCCGTCGGCCGAGAGCCCGGCCGCCGCGGCCGCCAGCAGCCGGTCGGCGAGCAGGCGGGTCGAGGACGGCTGCGACAGCCCGGCCGAGACCGCGACGAGCGTGCGGGCGGTCATCGGGCCACCGCCCCGTCGGCCGTCGCGTCGGCGGTGGACTCGTCGGCGGCGGACGCGTTCTCAGCCGCCGCATCCCGCGCCGCCACGAGCGCGGCGTGGGTCGGTGCGTCCGGCACCTCGGCCGGGCGGCCGGCCTCGAGCTCGCGGCGGAGCACCGGCACGACCTCGCCGCCGAGCAGGTCGAGCTGCTCGAGCACGGTCTTCAGCGGGAGGCCGGCGTGGTCGACGAGGAACAGCTGGCGCTGGTAGTCGCCGAAGTGCTCGCGCATCGCGGCGTAGCGGTCGATGACCTGCTGCGGGCTGCCGACCGTGAGCGGCGTCTGCGCCGTGAAGTCCTCGAGGGAGGGTCCGTGGCCGTACACCGGCGCGCTGTCGAAGTACGGGCGGAACTCGTCGACGGCCGCCTGCGAGTCCTTCCGCATGAAGACCTGGCCGCCGAGGCCGACGATCGCCTGGGCCTGCGAGCCGTGCCCGTAGTGCTCGAAGCGCTGCCGGTAGAAGGCGATGAGCTGCTGGAAGTGCTCCTTCGGCCAGAAGATGTTGTTCGCGAAGAAGCCGTCGCCGTAGTACGCGGCCTGCTCGGCGATCTCGGGGCTGCGGATGGAGCCGTGCCAGACGAACGGCGCGACGCCGTCGAGCGGCCGCGGCGTCGAGGTGAAGCCCTGCAGCGGCGTGCGGAACTGGCCCTGCCAGTCGACGACCTCGGTGTCCCAGAGGCGACGCAGCAGCGCGTAGTTCTCGATCGCGAGCGGGATGCCCTGGCGGATGTCCTTGCCGAACCACGGGTACACCGGGCCGGTGTTGCCGCGGCCGAGCATGAGGTCGACGCGGCCGCCGGCGACGTGCTGCAGCATCGCGAAGTCCTCGGCGATCTTCACCGGGTCGTTCGTGGTGATGAGCGTCGTGCTCGTCGTGAGCTGCAGCGTCGTGGTCTGCGCCGCGAGGTACGCGAGCGTCGTGGTCGGCGACGACGACCAGAACGGCGGGTTGTGGTGCTCGCCGAGCGCGAAGACGTCGAGCCCGACCTCCTCGGCGTGCCGCGCGATAGTCAGCGTGTCCTGGATCCGCTGGGCCTCGCTGACGGTGGTCCGGGTGGTCGGGTCCTCCGTGATGTCGCTCACGGTGAAGATCCCGAACTGCATCGCGCTCATGTCGCTCCTTGGTGCCGATCCGCTGGTCAATGCGTTTGCATGGATCGGAACGCCCCGGACCCTCCGGGCATTCCCGATGCCGTCAGAAGCCGAGGCGACCGAGCTGCTTCGGGTCGCGCTGCCACTCCTTGGCGACCTTCACGCGCAGGGAGAGGAACACCTGCTTGCCGACGAGCGGCTCGATCGAGGCCCGGGCGCGGGCGCCGATCTCCTGCAGCCGCTCGCCGCCGCGGCCGATGATGATGCCCTTCTGGCTGTCGCGCTCCACCCAGACGTTCGCGTAGACCTCGAGCAGGTCCTTGTCGTCGCGGTCGACGAGATCGTCGAGCGTGACGGCGAGCGAGTGCGGCAGCTCGTCGTTGACGCCCTCGAGCGCGGCCTCGCGCACGAGCTCCGCGATGCGGGTGTCGAGCGACTCGTCGGTGATCGCGTCCTCCGGGTAGAGCCGCTCGGAGCGCGGCAGCAGGCTCACGAGCTCCGCGACGAGCAGGTCGAGCTGGATGCGGCTGGTCGCCGAGACCGGGATGATCGCCTCCCAGTCGCGCAGCTCGCTGAGCTGGAGCAGCCGCTCCGCCACGACCGGGCGGGGCGCCGCGTCGATCTTCGTGACGATGCCGACCTTCTTCGCGTGCGGGTGCTTGTCGAGCTCCGCGTCGATGAACCGGTCGCCCGGGCCGAGCTTCTCGTCGGCGGGGATGCAGAAGCCGATCACGTCGACGTCGCCGAGCGTCTCCTGCACGACGTCGTTGAGGCGCTGGCCGAGCAGGGTGCGCGGCCGGTGCACGCCCGGGGTGTCGACGATCACGAGCTGGCCGTCGGGACGGTGCACGACGCCGCGGATCGCCCGCCGGGTGGTCTGCGGCTTGGAGGAGGTGATCGCCACCTTCTCGCCGACGAGCGCGTTGGTCAGCGTCGACTTGCCGACGTTCGGACGGCCGACGAACGTGGCGAAGCCGGCCCGGAAGCCGCCGCCCGGACCCGCCCGGCCGCCGCCCTCGTGCGCGGCCTCGTGCTCGTCCCGCTCAGGCGCGCTTGAACTCATCGTGTCCCCTCCGATCCGACGGCTCGTCGACGAGCGCCTCCTCGACCTCGGCGAGCGCCGGGTCGCGCTCGACCACGATGGTCCGCAGCAGCCGGCGACGGCCCTCGAGCCGCTCGGCCCGCAGCAGCAGCCCGGACACCGTGACGGTCGAGCCCGGCACCGGCAGCCGGCCGAGCTGCTTCGTGAGCAGGCCGCCGACGCTGTCGACGTCCTCGTCGTCGAGCTCGATGCCGAACAGGTCGCCGATCTCATCGGTCGGCAGCCGCGCGCTGACGCGGAACACGCCCGGCGCGAGCTCGGACACGTCCGGGGTGTCGCGGTCGTACTCGTCGCTGATGTCGCCGACGAGCTCCTCGATGAGGTCCTCCATGGTCACCAGGCCCGCGATGCCGCCGTACTCGTCGACGACCATCGCGAGGTGGTTCGACTCGGTCTGCATCATCCGCAGCGTGTCGTCGGCCTTCTTCGACTCGGGCACGAAGTTCGCCGGGCGCGCGAGCGATGCGGCCGTCGCGCGGGCGCCGGGCTTCTCCGAGAGCAGCCGCGCCACGTCGCGCAGGTACAGGATGCCGATCACCTCGTCGGCGTCGCGGCCGACCACCGGCATCCGCGAGACGCCGGTGCGCAGGAACTGCGCCATGGCGGCGGACGAGCTCGTGTCGTCGTCGACGGTGATCATGTCGGTGCGCGGGATCATGACCTCGCGCACGACCGTGTCGCCCCACTCGAAGATCGAGTGGATGAGCTCGCGGTCGTCCTCCTCGAGCACGTCGAGCTCGGCGGCCTCGTCGACCATGGAGAGCAGCTGCTCCTCGCTGGAGAACGTCGCCGCCCGCGGCCGGCCCGGCGTCACCCGGTTGCCGATCGCGACGAGCAGGTTGGCCACGGGGCCGAGCACGAAGCGGAGGAAGTGCACGAGCAGCGCGGAGAAGCGCAGGATGCCGCGCGGATGGGTGCGGCCGACGCTGCGCGGGCTCGACCCGACGAGCACGAACGAGGCGGCCGTCATGATCGCGACCGAGATGATCAGCACGAGCCACCACTGCTCGACGATCGACGAGAAGGCGAGCGCCACGAGCACCGCGGCGGTGGTCTCGGCCAGGATCCTGACGAAGTTGACCGCGTTGACGTGCGCCCCGACGTCCTGGGCGATGGCCTCGAGGGAGCGGCGGGCGCGGGAGGTGGTCGAGAGCTCGGCGATCTCGGCACGGCTCATCGCCCCGAGGGCGGCATCCGCGGAGGCGAGCAGGCCGCCGAAGGCGACGAGCAGGGCCGCGACGGCGAGGAACACGCCGACGAGCACGGGTCAGCCCTCCTGGGCGGCGAACCCGGCGAGGATGTCGCGCTGGATGCCGAACATCTCCTTCTCCTCGTCCGGCTCCGCGTGGTCGAAGCCGAGCAGGTGGAGGATGCCGTGGGCGGTGAGCAGCAGCAGCTCGTCGTGCGTGGAGTGGCCGGCGGTCGCCGCCTGCTCGACGGCGACCTGGGGGCAGAGCACGATCGAGCCGAGCAGCCCCTCCGGCGAGACCTCGTCGTCGGACCCGGGCCGCAGCTCGTCCATCGGGAAGCTCAGCACGTCGGTCGGCCCCGGCTCGTCCATCCACTGCACGTGGAGCTGCTCCATGGCGCCTTCGTCGACGAGCTCGATCTCGAGGTCGGCGTCCGGGTGCACCCGCATGTGATCGAGGGCGAACACGGCGAGACGGAGCAGCGAGGCCTCGTCGGCCTCCATCCCCGACTCGTTGTGGATCTCGATCGACATCAGCGCCCTCTCTGCCACGGCGGGCGGGTGTCCTGTGCGGGACGGCCGCGGCGCGCGGCGCGGTTGGGTCCGTCGGGGTGCTGAGCGTTCGCATCGGCGGCGCGGTCGCGCTCGAAGCGGCGCGCCTGCTGCTGCTCGTCGTAGACCGAGTAGGCGTCGACGATGCGGCCGACGAGCGAGTGGCGCACCACGTCCTCCGAGGTGAGGCGGGCGAAGTGGATGTCGTCGATGCCGTCGAGCACGCGGGTGACGAGGCGGAGGCCCGAGGCCTGCGCCGGCAGGTCGACCTGGGTGATGTCGCCGGTGACCACCATCCGCGTGCCGAAGCCGAGGCGCGTGAGGAACATCTTCATCTGCTCGGGCGTCGTGTTCTGCGCCTCGTCGAGCACGACGAACGCGTTGTTCAGCGTGCGGCCGCGCATGTAGGCGAGCGGGGCGACCTCGACCGTGCCGCTGGCGAGCAGCTTGGGCACGATCTCCGGGTCCATCATCTCGTTCAGCGCGTCGTACAGCGGGCGCAGGTAGGGGTCGATCTTGTCGGTCAGCGTGCCGGGCAGGAAGCCGAGCCGCTCCCCCGCCTCGATCGCCGGGCGGGACAGGATGATCCGCTCGACCTCCTTGCGCTGCAGCGCCTGCACGGCCTTCGCCATCGCGAGATAGGTCTTGCCGGTGCCGGCCGGGCCGATGCCGAAGGTGATGGTGTTGAGGTCGATCGCGTCGACGTAGGCCTTCTGGCCGAGCGTCTTCGGGCGGATCGTCTTGCCGCGGCTCGTGAGGATCGCCTGGCTCAGCACCTCGGCGGGGCTGCCCTCGCCGGAGTCGAGCATGCGGCGCGACGTGGTGACCTCGGTGTCGCCGAGCTCCACGCCGTCGCGCACCATCCGCACCAGCTCCTCGACGAGGCGCAGCGCGGCGCGCACCTGGTCGCCCTCGCCCTCGAGGGTCACGTGATTGCCCCGCACGTGCACCTGCACGTCGGGGTACTGCCGCTCGATGGTGCTCAGCAGCCGGTCCTGCGGGCCGAGCAGCCGCACCATGGCGACGCCGTCGACCTCCAGCTCGGCGCGCTCGGGCGCGGAGCCCGGGACGGGGGTGTCACTCGGTGCCAAGGGAGCCTTCCTCGAGGTGCCCGCCCAGGATGTGGGCGTGGACGTGGAACACGGTCTGGCCGGCGTCGGCGCCGGTGTTGAAGACGAGGCGGAACGAGCCGCCGCTGTGCTCGTCGGCGAGCCGCTGGGCGGTCGCGACGATGTGGGCGAGCAGCCCGGGGTCCTCGCCGGCGAGCTGCGTGACGTTCGCGTAGCGCGCCGTCTTCGGCACGACGAGCAGGTGCACGGGCGCCTTCGGAGCGATGTCGGGGAACGCGATCACCAGGTCGTCCTCGTAGACGATGTCGGCGGGGATCTCGCGCGCGACGATGCGCTCGAAGATCGTCGGCTCGCTCTCGCTCATGGCTCCATGCTATCGGCGGGGCGGGTCGCCCGGCCGGGCCCGGGGCGGGCGGTCAGGACTCGGCGTCCCAGAGCGCGCGGTAGTACGCGATCCGCTCGGGGTCGGGCGCGATGCCGTACGCGTCGTAGAACGCGGGCTCCCAGCCGTCCCCGTAGTTCCAGCCGAGCGACATCGCGGCCACGGCGAGGTCGGCCCAGCGGTCGGCGACGGCGAGGTCGCCGACGTCGACGGTCGCCGCGAAGCGGCCGTCGGCGTCGAGCAGGGTGTTCGGCGAGCAGGCGTCGCCGTGCACCACCACCGCGTCGACCGGCGGCCGCGTGCCGAGGGAGGCCGGCGTCCGGGTGGTCCACGAGTCCCATCCGACGGGCACGTCGTCGACCGGCAGCGAGTGCAGGCGGCGGAGGCCCTCGGCGATCGCCAGCACGGGCCGCTCCGGGTCGGCGCGCCAGCGGTCGATCACGGCCGAGTCGGCGGGGATCGCGGCCGTGAGCAGCCACTGGCCGCCGACGCCGTCCGCGTCGTCGCGGCCGGAGTCGAGCAGGCGCGGCGCCGGATGCCGGCCCTCCAGCCACCGCAGGCGCCGGGCCTCGCGGCGCAGGTCGATCCCGGCCGCATCCGGGCTCCACTTCAGGTAGCGGTCGCCGAGGCGCCAGGTCTGGCCGTGCAGCTCGTTGTGCCAGACCAGCTCGGGCGCCTCGTCGCCGCGCAGCCGGTCGACGATCGGCGCCCGCATCTCGCCGGGAGCGAGCTCGTGATAGCGGCGATGCCACTCCTCGTCGGTCGGCTCGCGCTGCAGCGCGGGGTCGGGCTGCCGCGCCGGGTCGGCGTGCAGCGCCGGCTCGGCGTGCTCCGGCGTCGTCACCAGCGGCCGAGCCGCACGTCGAGCGCCGCGAGCGCGGCCGGGCCCGCGGTGGAGGTGCGCAGCACCTCCGGCCCGAGCCGCACGATCCGGGCGCCGGACTCCGCGAGGCGGTCGAGCTCGCGCGGCGAGACGCCGCCCTCCGGGCCGACGACGAGGGTGATGCGCCCGGTCGACGGCAGGTCCACGGCGGAGATCGCGACCTCGCCGCCGGGATCGAGCACGAGCACCGTGCCGGGCAGCGCCGCGAGGTCCGCGGTCGAGGCGAGCGGCGCGACGACCGGCACCCGGCTGCGGATGCTCTGCTTCGCGGCCTCGCGCACGATCGCCACCCAGCGCGCGTGCGCCTTGGCGGCCTTCGCGCCCTCCCAGCGGACGACCGACCGCTCCGCGGCCCACGGCACGATGCCGGCGACGCCGAGCTCCGTCGCCGCCTGCACGGCCAGCTCGTCGCGGTCGCCCTTCGCGAGCGCCTGCGCGAGCCAGATCGCCGGCTCGGCGGCGGGATCCGCGCGCACCGACGCGATCTCGAGCATGAGCTCGCCGTCGTCGACGCCGACCACCGGCCCCTCGACGACGAGCCCGCTGCCGTCGCCGATCGCGATCCGCTCGCCGACGCGCGTGCGGGCCACCTGGAGCGCGTGCCGCGCCTCCGCCCCGCGCAGGATCACCCGCTTCCCGACCACCGCGTCCGCGGGGTCGAGTGCGTCGTCGAGGTAGAGCCAGGCCATGGGCCTAGAGGTTGAGGAACCGGTCGCGCAGCTTGGCGAAGAGCCCCTGCTGGAAGTGGCTGAACTCGGGCTTGATCGGCGGGCGGCTCGCGGCGAACTGCTCGAAGATGGCCTGCTCGCGCGAGTTGAGCCGCACCGGCGTGACGACCTGCATGCCGACCTTGAGGTCGCCGCGGCCGTTGCCGCGCAGGTGCGTGATGCCGCGCTCCTTCACGGTGACGACGTCGCCGCTCTGGGTGCCTGGCTTCACGGCGACGTCGATCGGCTGGCCGTCGAGTCCGGTGAGCGTGGCGCTCGTGCCGAGCACGGCGTCCGTCATCTGCACTTCGAGGGTCGCGAGCAGGTCGTCGCCGTTCCGACTGAAGACGTCGTGGTGCTTGACCTTGACCTCGAGGTAGAGGTCGCCGTTCGCGCCGCCCGCGGGGCCCGCCTCGCCCTCGCCGGGCAGGTGGATGCGCACGCCGGTGTCGACGCCGGCCGGGATGTCGACGCCGATGCGGCGCTTCGAGCGGACTCGGCCCTGGCCCGCGCAGGACGGGCAGGGGTTCGGGATGACCGTGCCGTAGCCGCGGCAGGTGCCGCACGGCGCGGAGGTCATCACGTTGCCGAGCAGCGAGCGCACGGAGCGCTGGATCTGGCCGGTGCCGCGGCACATGTCGCAGGTGACCGCGTGGGTGCCCGGCGCGCAGCAGCTGCCCTGGCAGGCGTCGCAGAGCACGGCGGTGTCGATCTCGAGGTCGCGCGGCGAGCCGAACACGACCTCCTCGAGCTCCACCTCGATGCGCAGCAGCGCATCCTGCCCGCGCTCGGTGCGCGACCGGGGGCCGGCGGTGGTGCGCTGGTTGTTGAAGAAGGTCTCGAAGATGTCGCCGAAGCCGAACGCGCCAGAGCCGAACGACGCGGCGTCGCCGAGGTCGAAGCGCTGGCGCTGCTGCGGGTCGCTCAGCACGTCGTACGCGTGCGTGACCTGCTTGAAGCGCTCGGCCGCGTCCTCGCTCGGGTTGACGTCGGGGTGCAGCTCGCGCGCGAGCCGGCGGTACGCCTTCTTGATGTCGTCGGGCGAGGCGTCACGGGAGACGCCGAGCACCTCGTAATGGTCGACAGTTGCCACGGATGAAGCTCCTAGCTGGTCTCGCCGAGCAGGCGGGACAGGTAGCGGGCGACGGCGCGGACGGCCGCCATGTTGTTCGAGTAGTCCATACGGGTGGGGCCGAGCAGGCCGAGCCGGGCGGTGCTGCCGCCGAGCGCGGAGTAGCTGCCCGCGAGCAGCGCGATCTCCTCGAGGCCGGTGCCGGCGTTCTCGCGGCCGATGCGGGCCGCGACGCCCGCCTCGTCGATGTCCATCTCGCTGAACAGCCGCAGCAGGGTGACCTGGTGCTCGATGGCCTCGAGCACCGGGAAGATGCTGCCGCGGAAGTCGCTCTCGGTGCGCGCGAGGTTCGCGGCGCCGGCGAGCACGAGCCGGTCCTGCCGGGTGTCGGCGACCTGCGCCGAGATCGCGGCGGCCACCGCCTCCACCAGCTCGCGCCGGGCCGGCGGCACGGAGTCCGGCAGCGCGCGGAGCACCGGCGGCACCTCGCCGAGGGTGAGGCCCAGCAGGTCGGTGTTGAGGCGGGCGCGCAGCTCGGCCACGTAGTCCTCGTCGGCGGCCGCGCCGGTCTCGAGCAGGCGCTGGTCGACGCGGCCGGCATCCGTGATGAGCACGGTCATGAGCCGGCCGGGGCCGAGGGAGACGAGCTCGACGTGCCGCACGCGGGCGCTGCCGAACTCGGGGTACTGGGCGATGGCGACCTGGTTCGTCAGCTGCGACAGCAGCCGCACGGTGCGCGAGAGCACGTCGTCGAGGTCGCTCGACTGGTCGAGGAACGCCTCGATCGCGCGGCGCTGCACCGGGCTCAGCGGGCGCAGATCGGCGAGCTGGTCGACGAAGACGCGGTAGCCCTTGTCGGTCGGCACCCGTCCTGAGGAGGTGTGCGGTGCCGCGATGAGCTCCTCCTCCTCGAGCAGCGCCATGTCGTTGCGGATGGTCGCAGCGGACACGCCGAACGCGTGGCGCTCGACGATCGACTTGGAGCCGACCGGCTCGCGGCTGGCGACGTAGTCCTGCACGATCACACGGAGGACCTCGAGACCCCGCTCGGAGACCATGGCGCCCTCCCTCCCGAACCTGGCACTCGACATCGGAGACTGCCAAGTGTAGCGCGAGCCTCCCGCGCGCCGTCGTTGCCAGTCCGCCTGGCGACCCGATAACTTGTGGGCTGATCGGCATGGCGAGGGCACTCCATGCTCGCCCGCCGGCCGATCGGGTGCACCTCCCAGAATCGGGGGCACTCCCTGACGACGAAAGGCCGACCCCCATGACGGACCCCACCGCCCAGCCCGGCCCCGGCGACCAGCCGGCTCCCGGAGCACCGAACCCCGGGTACCAGGGACAGCCCGGGTACCAGGGCCAGCCCGGTCCCGGCTACCAGCAGCAGCCCGGCCAGCCCGGCCCCGGCTACCAGCAGGCCCCCGGCCAGCAGTACGGCGCGCCCGTCGGCGCCCCGCCGCTGAGCCCGGCCGAGGACAAGCAGTACGCCGGCTTCGCGCACCTCGGCGGCATCATCGGCCTCTGGCCGTCGCTCATCATCTACCTGGTCTTCAAGGACCGCGGCCCGTTCGTCACGCAGGAGTCGAAGGAGGCCCTGAACTTCCAGCTGACGCTGCTGATCGGCTGGGCCGCCGGCTTCATCCTGTCGTTCCTGCTCATCGGCCTCATCGTGATCCCGGTCGTGTGGGTGCTCGGCATCGTGTTCTCGATCATCGGCTTCACGAAGGTCAACGCGGGCGAGGCGTACCGCTACCCCTTCAACATCCGCTTCATCAAGTGAGCTGACGGAACGGCCGGGTCCCTCGGGGCCCGGCCGTTCCTGCGTCCGGGCTCGGGTGGCGGAGCTCAGTCGGGCAGCAGGCGGCGCACCACGGCGTCGGCGAGCAGCCGCCCGGCCCGCGTCAGCACGATGCGGCCGCGGAACGCGGGCGCCGGCTCGACCAGCCCGTCCGCGATGAGCCCGGCGACGGCCGTGCGCCCCGCCGGCTCCAGCACCGCGGCGTCGAGCCCGTCGACGATCCGCGTCTCCAGCAGCACGCGCTCGACCCGTCGGGTCTCGGCGTCGAGCGTCTCGCGTGCGTGGGCTGGGCTCACGCCGCGGCCGAGCCGCTCCGCGTACGCGGCCGGGTGCTTCACGTTCCACCAGCGCACGCCGCCGACGTGGGAGTGCGCGCCCGGGCCGATGCCCCACCAGTCCTCGCCCGTCCAGTACGACAGGTTGTGCCGGCTGCGCTGCACCGGGGTGCGCGCCCAGTTGCTCACCTCGTACCAGGAGTAGCCGGCCGCGGCGAGCGCGTCGTCCGCCAGCTCGTAGAGCTCGGCCTGCAGGTCATCGTCGGGCGCCGGCACCTCGCCGCGGGAGATCTGCCGCGCGAGCTTCGTGCCCCGTTCGACGATGAGCGCGTACGCCGAGACGTGGTCGGGCTCCTCGGCGAGCACCGCGTCGAGCGACCGGCGCCAGTCGTCGGCGCTCTCCCCCGGCGTGCCGTAGATGAGGTCGAGGCTGACGTCGAGCCCGGCCTCCCGCGCCCAGCGGACGACGAGCGGCACGCGCGCGGGATCGTGCGTGCGCTCGAGCGTCGCGAGCACGTGCGGCACGGCGGACTGCATGCCGAAGCTGACCCGCGTCACGCCGGCCGCGGCGAGCGCGGCGAGCGACTCCCGGTCGACGGAGTCGGGATTCGCCTCCGTCGTGACCTCGGCGCCGGGCGCCAGGCCCCAGGCATCGCGAACCGACGCAAGCATGGAGGCGAGGTCGGACGACGGGAGGATCGTGGGCGTGCCGCCGCCGAAGAACACGGTCGAGACGGGGCGCCCGCCGGCGCCGGCGGCGGCGAGCACGCCGGCGGCGAGCCCGACCTCCGCGATCGCCTGCGCCGCGTAGTCGCGCTGGTGCACGCCGCGCACCTCGTCGGCCGTGTAGGTGTTGAAGTCGCAGTAGCCGCAGCGCACGCGGCAGTACGGCACGTGCAGGTACACGCCGAAGGCCCGGTCCTCGGCGCCCTCCGCGACGGAGGCGGGCAGCCCGCCGTCCTCCGGGGCCGGGTCGCCGTCGGGCAGGATCGACGGCATCAGGCGGAGGCCGGGATGGGCCCGGCGAGCGCGCGGAGGTAGCGCGCGGTGTAGAACGCCTGCGTCAGCCGCAGCAGCGGGTCCACGAGCTTCCAGCCGAGCGTCGGCGGCCGCGAGAACGCGCGCACGGTGAACCAGACGGAGCCGTCGTCGGAGCGCTCGACGATGAAGGCCTCCTCGCCCGACTCCGCGTGACCCGGCAGCGTGCCGTAGGCGAAGCCGCGACGATTCGGCTCGTCGACGACGTACACGACCCGTGCGGGGAAGCGGAAGCGCAGGAACAGGAAGCGGATGCCGAGCAGGGCCGAGTCGCCCGGGCGCAGCAGCGCAGTGCCGTCCGGCGCGTAGATGCGCTCCGAGTGCTCGCCGACGACGGCCGGCGCGACGGGCTCGCCCGCGTCGTCGAAGCCGACCGGCTGGTAGCTCAGCACGGTCGCCTCGGCGGGCGCCTCCTCGACCTCGACGCTGAAGCCGGCCGACTTCTGCACGCCCCAGGTGAGCGTGCGGGCGGTCGCCCAGTCCCAGCGCTCCGGGCCGTGGCCGATGAGCGCGCGGCGCTCGATGGGGCGGAATCCGGCCGGCGGGTAGTCGAGGAGGTCCGGCGCGCGGGTCGCCCCGACGGCGGCATAGGTCACGGCGCGCTCCCAGAGCGGGCCGCGCGTCACGAGCGCTCCTCCACGGCTCCAGGGTAATCGAGGCGCCCGGCCGCGCCGATCCGGCCGGGCGGGGCCGATCCGTCCAGGGCCGGGCCTCAGCCGATCGGATCCGAGGTGCCGAGCTGCCAGACCGCGACGCCGTGCAGCCCGCGCTGGCGCGCCAGCTCGCGACGCGCATCGAGCGTGCGCCGATCCGACCACCACAGCACGGAGCCGTCGTCGAGCTCGGCGGTCCACTCCTGCTGCCGCGCGCTCCAGCTCGCCGCATCGCCGGCGAGCTCGCGCGACCGCGCGACGGAGAGCTGGAGGTCGCCGGTTCCGCCGCCCTCGTCCCACCGGTCGCCGTAGGCCGCGACGCCGAGGTCGGTCATCTCGGGCGGGAGGCCGGCCTGCTCGATCGCCGTCAGGGCGCGCCGCACCCAGGGCGTCCCGCCGATCCCGATCCGGCGTCGAGGTAGCCCTCGACCGGCATCGTGGTCGCTCCGAGTCCGCAGCCGCTCAGCCCCGCGGCGATCACTGCCGCCGCGGCGAGGGACGCGACGCGGCGTCGTGCGCGACGCGGCTCCGCCATCCGCACAGCGTACGGCGGCCGGGACGCCGCGCGGCTCAGCCCTCCTGCGTGCCCTGGAGGTGCCCGCGGGCGAGCACGTGCCCGGCGACGAGCGGACGCAGCGCCGCGAAGCCGGAGACCGGGGTGCTCGAGGGGATCGCCCGGTCGAGCGCGTAGAGCAGGAAGTCGTAGCGGTGTACGCCGTGGCCCGGCAGCGCGCCGGGGCCCTGGTAGCCCGTGCGCCGGGCGAACGCGGGCACGAAGCGCACGCCGGGTGCCGGGGCGCGGGCCGCGAGCGCGCCCTCCGCCAGCTCGGCGGGCTCCGGCGGCAGCAGCGCGATCATGTGCAGCGCGGGGCGCGCGAACGGCACGTCGGGATCCTCCATCACGAGCAGCAGCTGCGCCGTGTCGGCCGGGAGCCCCGACCAGGCGAGCTGCGGCGAGCGGTTCGCGCCGCGCGGTGCGTTCGCGTCGGGGATCGGGGCGCCGTGCGCGAACGACGTGCTGGTCAGGACGAGCGCGTCCGGCGCGGCGAGCTCCGGCATCCGCTGGATGCTGTTCGCGGGGTCGGCGCGCCGGTTGCGGAGCAGGCGTCCGAGCACCGCCACCGAGGCGCGGACGGCGGGGGTCGCCCGCGGGGACTGCCGTGGCGCGCTCACGAGGCGGCCACCCGGTCGAGGATGTCCGCGGCTCGCTCGAGCACGCGGCGGTCGCGCTCGCCGAGCGCCGCGAGTCCGGACTCGAACCACTCCCGCGCGGGACCCCGCGCCTCCTCGTGCACGGAGCGGCCGCGCTCGGTCGCGTTAAGCAGCACGCGGCGGCCGTCGGCGGGATCAGGCGTGCGTGCGACGAGCCCGTCCGCGGCGAGCCGGTTGACGCTCTGGCTGACGGACGCCGGAGTCACCCGCTCGCGGTCGGCCAGCGCGGTCAGGGTCAGCGGCCCCTCCTTGACGAGCACGCCGAGCGCCGCGACGGCCGCGTAGCCGAGGTCGCCGTCGGCGCGGAGCGCGCGCATCCGGCGGGTGAGCAGCGAGATCGAGGTGCGGAGCCGCGCGCTGAGCTCCGTCGTGCGGGTATCGACCATATTCGTTAGCATACCTGAGGACTTTCATTCGGTATACGTAGGAACCGGCGGACATGACGACACGCGAGGCCACGGCGAGCAGGCCCTTCGGGGCGCGATTCACGCTGCCGCTGCTGCTCGGCTCGACCCTGAACCCGATCAACAGCTCCATGATCGCGGTGGGACTGGCCGGGATCGCCGCCGACTTCCGGCTCGGGCCAGGGGCCGCCGCCTCGCTCGTCTCCGTGCTCTACCTCTGCAGCGCGGTGGCGCAGCCGACGATGGGCAAGCTCGCCGCGATCTTCGGCCCGCGTCGGGTGTTCCTCGCGGGCACGGCGCTGCTGCTCCTCGCCGGGGTCGTCGGCGCCGCCGCACCGGCCTTCTGGGTGCTGCTCCTGTCGCGCGCGCTCATCGGCATCGGCACCTCCGCGGCGTATCCGACCGCCATGGCCATGGTGCGCCGGCGTGCCGACGAGCTCGGCACCGGCGTGCCGAGCCGGGTGCTCGGCGGCTTCGGCATCGCGGCGCAGATCACGATCGTGCTCGGGCTGCCCATCGGCGGCGTGCTGGCCGGCACGCTGGGCTGGCGCGCGATCTTCTTCGTCAACGTGCCGCTCGCCATCGTGGTGTTCGCGTTCGCGTTCCTCGGCATCGAGCGCGATCCGCCGCGCGAGGGCCGCGGCGCGCTCGCGACCGTGCGGGCGATGGACCTGCCGGGCATCGGGCTCTTCGCGGTCTCGGTCGTGGCCGCGCTCGTCTTCCTCGCCGACCTCGCCGACCCGGTCTGGTGGCTCATCCCGGTCGCGCTCGTCGGCGTCGCGGCGCTGATCCTGCGCGAGCAGCGTGCGGGCTCCCCGCTCATCGACGTGCGGATGCTCGCGGCCAACGGCCCGCTGCAGCGCACCTACCTGCGGCAGCTGCTCATGGGCCTCGGCACGTACACCGCGCTGTACGGCGTCAGCCAGTGGATGGAGGCGGGCGCCGGGTACACCGCCCTGCAGGTCGGCCTGATCATGCTCCCGCTGTCGGGTGTCAGCATGGTCGTCGCCCGCATCAACTCGGTGCGGGGCTGGGTGCGCCGACCGCTGGTCGTCGGCGCCGTCTCGATGCTCGCCGCGGGCGTCGCGATCGTGTTCATCGACAGCACGTCCGGCGTGCTCGCCCTGATCGGGCTGTCGGTGCTCTTCGGGCTGCCGAACGGGCTCTCCGGCTATCCGAACCAGGCGACGCTCTACGTGCAGGCGCCGGCCGAGCAGATCGGCGTCGCCTCCGGGCTGTCGAGGACGGCGGCCTACCTCGGCGCGATCTTCTCGGCGAGCGTCATCAGCCTGACCTTCGGCGACCGGATCACCGACGACGGCTTCCACCGGATCGGCTGGGTCGTGGTCGGCATCGGCGTCGCCGCGATCCTGCTCTCCGTGCTCGATCGCCGCATCCCCCTCGTCGCGCGCGGCGAGGGCTGAGCCGGGCGGCGCGTCAGTCCTCCGGCGGCACCCGGAACACGAGCCGGGCGAGCAGCGGGCCGAGCGCCAGGATCGCGGTCAGCACGACGAGCGCCCCGGCCGCCATGGCGAGCAGCACGCTGCCCGAGGCGATCGCGGCGACGATGGCCGCGACGGCGAGCAGCCCGGTCACGGTCGGCGGCACGACGACCCGCGCGCTCACGCGCCGGCCCCGCTCAGCTCCGGATGCTCGGCCAGGAACGGGTCGACGAGCGCCGCCGGCGAGACCGCGAGCCAGGCGTCGGTGATGATCTCCGCGAGCCGGTCGGCGGGCACCCGCTCGAGCTGCACGAGCACGGCCGGGAACCCCTCGAAGTGCTGGATGGTCAGCGTCCAGTCGGGTTCGGCGGCGAGGAGCGCGGCCTTCTCGCCCTCGTCCGCGACGCGCGCCGCGAGGATGGGGCCGTCCGGCAGCGGTCCGGGCTCGCGCCCGCGATCCGCCTTCGTGAACGGACGGTCCCAGACGAACGCGGTGCCGGTGGTCCAGGCGCGGTGCTGGAAGCGGACGACCTCCTCGACGCCGGGGAGCCCGTGCGCGATCCGCTCGACGTCGGTCCAGTCGGCCATGGCGCGAGGCTACGCGCGCGGGGCGTCCGGGTCGACCCCGTCGGCCGGGTCGTCGCGCGCGTCGTCGTCGCCGTCCTCGTCCTCACCGCGCAGCTCCCACGGCAGCGCCTGCGCGTCGAGCTCGATCGGATCCGGCGGCGGCTCGTCGAACGGCGTCGTCCAGATCGGCGAGAGCAGCGTGGCAGCGGTCGCGTTCCGCGTCGCGGACGCCAGCGCGTCGGCCTCCGGCGAACGCGGACCGAGCAGGCGCCGCCGGAGCCGCGACAGCGCGGGCGTGCGGCCGTTCCAGCCGTCCTCGTGCCCGTCGCCGCTCATGACCACACGGTAGCCGTGCGACCCGGACGGGGACGGACTACTTCTTCTTGTCCTTCGTCTCGACGTCACCCGAGAGGGCGGCGATGAAGGCCTCCTGAGGGACCTCGACGCGGCCGACCATCTTCATCCGCTTCTTGCCCTCCTTCTGCTTCTCGAGCAGCTTGCGCTTGCGGGTGATGTCGCCGCCGTAGCACTTGGCGAGCACGTCCTTGCGCATCGCGCGGATCGACTCGCGGGCGATGATGCGCGCGCCGATCGCGGCCTGGATCGGCACCTCGAACTGCTGGCGCGGGATCAGCTCGCGCAGCCGCTGCGCCATCATCGTGCCGTAGGCGTAGGCCTTGTCCTTGTGCACGATGGCGCTGAACGCGTCGACGGCCTCGCCCTGCAGCAGGATGTCGACCTTCACGAGGTCGCCGGGAGCCTCGCCCGCCGGCTCGTAGTCGAGCGACGCGTAGCCCTGCGTCTTCGACTTCAACTGGTCGAAGAAGTCGAAGACGATCTCGCCGAGCGGGAGGGTGTACTTCAGCTCGACGCGGTCCTCGCCGAGGTAGTCCATCGACTTCATGGTGCCGCGGCGGGTCTGGCAGAGCTCCATGATCGCGCCGACGTAGTCCTTCGGCGCGAGGATCGACGCGTTGACGACCGGCTCGAGCACCTCCGAGATCTTCGCGCCCGTCGGGTACTCGCTCGGGTTGGTGACCGTGACCGTCTTCCGGTCCTCCGTCGTCACCTGGTACGGCACGCTCGGCGCCGTCGTGATGAGGTCGAGGTCGAACTCGCGGCGCAGGCGCTCGGTGATGATCTCGAGGTGCAGCAGGCCGAGGAAGCCGCAGCGGAAGCCGAAGCCGAGCGCGACGGAGGTCTCCGGCTCGTACTGCAGGGCGGCATCCGACAGCTTCAGCTTGTCGAGCGCGTCGCGCAGGTCCGGGTAGTCCGAGCCGTCGATCGGGTAGACGCCCGAGAACACCATCGGCAGCGGATCGGTATAGCCCGGCAGCGCTTCGGTCGCGGGCTTCGACGCGGTCGTGACGGTGTCGCCGACCTTCGACTGGCGCACGTCCTTCACGCCGGTGATGAGGTAGCCCACCTCGCCGACGGCGAGGCCCTTCGAGGGGGTCGGCTCGGGCGAGCTCACGCCGATCTCGAGGATGTCGTGGGTCGCGCGCGTCGACATCATCTGGATGCGCTCCCGCGGGTTCAACCGGCCGTCGATCATGCGGACGTAGGTGACCACGCCGCGGTACGAGTCGTAGACGGAGTCGAAGATCATCGCGCGGGCGGGGCCCTCGGCCCGGCCGGTCGGCGCGGGGATGCGCTGCACGACGGTGTCGAGCAGCGCCTCGACGCCGGCGCCGGTCTTGCCGGACACCCGGAGCACGTCGTCCGGATCGCCGCCGATGAGCTGCGCGAGCTCGCGGGCGTACTTGTCGGGGTCGGCGGCCGGGAGGTCGATCTTATTGAGGACCGGGATGATCTCGAGGTCGTTGTCGAGCGCGAGGTAGAGGTTCGCGAGCGTCTGCGCCTCGATGCCCTGCGCGGCGTCGACGAGCAGGATCGCGCCCTCGCAGGCGGCGAGCGAGCGCGACACCTCGTAGGTGAAGTCGACGTGGCCGGGGGTGTCGATCATGTTCAGCGCGAACGTCGAGCCGTCGAGCGCCCAGGGCATGCGCACGGCCTGGCTCTTGATCGTGATGCCGCGCTCGCGCTCGATGTCCATGCGGTCGAGGTACTGCGCGCGCATGTCGCGGTCGGACACGACGCCCGTGATGCCGAGCATCCGGTCCGCCAGCGTGGACTTGCCGTGATCGATGTGCGCGATGATGCAGAAGTTCCGGATGCTCGACGGGTCGGTCGAGGCCGGCTCGAGGGGCTTCAGGGCGCGCGGGGACATGTCGCAACGATTCTCGCATCCCCGCGACGGCGCCGCCGACAGGGGAGGTCGGCGGCGCCACCGGACGGCCGGCCGCGGTCAGCCGGCCGTCGACGCCGGTCGTCAGTTGAAGAGCGGCGCGAGGAAGAAGAACGGCAGGGCGACCGCGGCGCCGAGGGCGAGCAGTGCGACCCACCAGAACAGCGAGAAGATGCCGAGCCCGATGCCCCAGGCCGCCATCACGCGGTCGGTCGGATGCGCCGACTCGCGGCGCGCGATGACGCCGAAGACGATGCCGAGGATCGCCGGGATGCCGAGCGCCAGCACGATCGAGGCGGACGAGAGCACGAGGCTCGCGATCGCCCACGGGTTGCGGACCGAGCCGGCGGGGGCGGGTGCCGGGTAGGGGTACTGGAAGGCGGTGGCGTCGGTCGGCACCGGCTGGGGAGCGGCGGTGTCGAGCTCGGGAGCGGTGCTGGTGCGGTCCGCGTCGGGGACCGGGGTGGTGGTCGTGTCCATGCCTCCGACGCTACGGACGATGCACCGCCCGGAGGCGGGGGCGAACCCCCGGAAGCCGGGCGGCGATCCACCGGATTCCGCTCAGGCGGACGGCGTGGACGACGGCGACAGGGCGGACGGCGTCGGCGACGGCAGGCGGCGGATGCCCTCGAGGAGGTCCTCCTCCGTCGCGGCGAGGCAGAGGCGGATCCAGCCCTCCCCCGAGCGCCCGAACGCGCTCCCCGGCGCGACGGCGACCCGCTCGGCGAGGAGGAGGCGCTCCGCCCAGCCGGCCACGTCGCCGTCCGTCGCGTACGCGACGTCGACCCAGAGGTAGAACGCGCCGGACGGCTCCAGGTAGCGGATGCCGCGCTCGTCGAGCAGCGCCGTGGCGGCCGCCAGGTTGCGCCGGTAGTGGGCGGCGGCCCGCTCCACGTGCTCCTGCTCACCCGTGATCGCGGCGATCGCCGCGTGCTGGGCCGGCAGGTTGACGCAGCTGATCATCGCCTCCTGCAGCGTCCGCATGGTCGCCGAGAGGCCGGGCGGGGTCACCAGGTAGCCGACGCGGATGCCGGTGAGCGCATACGTCTTCGACAGCGAGAACGCACTGAGCACCCGGTCCTCGTCGTCGAACGCGGAGATGCTGACGTGCGGGCCGCCCCAGCTGAACGCCTCGTAGACCTCGTCGCTGATGACCCACAGGTCGTGCGCGCGGGCGAAGGCGAGCAGCTCGCGCAGCGTCTCGGCCGGGAACACCGCGCCGAGCGGGTTGGACGGCGAGTTGACGATGATCGCGCGGGTGCGGTCGCCGACGATCCGCTCCAGCTCGTCGATGCTCGGCAGGAAGCCGCGCTCCGGCGTCAGCGAGTACGGCACCGGGGTCGCGTCGAGCATCCGCGCGCCCATCGTGAACGTCGTGTAGCCCGGATCCGGCACGAGCACCTCGTCGCCGGCCGCGAGCACCAGCTGCAGGGCGAGGTAGATCGCCTGCGTCGCGCCGACCGTGACCCAGACCTGCTCGACGGCGACGTCGAGGCCGTTGCGCTCGTGCAGCTTCTCGACGATCGCGCGGCGCAGCGGCAGGATGCCGCCGTTCGGGTTGTAGTCGGTGTCGTCGCGCTGCCAGGCGGCCTGCGCGGCCGCCGTGATGTGGGGCGCGACGGGCACGTCCGGCTCGCCCACGCCGAGCGAGATGACGCCGTCGAGCTCGGCCGCGATCTCGTAGATTCGGCGGATGCCCGACCCGGGCACCGACGGGATGTGCGGCGCGAGGGAGGGCATGCGCTCAGGCTAGCCGCCGCATAGCATCGGGCTCGTGCCCGCCCCCGTCGTCCTCGTCCACGGGCTCGGCGGGTCGCCGGAGGACTGGGACGCGGTGCGCGCGGCGCTCGAGTCCGCCGGCCGCGCCGTGGTGGCTCCGACGCTGCCCGGCCACGGGTCCCGCACCCGCGAGACGTTCCGCCTCGGCGGCGCGGTGTCGGCCGTGTCGGACGCCGCCGAGTCGGTCATGAGCGGCGCCGACGTCACCGGCGCGGACGCGGACGCCGCGGGCTCGGACGCGGGTGCCGTACTCGCGCCGCTGCTCGTCGGCCGCGGACTCGGCGGGCACCTGGCGATCGCGGCCGGCGCCTCCGGCACGCCCGCCTCCGCCGTCATCGCCGCCGGCATCGGCACGGAGGTGCTCGGCTGGGTGCTCGACAGCTACCGGATCGCCGACACCACCTCCGCGCTCCTGCCCGACCGCGGCGCCGCAGTCGACGCGTGGGCCGGCGACGGCGTGCTCGACCGCGGCTCGGCGCGCGCGGAGGGCAGCCGCGTGCTCGGGCCCGCGCTCGACGACCTCGCGCGTTTCCCGGTGCTCGACGCGATCCGCCGCACCCCGGCGCCCGTGCTCGTGCTCAACGGCGCGCGCGACCGCTTCCGGTTCCAGGAGCGCGCCCTCCGCCGTGCCGGTGCGACCGTGCACCGGGCCGGGCCGGAGCGTCTCGCCGAGCGGATCGCCGACCCCGCCGCCTTCGCCCGACTGCTCGAGGAGCTCGTCCCGTGACCACGCCCGACTTCATCCTCCGGCTGCGCGAGTCGGTCGGCCACGAGCTGCTCTGGCTCTCGGGCGTCTCCGCCGTCGTCGTGCGGACGCGGCCGGCCGGCGACGAGGAGGTGCTCGTCGTGCGCCGTGCCGACGACGCCACCTGGGAGCCGGTGGCCGGCGTCATCGAGCCCGGCGAGCATCCCGCGGAGACCGCCGTGCGGGAGGTCGCCGAGGAGGCCGGGGTCGTCGCGGAGGTCGAGCGGATCGCCGGCGTCACCGTCGACGCGCCCGTGACGTACCCGAACGGCGACCGCGCGCAGTACCTGGCCGTCGTGGTGCGCTGCCGGTGGATCTCCGGCGAGCCGCGTCCCGTCGACGGCGAGGCCACCGAGGCGCGCTGGCTCCCTGTGTCCGAGCTCGACGCCCTCGAGCCGCCGATGCCCGCCCACAAGCGGCGCCGGATCGAGTGGGCGCTGCGTGACGACGAGCGCGCCGCCTTCGAGCGCTGAGGCCCGGAATCGCGGGTATCGCCCGGCTCCCGCGCTCTGGTAACGTTGACCCTCGGTTTTGCGTGTGGTTCCCACCACGCGATTCGCCCGAGAGCGCCCCTCTACCGCTGCGACGGCAACATCCACTCGTACGTACCTCAAGAGAGAAGCTGACCTATGGCGAACATCAAGTCGCAGATCAAGCGCATCGGCACCAACAAGAAGGCCCAGGAGCGCAACAAGGCGGTCAAGAGCCAGCTCAAGACCGCCCTCCGCGTCACCCGCGAGGCCGTCACCGCCGGCGACAAGGCCAAGGCCACCGCCGCGCTGGCCACCGCGTCCAAGAAGCTGGACAAGGCCGTGTCGAAGGGCGTCATCCACCGCAACCAGGCCGCGAACCGCAAGTCGGCGATCGCGAAGCAGGTCGCGTCGATCGCCTGATCGATCCCGCACGTCGAAGGCCCCCGTCCGGATGGACGGGGGCCTTCGTGCGTGCGGGGGCAGGTGCGAGGGCTGTCGCGGAGCCCTCAGGTGCGGCCGAGCGTCGGCGCGCTCAGGCGCGGATGCCGCGGGAGCCGATCGTGCGGATCATCCGCTCGAGCGCATAGACCGGATCGCGGCCGCCGCCCTTGACCTGGGCGTCGGCCTCGGCGAGGGCGCTGATGGCGACGCCGAGCCCCTCGTCGGTCCAGCCCTGGAGGTCGCGCCGGGCGCGGTCGACCTGCCACGGCGCCATGCCGAAGCGGGAGGCGAGCTCGCCGCTCGATCCCCGTGCCCCGCTGAGCTTCGCCATGCCGCGCACCTTCATCGCGAACGCGGCCACCATCGGCACCGGATCGGCGCCGGACGCGAGCGCGTGACGCAGCAGCCCGAGCGCCTCGCCGGTGCGGCCGACGATCGCGGCGTCGGCGACGGCGAACGCGGTGGTCTCCACCCGGCCGCCGTAGTAGCGGTCGACGACCTTCTCGGTGACCTCGTCCGACGTGTCGGCCAGCAGCTGGCGGCACGCGGCCGCGAGCTCCGCCAGGTCGTCGGTGAAGGCCGAGGTCAGGGCGCGGAGCGCGCCGCCGGAGATGCGGCGGCCGGCTGAGCGGAATTCCGCCGCCACGAAGTCGGCGCGCTCGGAGTCGCGCTTGAGCTCGGCGCACGGCACCTCGATGCCGCCGCCCGTGCCGGCGCGCACGGCGTCGAGCAGCTTCTTGCCACGCACGCCGCTCGCGTGACGGAGCACGAGATAGCAGTCCTCGGCCGGTGCCGCGAGGTACGCGAGCGCGTCGTCGAGGAACGCGTCGGACGCCTTCTCCACGCCGTCCACCCGGAGCAGCCGCGGCTCGCCGAACAGCGACGGGCTCGCGAGCGTGAGCAGCTCGCCGGGTGCGTAGGAGGAGGCCTCGAGGTCGGTCACCTCGAGGCTCGGGTCCTCGGCGCGGAGCACGTCGCGCAGCAGCCGCTGCGCGCGATCCGCGAGCACCGTCTCGGGTCCGCTGATCAGGACGACCGGGGCCGGGCGGACCTGGTCCCAGGCGAGCTGCGGGATCGCGGTCTTCGTGCCCCGCGCGGCCGGCCTGCTCGGCATCCGTCCCTCCGTTCTCGGTCGCTCCGAGCGTACCGGCGGGCGCCGACGCCCGCCGACACCGGGTGGCCGGTCGGCGGGGTGACGGCCGGGGCGGGGTGGTGGCCGCGGCGGAGTGACGGCCGGGGCGGTGCGGGCCGGCGGCTACTCCCAGGGCTTCGGGATCTGCGGGATGATCAGCCACAGCCCGAACAGCACCGTCGCCACGCAGATCGCGAGGCAGACGACCGCGCCGAGCGTCGCGGCCGCGGGCCGGCGTCCGTGCTCGATCTCGCCCCCGTCTGCGCTGCCGGCCGCGAGCAGCCGCAGCGAGAACGCGTAGAAGACCGCGATGCCGACGGCCGCGGCGAAGGCGACCCCCAGCACGACGCCGAAGGCGCCCCAGTCGATCGTGATCATCGCGATCCCTCCTCGTCGGTTCCGGCCGGCACCAGCTCGGGCGCGCCCTCGCCGCCGGACTCCTCGTTCACGTTGTGCTGGGTCACCGGGTTTCGGCGCGCGCCGATCGCGAAGGCGACGGCGCCGCCGAGCGCCAGGACGGCGACGATGACGACGCCCGCCGATCCGAGCCCTGCGGCGAGCAGCGCGGCGAGCCCGCCGACGAGCGCCGCGGCCGGCAGGGTGAGCACCCAGCCCGTCGCGATGCGGCCGACGATGCCCCACCGCACGGACGCGAGCCGCTTGCCGAGCCCGGCGCCGATCACCGAGCCCGAGGTGACCTGGGTGGTCGACAGCGCGAAGCCGAGGTGGCTCGACGCGAGGATCGTCGCCGCGGAGCTCGCCTCGGCGGCGAAGCCCTGCGGGCTCTCGACGTCGGTGATCCGCTTGCCGACCGTCCGCATGATGCGCCAGCCGCCCATGTAGGTGCCCATGGCGATCGCGAGCCCGCAGGCCAGGATCACCCAGAGCTGGGGACCTGATCCGGCCGGCTGCAGCCCCGACGCGATGAGGGCCAGCGTGATGACGCCCATCGTCTTCTGGGCGTCGTTCGTGCCGTGCGCGAGGGAGACGAGCGAGGCCGAGATCGTCTGCCCGTGCCGGAAGCCGGTCGTCGCGCCGGCGGTCCTGGCGTGGTGCGTGATCCGGTACACGGCGAACGTCGCGACGAGGGCGATGAACCCGGCGATCAGCGGAGAGAGCAGCGCCGGGAGGATCACCTTCGACATCAGCACGCCCCAGTCCACGGCGCCGATGCCGACGCCGATCACGGCCGCGCCGATGAGCCCGCCGAACAGCGCATGGCTCGAGCTGGAGGGCAGGCCGAAGAACCAGGTGGTGAGGTTCCAGAGCACGGCGCCGACCAGGCCGGCGAAGATCAGCGTCGGACCGACCTCGACGCCGCCGTCGCCCTCCTTGATGATGCCGTTCGAGATCGTCTTCGCGACCTCGGTCGACAGGAACGCGCCGACGAGGTTCAGCACCGCCGAGATGGCGACCGCGACTCGCGGCTTCAGGGCTCCGGTCGCCACGGACGTCGCCATCGCGTTCGCCGTGTCGTGGAAGCCGTTCGTGAAGTCGAAGGCCAGGGCGATGACGACCACCAGCACGACGACGAGGATCTGATCCATGGCGGACCCCTTCCGCGCCCGGCCCGGGGGTGGTCGGACACGGGGACGGTAGGAGCGCGGGGTGAACTGGGGATGAACGCGGCCGCCGCGTCCAGGCGGCTCCCGGGTGCCGCGTGCCGGGTACCGGGTGCCGAGTGCCGAGTGCCGGTCATCCCGGATCCCGCCGCTCGGTCCAGAGCGCGATCCGGCCGCCGCCGCGATCCGCGACGAGAACCAGACCGTCGCGATCGCTCCGCGCCACGCGGGTGCCGGCATCCGCGAGCATGCCCAGGGCCGACGCGGTCGGATGGCCGTAGTCGTTGTCGGCGCCGACGCCGATCAGCCCGACGGACGCGCCGATCGCGGTGTAGAGCCGCGGATCCTGATCGGCCGAGCCGTGGTGGGCGACCTTGACGACGTCGTAGCGGCCGAGTCGCGCCGACCCGAGCAGCCGAGCCTGCGACTCGCGCCCGAGGTCGCCGAGGAGCAGCCCGGCGAGGCAGCCGGTGCCGTCGCGGCAGCCCGGACCGGGCTCGACCGACAGCGTGACGCTGGCCGGGTTGCCCGGCTCAACGCCGCGCGGCGGCGGCCAGAGCACCGTCCAGACGAGCAGGCCGAGCGTGCCCGTCAGCCCCGCGACCCCGGCATCGACCCGCGCGCCGCCGCGGCGGACCCGCTCCGCGACCCGGTCGTCGTCCGTGCCGCTGCTCGGGCCGATGAGCGCACGGTCGACGCGGCCGACGA
The DNA here is from genome assembly GCF_058809295.1 of Schumannella sp. GW821-FHT10F01. Lineage (NCBI taxonomy): Bacteria > Bacillati > Actinomycetota > Actinomycetes > Micrococcales > Microbacteriaceae > Schumannella > Schumannella sp. GW821-FHT10F01. The sequence continues at coordinate 148,681 of NZ_JBXASM010000006.1, forward strand.
CCGCGTCGACCCCGCCCACGTGGTCGAGGTCGTAGTGGGTCAGCACGAGCAGGTCGATCCGCTCGATGCCGAGCGCGCGCAGGCAGACGGCGAGCAGCGCCGGGTCGGGGCCGGTGTCGACGAGCGCGATCTCGCCCGCGCTGCGGATCACCGTCGCGTCGCCCTGGCCGATGTCGCAGAGCGCGTACTGCCAGTCCCCCGGGCGTCCAGCCGCGGTCGCCACGGCCGAGCCCGCCGCGCCGCCCGCCCAGCCGGCCAGCACGAGGAGGATTACGGCGCCGGATGCCGTGCGGAGCCGCCGCCGCCGCGCGAGCACGGCGACGAGCGCCGCCGCGGTGAGAGCGGAGAGCAGGAGCGCTCCGCCCGCGCCCGACAGCCACGGGAGCTGCGCCGCCGGCAGCGACGAGGCGGCACGGGCGACGGCGCCGATCCACGCGGACGGCAGCCACGCCACCGCCGCGAGCACCCCGCCCGCCGGCGGGCTCACGCCGCCGACGACGCAGGCGAGCAGCCCGAGCACGGTCGCGATCGGCGCCGCGGGCTCGGCGAGCAGGTTCGCCGGAACGCCGTACAGCGGCACGACCGGCGCGAGCAGCAGCAGGACGGGCTGACAGGCGAGCTGCGCCGCGACCGGCACGGAGATCGCGAGCGCGAGCCAGGGCGGCAGCACCCGCTCGAGCCGCATCGCCAGCGGACGCGCGAGCAGCAGGAGCCCGCCGGTCGCGAGCACCGAGAGCGCGAAGCCGTAGTCCCGAGCGAGCGCGGGATCCGCGATCAGGAGCACGATGACGGCCGTCGAGAGCAGCGGCACGCCGCGCACCGGCCGGCCGAGCGCGGTCGCGACGAGCACGAGCGCCGCCATGGCCGCGGCGCGGAGCACGCTCGGCTGCGGAGTCACGAGCACGACGAACGCGCCGAGCACGACGAGCGCCGCACCGATCCGCACCAGCCGCGGCGCGCCGAGCAGCGCGAGCCCGCCGGCGGCCAGGGCCACCACCACGGCGCAGTTCGCACCGGACACCGCGGTCAGGTGGGTGAGGCTCGCGCCCTTCATCGCCGTCGCGAGGGGCTCGTCCACCCGACTCGTGTCGCCGACCGCGAGTCCGGGCAGCAGGCGCCCGCCGTCCCCGGGCAGCCGCTCGGACGCGACGACGAGCCGGGCACGGAGCTCGGCGGTCGCCGCGAGCAGCGGTGGCGGACGGCCGGCGACGTCGGGCGATCCGCGGGCGAACACGAGGAACGCGACGTCGTCGCCGGGCTCGGTCGCGCGGAGCGTGCCGCGCAGCCGCAGCGGCGTGCCCGGCGCCGTCGAGGCGGGCAGCGGCGCGAACAGCAGCGCCGGCGACTCCCCGCGCCACTCCGCATCGACCGTGCCGACGCCGTGCAGCACCAGCTCGACCCGGCCGTCCACCGGCGGGGCGGCCGTCGTCGCCTCGATCTCCACGGCTCGCCCCGACGCGGACGCCTCGGCGAGCAGCGGCGGACGGACGGCGCGCTCGTGCGCGGCCGCCACCGTGAGGCCGAGCGCACCGGCGGCGAGCGCGGTCGCGATCAGCGGCGCGGCGGCCACCAGCGGTATCGCGGCGATCGGCGGCACGACGTCGATCGGCCGCGCGGATCGTCCCGGTCTCCGACGTCCCGCCGGCCCATTCCTGCCTCCGGGACCGGCCCGCCGGCGCGCCAGGATCGCGAGTGCCGCCGCCGCGCCCGCCGCGACCCAGGCGAGGAGGATCGGCAGCCGCGGATCCGCGACGGCCGAGCCGAGTCCGGTCGCGAGCCAGATCGCGGCCGCGGGCGGGAGCAGCCGGAGGTCGGCCGGGCGCGGCGTCACACGGTCACCAGCGGCGCGAGCTGCTCGAAGGTCTTGTCGCCGATCCCGCTCACGGCGCGGAGGTCCTCGACGGACGCGAAGCGCCCGTTCTGCTCGCGCCAGGCGAGGATGCGCTGGGCGAGCGCGGGACCGACGCGCGGCAGGGTCTCGAGCGCGGCCTGATCCGCCGAGTTGAGGTTCACCTTGGCGGAGCCCGGCCCGCCGGCGGCGCCGCCCGTCCCTCCGCCGCCGGTGCCGCTCCCGGCCGCCACGGGTGGCGGCTCCCCCACGGCGGGCACCACGAGCTGCTCGCCGTCCGACAGCGGACGGGCGAGGTTCACCGCGGCCGGATCCGCCTCGGGGGTGAGCCCGCCGGCGGCCGCCACGGCGTCGATCACGCGTGCTCCGGGTGCCAGGCGATAGAGGCCCGGGGCTCGGACGCGCCCGACCACATGCACGTAGAGCGCGGCGCCGGCCGCCTGGGGCGGGTCGCCCGACGCGCCGCCGGACGCACGCCCGGACCCGGACGCCCGCGCCGGTCCGGACGGCGCGGGCGTGGCGGAGGCGGACCCGTCCGGCTCGACGACCGCGGTCGCCCCGGACGGCCCGAGCAGCGCCGCGACCACGGCCGCACCGAGGGCGACCAGGACGAGCAGCACGGCAGCACCCGCGGCGATCCGGAGCCGCGCTCTCCCCGGATCGGGGGCGAGCGGATCGGTCACCCTCCGACGCTAGGAAGGCGCGTCGGGCCCGCGCGGGCTCGGGTGCGGATCCGGGGATGGGTGCTCGTGGCGGGCCGCTGGGGAGGAGCGGATGCGGCTCGCGCCGCGGCGGCGGGGGCTTCGATACGCGCCCCAGGGGGCGCTACTCAGCCATCGGGCTCGGCGCCCTCGGCGGCGCTGCCCAGCCACCGGGCTCGGCGCCCTCGGCGGCGCAGCTCAGCCATCGGGCTCGGCGCCTTCGGCGACACTGCTCAGCCATCGGGCTCGGCGCCCTCGGCGCCGCTACTCAGCAATCGAGTTCGGGCCGGCATCCGGCGCTCAGCGCACCGTCGCGATGCTCACCACCCGCGGGGCGCGGACGATCACGTTCGCGATCTCCTTGCCGCTGAGCGCCCGCTGCACGCCCGCGGAGCTCCGGGCCAGCTTCTCCAGCTCGTCCGAGGAGATGTTCGGCGAGACGGTCAGGCGGTCGCGCACCTTGCCGTCGACCTGCACGACGCAGACCGTCGACTCCTCGACGAGCAGCGTCGGGTCGGCCTTGCGCAGCCCGGCGAATGCGACGTCGCTCTCGTAGCCGAGGCGCTGCCACATGTCCGCGGCCGTGTAGGGCGCGAACAGGCTCAGCAGCACCGCGACGACCTCGGCGGCCTCGCGCACGGCGGGGTCGCCGGCGCCCGGACCGGCGTCGATCGTCTTGCGGATGACGTTGACGAGCTCCATGAGGCGCGCGACGACGACGTTGAACTTGAACGCCTCGATGAGGCCGGGCGCCTCGGAGAGCAGGCGGTGCGTCGCGCGCCGCAGCACCGCGTCCCCGCCCTTCCACTCGACGTCGGGCGACGAGGTGACCTCGCCGGAGACGCGCCAGGCGCGGGCCAGGAACTTCGCGGAGCCGGCCGGCGACACGTCCGCCCAGTCGATGTCGTCCTCCGGCGGCCCGGCGAAGGCCATCGTGAGGCGCACCGCGTCGACGCCGTGCTCGTCGAGCTGCTCGGCCAGGCTCACGATGTTGCCGCGGCTCTTCGACATCGCCGAGCCGTTCATGCCCACCATGCCCTGGTTCAGCAGCGCGCTGAACGGCTCGGTGAACGAGACGTAGCCGAGGTCGAAGAGCACCTTCGTGATGAAGCGCGCGTACAGCAGGTGCAGGATCGCGTGCGTGACACCGCCGACGTACTGGTCGACCGGCGCCCACTTCTCGGCCTCGGCCGGGTCGAAGGCGCGATCCGGGTCCTGCGGGTTGAGGAAGCGCAGGAAGTACCACGACGAGTCGACGAACGTGTCCATCGTGTCGGGGTCGCGCAGGGCCGGCGAGCCGTCGCGCGGATCCGCGACCTCCACCCAGTCGGTCGCCGCGGCGAGCGGCGACTTGCCCTTCGGCTGCAGGTCGAGGCCGTCGGTCGGCGGCAGGACGACCGGCAGCTGGTCCTCGGGAACGGGGATCAGCTCGCCGTCGGCGCCGTGGATGATCGGGATGGGCGTGCCCCAGTAGCGCTGGCGGGAGATCAGCCAGTCGCGCAGGCGGTAGGTCTTCGCCGCGCGGCCCGCGCCGGACTCCTCGAGCAGCTGGATGACGCGGCGGATCGCGTTCGACTTCGACAGCCCGTCCAGCGGGCCGGAGTTGATCATCCGGCCGTCGCCGCTCAGCGCCTGCCCCGTCGAGGCGGGGTCGAGCTGCGGGATGTCGCCGGCCTCGAGCATCTCCTCGGTGATGACCGGGATGGCGCCGGTGACGGGCGCGTTCGTGTCCACGACGACCTTGACCGGCAGGCCGAACTTCACCGCGAAGTCGAGGTCGCGCTGGTCGTGCGCCGGCACGGCCATGACCGCGCCGTGGCCGTAGTCCGCCAGCACGTAGTCGGCGGCCCAGATGGGCAGCCGCTCGCCGTTCACCGGGTTGATCGCGAACCGGTTCAGCGGCACGCCGGTCTTCTCGCGGGTCGCGTCCTGCCGGTCGATCTCGCTCGTCTTCTGGGTGGTCTCCAGGTAGTCCTGGAACGCCATCCGGGTCTCGGCGTCCGTCCCGGCGACCAGCTCGGCGGCCAGGTCGGAGTCGGGCGCGATCACCATGAAGGTCGCGCCGAACAGCGTGTCCGGTCGGGTCGTGAAGACCGGCACGCGGCCCTCCCGGCCCTCCACCTCGAACTCGACCTCGGCGCCGGTGGAGCGGCCGATCCAGTTGCGCTGCATGGCCAGCACCTTCGAGGGCCAGCTGCCCTCCAGCTGGTTCAGGTCGTCGAGCAGCCGGTCGGCGTAGTCGGTGATCTTGAAGTACCACTGGGTCAGCTGCTTCTTCGTCACGACGTTGTCGCAGCGCTCGCAGCGGCCGTCGACGACCTGCTCGTTGGCCAGCACGGTCTGGTCGAACGGGCACCAGTTGACCCAGCTGGCCTTCCGGTACGCGAGGCCCTTCTCGTGCATCTTCAGGAACAGCCACTGGTTCCACTTGTAGTAGTCCGGGTCGCTGGTGTGCAGCACGCGGTCCCAGTCGAAGCTGGCCGCGTAGCGCTTCATCGAGTGCTTCTGCTGCTCGATGTTCGCGTAGGTCCACTCGCGCGGGTCGACCCCGCGCTTGATCGCGGCGTTCTCGGCGGGCAGGCCGAACGAGTCCCAGCCGATCGGATGGAGCACGTTGAAGCCCTGCTGGCGCCAGTAGCGCGCGATCACGTCGCCGAGCGCGTACGCCTCCGCGTGGCCCATGTGCAGGTCGCCGGACGGGTACGGGAACATGTCGAGCACGTACTTGCGCGGGCGCTTGTCGGACGGGTCGGAGGTCGAGAACGGGCGCGTCGCCTCCCAGGTGGCGAGCCACCTGTCCTGGATGCTGGCGATGTCGTACTCGGTGCTCTGATCGCGGTCCTGCAGGGTCACGGAACTCTCATTCATGCGGGGGACGGACGCCGCGGCGCGGAGATCCGGCATCCAGCGTAGCCAACGCGCGGAGGCCCTCCCGCGTTCCCGGTGACCCGGCAGGCTCAGTCGCGGCGGGCCCGGGCGCCGAGCGCGGCGAGCAGCGGCGCCGCCTTGATCGCGGTCTCCTCGAGCTCCGCCTCGGGATCGGAGAGGGCGGTGATGCCGCCGCCGGTGCCGATGACGGCCCGCCCGCCGGCCAGCACGATCGTGCGGATCGTCATGGCGAGATCGACGGACCCGTCGACGCCGAGGTAGCCGAAGGCGCCGGCGTACGGGCCCCGCGCGCGGTCCTCGAGGCCGTCGAGGATCTCGGTCGCGCGCCGCTTCGGCGCGCCCGTCATCGACCCCGCCGGGAAGCACGCGGCGACCGCGTCAACCGGGTCGGCGTCGGCGCGGAGCCGTCCGCGCACGGTGCTGACGAGCTGGTGCACCTGCGCGTAGCTCTCCACCTCGAGCAGGCTCGACACCTCCACCGTCGCCGGGTCGCAGACCCGCGACAGGTCGTTGCGCATGAGGTCGACGATCATGACGTTCTCGGCGCGCTCCTTGTCGCTCGCCAGCAGCTCGGCCGCGAGCGCCGCGTCGGAGGCCGGGTCGTCGCCGCGCCGCCGGGTGCCCTTGATCGGGCTGGTGGACACCGTGCCGTCGGCGCCGATGCCGAGGAACCGCTCCGGCGAGGCGCTGACGAGCGCGACGCCGCCGATCCGCAGCAGCGCGCCGTGGTGGCTCGGGCTCGCCGAGCGCACGCGCAGGTACAGATCGAGCGGATCCGGGTCGGCCGCCACTTCGATCTCGGTCGTGAGGCAGAGCTGGTACGCCTCGCCGTCGCGGATGGCGCGGCGGCAGGCGTCGATCATCGCGAGGTAGCGGGCGCTGTCGTCGCGCCAGCGCCCCCGGGTCGGGGCGGGCGCCCGCGGCGCCGGGAACGCGGACCGCATCGCCTCGTCGAGCTCCGCGGCGACGCGGGCGCGCCACTCGCCGAGCTCGCCGGTCCAGTCGTCCTCGTCGGAACCGGACTCGTCGGAGTCGGCCCCGTCGGAGCCGGCCCCGTCGCGGTCCGGCGCGAGCGCCACGAGCTCGGCCTCCCCCGTCGTCCCGTCGATCAGCACCGCGCGCTCGACGGCGAGGAACGCGGCATCCGGCAGCGCGGAGGCGTGCCGCACGTCGGCCCCGGTGGTCTCGCCGCGGAGCTCGTAGCCGAGCCAGCCGACGAGACCCGGCGCGAACGCCGGCTCGGACGACCGCGCCGCGCCGTCGTCCGCCGACGTGCGCTCCCCCGGATCCGCCGCGCCGAGCCGGGCGAGCTCCTCGCGCAGCGCCGGCAGCACGGGCGACGACAGGACGACCCGGCGCCCGGTCGCGAGCACGCTGAGCCCCGCATCGCCGCTGTCGAGCCACACGGCGTCGTCCCAGCGGGCCATCAGCGATCTCGCGGCGCGCACGGGCTCGAATCCGCCTCCGAGCCGATGCCGCAGGATCCGCCGCCCCATACGCTGAATCCTATGGATGCCGCCGCCGTCTCCCGCTGGCAGGGCGGCGCGCTCGTGCCGCTCGACGACTGCGAGACGTCGCCCGAGCGCACCCTCGCCGCCGACTCGTGGCTCGTGCGCGACGGCGCCGTGCGAGCACTCGACCTGCACCGGCGGCGCTTCGCGGACGCGCTGCCCGACGACGCCGTCGACCACGACCCCGCCGCGTTCTGGCGGTCCGCGGTTGCCGCGCTGCCCCGGGAGGGCGACTGGTTCCCCCGGGTCGAGGCCGTGCGCCGCGCCGGCGGCGGCCTCGAGCTGCGGTTGCGGGTGCGCCCCGCGCCCGAGCTGCGCGCCGGCATCCGCGTGGTCACGTGGGACGGCGACGACCCGCGCATCGCGCCGCGCACGAAGGGCCCCGACCTGGAGGCGATGACCCGCCTGCGCACACTCGCCCAGGGCGCCGGCGCGGACGAGTCGGTGCTGCTCGATGCGGACGGCGCCGTCGCCGAGGGCTCCACCACGTGCCTGGTGTGGTGGCGCGGCGACGCGCTCTGCCTGCCGGCCGACGACATCGCGCGCATCGACAGCGTCACCGTCCGCAGCGTGCTCGCCCTCGCGGCGGCGCTCGGCGTCGACGTGCTGCGCGAGCGCGCCGCCCCCGCCGAGCTCGAGGGACTCGAGGTCTGGGCGCTCAACGCGCTGCACGGCATCCGCATCGTCGCGGAGTGGGTCGACGGGCCGTCGACCGCGGAGGAGCCCGGACGGCGAGCGACGTGGCAGGCGCGGCTCGACGCGCTCCGCCGACCGCTGCCCGCGCCCGACGCCGTCCCCTCGGAGCTCTGAATGGACCAGCTCCCGTGAATGAGATCCTCGACTGGATCCTCGGGCTCGTGCAGTCCGTGGATCCCTGGCTGCGGATCGTGCTGTCCGGCGTGGCCATGTTCTGCGAGACCTCGGTGCTGCTCGGCCTCGTCGTGCCGGGCGACACGATCGTGCTCGTCTCGAGCACGGCGACCGTGGGGCCGGTCGAGTACGCCGCGCTGCTCGCAGCCGTGGTGATCGGCTCGCTCGGCGGCGAGTCGGTCGGCTTCGCGCTCGGCCGGTACTTCGGCCCGCGCATCCGGCACTCCCGGCTCGGGCGCCGCCTCGGCGAGCACAACTGGGCGCGAGCGGAGCGCTACCTGCGGCGGCGCGGCGGCATGGCCGTGTTCGCGTCGCGGTTCCTGCCGGTGCTGCACTCGCTCATCCCCCTCACCGTCGGGATGAGCGGCATGCCGTTCCGCCGGTTCCTGCGGTGGACGATCCCCGCCTGCCTGATCTGGGCCGCCGGCTACGTGACCGTCGGCTGGCTCGCCGCTGACAGCTACCGCCAGCTCGCAGGGGAGCTGAAGTGGGCCGGCTGGGTGTTCGCGGGCGTGCTCGTGCTGTTCTGGGTCGTCGTGCTGCTCGTGAAGCGGGCGATCGAGCGCGCCGAGGCCCGGCACATGCACGAGGATACGGCGGACGCCCCGGCGCCGGACCCGGACGCCCCCGGCGCGGATGCCCCGGACGCGGGAGAGCCCCCGACCGCCTGAGCGGCCGAGGGCTCCCGTGCTGCGGAGCGGACGGGCTCAGTCGAGCCCGGCCTCCTTCAGCCAGTCCTTCGCGACGGTCTCGGGCGAGGCCTTCTCGTCGCCCGACATCCGCTTGTTCCACTTCTGGAGGTCCTCGGTGGTCAGCTTCGCGGAGACCGCGTTGAGGATGTCGTCCAGGTCGGAGGTCGACTTCTTCGCGGACACGATCGGCACGATCTGCTGCGACGCGAAGAGGTTCTTCGGGTCCTTCAGCGTGACGAGGTCGTTCTCACTGATCGACGGGGTCGTCGAGTAGATGTCGGCCACCTGCACGGTGCCGTCGAGCAGCGCCTTCAGCGTCGCCGGACCGCCGGAGTCGTTGATGGCCTGGAACTGGAGATTGTTCAGCCCGTAGACCGACTGCAGGCCCTTGATGCCGTCGGGGCGGGAGTTGAACTCCGGGTTCGCGGCGATCGAGACGCTGGACAGCTTGGACAGGTCCTCGATCGAGGTGACGCCGTTCGTCTCGGAGAAGTCCTTCGTCACGTTGAGCGAGTCGGCGTCGGCGGCCTCGGAGAAGTCGAGCGCCTTGAGGTCGGAGCCCAGGGCGGTCTTCAGCTCGGAGGCGACGTCGTCGGACGACTTGCCGGTGGCCTTCTCGTCGAGGTACACGAGGATGCTGCCGGCGTACTCGGGGACGAGGTCGATCTCGCCCTTCTGCAGGGCCGCGATGTAGGCCGCGCGCGCGCCGATGTTCAGCTTGTACGTGACCTTGTAGCCCTTCGCCTCGAGAGCCTGGCCATAGGCCTCGGCGAGCGCCTTGCTCTCGTCGAAGTTGGCCGAGCCGATGGTGACGGTCTTGGCGTCGCTGCTGCCGCCGCTGCCGCTGCCGCCGAGCGAGTCGCTGGAGGCGCAGCCGGCGAGGGCGACAGCAGCTCCGGCGGCGAGGGCGAGTGCTGTGAACGCCCGTCGGGAGATGCGGTTCATGAGGGTGTCCCTTCTTGGATGGGGGTTCCTGGCGTCGCGGACGGGGAGGTCCGGACGCGAGGTCTGCGGGCGGCCTGGGCGCGCGGAACGCCGCGCGGAGCCGCCAGGAACTGGACGAGGGCGAGGATGCCTTCGAGGAGCAGCGCGATCGCGGTGACGAGCAGCGCGCCCGCGAGCACCTGATCGAACCGGTTCGACGCGATGCCGTCGATGAGGTAGCGGCCGAGGCCGCCGTACGCGAACGTCGAGGCGACGGTGGTGGTGGCGAAGACCTGCAGCACCGACGAGCGCAGGCCGCCGATGACGAGCGGGGCGGCGAGCGGCCACTCGACCCGGGCCACGATCTGGCCCTCCGTCATGCCCATGGCGCGCGCGGCGTCGATCGTGGTGCGGTCGACGGCGCCGACGCCCGCGTAGGTGCCGGCCAGCATCGGCGGGATGCCGAGGATGACGAGCACGATCAGCGCCGGGATGATGCCCTGCACGAAGCCGATGCCCATGAGCAGGATGAAGATCGAGAGCAGGCCGAGGGTCGGCAGCGCGCGGGCGATGTTGCTGATCAGCACCGCGACGGTCGCGCCCTTGCCGGTGTGCCCGATCACGAAGCCGATCGGCACCGCGATGAGCACGATCACGACCATCGCGATCGCCGTCGGGATGAGCGACTCGACGATGCGCTGGAGGATGCCGGACGATCCGCCCCAGTTGGCGCCGTCGAACAGGAAGGCCAGGGCCTGCGCGAAGATCATGCGGACACCTCCGTGCGGCGGGGACGGCGGGTCGCGCGGCCGCGGCTCCACGGCGTCAGCAGGCGGCCGATGCCGTTGATGACCAGGTCGAAGACCGCGGCGAGCAGCAGCACGATGACGATGCCGACGGCGGCCTCGAAGAAGAACGAGCGCTGGAACGCCTCGGTGAAGAGGTTGCCGAGCGTGTCGATGCCGACGATGACGCCGACCGTGGCGAGGCTCACGGTGCTGACGGAGACGACACGGAGGCTGGCGAACAGCACCGGCAGCGCGAGCGGCAGCTCGACGGCGAAGAAGCGCTGGCCGCGCGAGAAGCCGACGGCCTCCGCGGACTGCACGACGTCCGCGGACACGGAGGCGAACGCATCCGTCGCGGAGCGCACCATGAGCGCGAGCCCGTACACGGTCAGGGCGATGACGAGGTTCGTCGGGTCGAGGATCGGCAGGCCGAGGATCGACGGCACGAGCACGAGCAGCGCGAGGCCCGGGATCGTGTAGGCGATGTCGCCGAGCGTGAGCAGGATGCCGCGGGCGATGCGCGAGCGGCTGGCCGCGTAGCCGAGCGGGATGGCCAGGACGAAGCTGACGACGATCGGGATGACGCTGAGCACGACATGCGCCCAGGTCAGCTCGCCGATCGTCGGGAGGTTCGACCACAGCCACTGCATCAGGCGTCTCCCGCCTGGTCCGTCTTGTTCGAGACGCTGCGCGACTTCGGCGTGGCGTCGGTGGTGGCCAGACGTCCGCCCGGCGCGGAGAGCAGGCCGGCCGGGTAGCCGCCGGCGTCGACGAGCAGCAGGTCGTCGCCGTCCGGGGTGGCCGTCGAGCTCACGGCGAGGCGGCGCTTGCCGCGGTCGGCGCCGATGAACGAGCCGACGAAGTCGGTGGCCGGGTTGGCGAGGATCTCCGCCGGGGTGCCCTGCTGCACGATGTGGCCGCCGCGCTCGAGGATGACCACCTGGTCGCCGAGCAGGAACGCCTCGTCGATGTCGTGCGTGACGAACACGATGGTCTTGTCGAGCTCGCGCTGGAGCCGCAGCACCTCGCGCTGCAGCTCGTCGCGCACGATCGGGTCGACGGCGCCGAACGGCTCGTCCATGAGGAGCACGTTCGGGTCGGTCGCGAGACCGCGGGCGACGCCGACGCGCTGCTGCTGCCCGCCGGAGAGCTGCGACGGATAGCGCTCCGCCATCGCCCGGTCGAGCCCCACGACGTCCATGAGCTCGAGCGCCCGCGCACGGGCCTCGGCCTTCGGCGTGCCGCTGAGCACGGGCACGGTCGCGATGTTGTCCACGACCTTGCGGTGCGGCAGCAGCCCGGAGTTCTGCATGACGTAGCCGATCGAGCGGCGCAGCTTCACGGGCTCGACCGACGCGACGTCGACGCCGTCGATCTCGATCGTGCCGGACGACGGGTCGACCATCCGGTTGATCATGCGCATGAGCGTGGTCTTGCCGGAGCCGCTGGAGCCCACGAGCACGGTGACCGCGCGCGCCGGGATCTGCAGCGAGAAGCCCTCGACGGCGTGCGTGCCGTCGGGGAAGGTCTTCGAGACGTCGCGGAACTCGATCATCGGGGCCTTCCATGAAGTAGCCGACAGGTCTTGTGGGGGTGCCGGAGCGCCGGCCCTCGTGCGAGCACGACGGCCGACCAGCAGTCAAGCACTATCCCCAGCCGCCGACATCGGCCGCGTAACAAGGTGTCAGGTTCCGCACAGACGACGACGCCCGCCGTCCGGGAGGACGGCGGGCGTCGGATGCCGTGGCGGCGCCGGATCGGGCGCAGCCGGGTCAGGCGAAGTGCGGGGCGACGAGCGCCTGCATGACCTCGCGGCTCTTCTCGAGGTAGCCGCGATCGCCGCCGGCGTCGCGCGAGAACGCTCGGGCCAGGAGGGCGTCGGAGGCCTCGAAGGCGGCCTGGAAGGCGAGGCGGGCATCCGGGCCGTCGGCCACCTGGAAGCGCTCGACGAGGGCGTCGAACATCCGGTCGGCCAGCACGCTGTTCACGGGCTCGCCCTCGGCCGGACGCAGGTCGATCACGTCGCCGAGGCGGAGCGAGGCGAAGCCGGGCTCGGAGCGGAACGCCTCGGTGATGGTCTCGAAGACCTCGGCGAGCGCGCCGGTCCACGTGGTGGCCTCGGTGCCGACGATCGTCTGCACGGCCTGGTCGCCCACGCGCTCGAAGTTGCGGGCCGCGAGGCTCTGCAGCACGGCGATGCGGTCGGGGAAGTAGCGGTAGACGGTGCCGATCGAGGCACCCGCGCGCTCGGCGACCATCGCGGTCGTGAGGCGCTCGTAGCCGATCTCGTCGATGACCTGCGCGGCGGCGTCGAGCAGGGCCGCGAGACGGGCCGTGCTGCGGGCCTGCACGGGCTCGTTGCGGATGAGCGCGGCAGCGCCGCGGGGGGACATGATCTGGGTGTCTGACATGGGGGGCTCCTCAACCTGATCCGAAGTCGAGTCTAGCCCGATAATCCCTCGGAAAGTGGAGTCAGCGCCTCATGACACACTGAGAACATGCACAGCGCCGCCTCTGCGGATCGGCGGCCGGGAGCGACTCCGCACCTCGCCGCACGGCTCGAGGACTCGCTGCACGGGTGGCGCGAACGACGCGGTCGCCGCCGCGGCGGCGTCGAGACCGTGATCCCCTTCGCCGGCTACGGCGGCGACGGCTGGATCCGGGTGCTCTGCCGGGTCGTGCTGCAGAAGCCGGGCGCGCGCACGCCGAACCCGCTCGAGGGCCTCCGCGGCTGGCGCAGCTTCACCAGCGTGCCGGTCAGCGAGGCGCGGATCGTCGTCGAGGCAGGGGGGACGCGCACCGAGGTGCGGGCCGACCGCGGCGGGGTCGTCGACGAGCGGATCCCGGCCTCCCTCGAGCCCGGATGGCAGGCCATCCGGCTCCACGCCGAGGGCAGGGAGCCGGTCGAGACCCGCGTGTTCGTGGTCGCCGAGGGCGCCGGCTTCGGCATCGTGTCCGACATCGACGACACCGTCATGGTGACGGCGCTCCCGCGACCGCTGCTGGCCGCGTGGAACACCTTCGTGCTCGACGAGCACGCCCGCCAGCCGGTGCCCGGGATGGCCGTGCTCTACGACCGGCTGAGCCGGGCGCACCCCGGAGCGCCGGTCGTCTACCTCTCGACCGGCGCCTGGAACGTGGCGCCGGTGCTGACGCGGTTCCTCAGCCGGAACCTGTACCCGGCCGGTCCGCTGCTGCTGACCGACTGGGGACCGACCCACGACCGGCTGTTCCGGAGCGGACCGGAGCACAAGCGCACGAGCCTTGCTCGCCTCGCGGCGGATTTCCCCGGCATCCGGTGGCTGCTGGTCGGCGACGACGGCCAGCACGACCCCGACCTCTACGGCGAGTTCTCGAGGGAGCACCCGGACCGGGTCGCCGGGATCGCGATCCGCAACCTCACCCCGAGCCAGGCGGTGCTCGCGGGCGGCCGCAGCACCGAGGGCACCGGGTCGCCGGCGCCCGTCGTCTCCGCATCCGACGGCGCGGGCCTCGCCGACAAGCTGGCCGAGATCGACCTGCTCTGAAGGCACGTCCCGAGGGGAGCCTGGGAAAGCGTGCAGGCACGCCGGGACGCCTTGACCGTGTCGGGGGCCGTTGCTACCGTCGAACCACCTCCGAGTCCCCCATTCGGAGGACACGGGAGCGCTCCCCCGACCGCTCCCGCGTGCTGACCCCTTCACCCGAGAGGATCAGCCGGCTCCTCCGCCGTGCTGCACCGTGCCCGAACACGTCATCGCCCCCACTGCCCCGGACGCGCTCCCCCCAGCGCGCGGGGCTCTCGAGCGTCCGGCGGTCGGAGCACGGCACACGCCGTGGGGAGCGACCGGCTCGCGCCGGGCGGCCTCGCCGCGCGTGCGCGAGCGCTAGGACTCCTCTCCCCGGCCGGCGGATCCCCCCGTCCGCCGCCGGGGAGATGGAGGCCCGCGACCAGGCCGATCGTCCGGCCGGCTCCCGCGTCGCAGGTCCGCGCCATACTGGCGCCATGGCGAGCAGGGACACCTCCGCGGCACGTCGACGTCTCGGGGCGCTCCGCCTCGCGGCCCAGTCGATCGCCGAGCCCGCCGCCGACCCGTCGGCCGCCGCCCGCCGGATGCTCGCCGTGCAGGGCCAGGACCTGCCCGGCGCGCTGTGGTCGATCGGACTCCGCTCGGGGGCGCCGAGGGCCGCGGTCGAGGCCGAGCTCGCGGACGGCGACCTGGTGCGCTCGTGGCCGATGCGCGGCACGCTGCACGTGATCGCCCGCGACGACCTCGGCTGGCTCCTCGAGCTCACCGGCGAGCGGGCCGTCGCCGGCTGGGCCGGGCGGCGACGCCAGCTCGAGCTGGTCGACGACGACCTGGCCCGCGCGGCCGCGGTGTGCCGGGAGCGGCTCGCCGGCACGACACTCGAGCGCCGCGAACTGCTCGACGCGATCGCCGGATCCGGCGTCTCGATCGCCGGCCAGCGCGGCGCGAACCTGCTCGTCTGGCTCGCGCAGACGGGCGTCGTGCTGATCCGCGACGGCAGCCGGTTCGCGCTCGCCGATGAGCACCTCCCGGAGCCGCGCGGGCTCGACCGCCCCGCGGCGCTCGCCGAACTCGGCCGGCGCTACCTGGCCGGCCACGGCCCGGCCACCGTCCACGACCTCGCCTGGTGGGCGGGCATCACGGTCGCCGACGCGAAGACCGCCGTCGCAGGCGCCCGGGACGAGCTGGACGAGCTCGTGCTCGACGGCACGACCTACTATCTGCCGCTCGGAGCGGGCGCAGCGGGCGACGGCCCGTCCGCGGCCGGGTCCGGGGCGGCGAGGTCCGGCGCGGCCGAAGCCGCTGCGTCCGGCGTGCACGCCCTGCCGGGGTTCGACGAGTACGTGCTCGGCTACACCGACCGCGCGGTCGCGCTCGGCGACTCGCCCCTCGACCGGGTCGTGCCGGGCTCGAACGGGATGTTCCTGCCGACGATCGTGATCGACGGCGCGATCGCCGCCACCTGGCGCCGCGACACCCGCGGCCGCCGCACCCGGGTGGCGCTGGAGGCGTGGCAGCGCATCCCGGTCAGGCGGATGCCCGCCGTACGCCGGGCGCTGCAGGGCTGGGCGTCGTTCGCCGGCCAGGAGCTCGAGCTCGTCGAGGGCTGAGCCCGGCGCCGCGATCGGCCCACGGGCGTCCAGACCGCGATCAGCCGCCGGTCCGCGATCAGCGGGCCGGACCGGGATCAGCGGTCGGGCAGCCAGGTCAGCGCGCCGAACTCCTCGACGGCGAGGCCGAGCGCGTCGAGGTCCTCCGCGGCGCGGCGGCGCAGCTCGGGCAGCTCGACGCCCTCGCGGGAGAGCAGGTCGACCCCCGCCGGCGTGACGAGCGAGCGCTCGAAGCGGATCGCGAGCACGTCGTCATCGAGTCCGCTGACCACCCAGCGGCTCGACAGCAGCCCGAGCGCGCCGGCCCCGCGCCAGACGAAGTGCGCCGCGTCGCCCTCGCCGCGCAGCCGGTCGCGGCCGACGATGGCGCGGGCGCCGCGCCGCTCGTCGTCGTACTCGACGCGGTCGGTGAGCACGAGCGGCTGCTCCGAGACGAGTCCGTACTCGAAGACGGGGTGACGGCGGTCGCCCCGGATCCACATCGGGAAGTTCGTGGCGCGGAGCGTCCAGCGTCCGGGCAGCTGCCCGGCCAGGACGTCCGCCGGCGGAGTCGGCGTCATCGCGGCCACGGTAGCGCGACGCGGCCGTGAGTCCGCCGAGGCGCGGCGGGCGCGGGGCTAGCCTGACGCCATGTCCCGGCTCCTCGACCTCCTGCGGTCGACGCATCCGGGCCCGACGCTGGCCGTCACCGTGCTCGCCGTGCTGCTCGCCGCTGGCGCCCGGGCGTCCGCGGGGTCGATCGTGCTCGTCGGCGTCGCCGTGCTCGCGAACCAGCTCTCCGTCGGCCTCGCGAACGATGTGCTCGACGCGGGCCGCGACCGGGCCTCGGGACGCACGGACAAGCCGATCGCCGCCGGCCGCCTGCCGGAGCGGCCCATGCTCGGTCTGGCGATCGCGCTCGCCGTCGGCTCCCTGGTGCCGGCCGCGCTGCTCGGCCCGGCGGTGCTGATCGCGGCGGCCGTGTTCCTCACGGCCGGATGGTCGTACGATCTCGTGCTCAAGCACACCCCGCTGTCGCCGGTGCCCTACCTGGTCGGCTTCGGCTCGCTGCCCTGGATCGCGGCCGAGGCGGGCCGCGTACCGCACGCGCCGGCCTGGTGGGCCGTGGCCGCCGCTGCCCTGCTCGGCGCCGCCGGGCATCTCGCGAACGTGCTGCCGGACCTCGAGGAGGACCGGCGCGCCGGCGTCTCCGGACTCCCCCAGCGCCTCGGCCGCACCGGCTCCGTCGTGCTGTGCCTCGCGCTGCTGGCGGGCGCGGCCGTCGTGCTCTGGGTCGGCCTCGGCGGCTGGGCGGGCGTGGCCGTCGCGGTCGGCGGGCTCTCGCTGACCGCCGTCGCCGGCGTGCTCGCCGCCCGCGGCGGGGGCCGCGGCGTCTTCCGCGCGGTGATCGCGGCGGCGCTCGCCGACGCGGTCGCGCTCGCCCTCGCCGGACCGGGCGGCTCGTGAACCGATCCGGCCTCCGTACCGTTCTTCCAGATGGAGGTGGAGATGCCCGCGGATGACGCGACGGCACTGCGCGCGCTGCACGACGCGCACGCGGCCGTGCTCTGGCGGTTCGTCGTTCGTCTCACCGGCGACCGCGCCGGCGCCGACGACGTCGTGCAGGAGACGCTGCTGCGCGCCTGGCGCAGCCCCGGCATCCTCGACCAGGAGGTCGACTCGACCCGGTCGTGGCTGTTCCGCGTCGCCAGGAACCTCGTGATCGACGAGTTCCGCAGCGCCCGCAACCGGCACGAGCTGACCACCGAGGAGCTGCCGGACTCGGGCACCGCCGATCGCGTCGACCAGGTCTTCGAGGCCATGCTGGTCGAGCAGGCGCTCGCCGCGCTGAGCCTCGAGCACCGCTCCGTGATCGTGCACGCGTACTACGGCGGCCGCAGCGTCGCCGAGACGGCGCGCGAGCTCGACATCCCGGAGGGGACCGTGAAGTCGCGGCTGCACTACGGCCTGCGCGCGCTCCGGCTCGCGCTGCAGGAGAGGGGGGTGACCCGATGACCGGGACGGACCACGACCGCTACGCGGACTGGGACGCGGCGTACGTGCTGGGCTCCCTCGCACCGGCGGACCGCCGCGAGTACGAGGCGCACCTGGAGAGCTGCGACCGCTGCCGCCGCGCCGTCGCCGACCTCGCGCCGATGCCGGGCCTGCTCGGCCGCATCGACGACGCGGCCGGACTCGCCCTGCTCGAGCCGGAGGACCCCGAGGACGGGCCGCGCGTGGACCTCGTCGACCGCGTGCGCGCCGCGGACCGGGTCCGCCGCCGCCGGCGCCGGGTCCGCGCCGCCGTGGTGCTCGCCGCGGCGGCCGCGATCGTCGTCGCCGTGGCGGTGCCGATCGGCGCGCTCCGGCCCGCTCCGGCGCCGACGCAGACGGTGGCGCTGAGCGGCGACGCCGGGGGGCCGCTGACGGCGAGCGTGACCGTGACGGAGCGCGGCTGGGGCACCCAGCTCGACGTCGACTGCGCCTACCGATCGGGCGCCGGCGACGGCACCTGGTCGTACGAGCTCGCCGTGACGGCGGACGACGGCACCTCGAGCACGGTGTCGAGCTGGACCGCGCGGAGCGGCCGCGAGGTGCGCCTGACCGGCGCGACCTCGGTGCCGTACGGCAGCATCCGCTCGATCGAGATCCGCACGCTGCCCGAGGGCCGGGCCGTGCTGCACACCGACTTCGCCGGCTGACCGGCCATCTGAACCGGTCGCGCGCCGGTGTCGTTCTCCCGACGACCGCCCCTTCCCTCCTGCGGTCTCGATGAAGGAGTCGACACCATGAAGCGCACGCTCGTCCTCGCCACCGCGGCCTTCGCCGCGGCACTCGCCCTCGGCGGCTGCGCCGCCACGCCCTCCTCGTCCTCGTCGTCCTCCGACGACGCGAAGGACGCCTCCCCGAGCCCGACGGTCGCCGCCGCGGAGCTCGCCACCGCCGACTCGTCGCTCGGCACGATCGTCGTCGACACGGACGGCCGGTCGGTGTACGTGTTCGACAAGGACACCGCCGGGGCCGCCGCGAGCGCCTGCACCGGCCAGTGCGCGGCCGCGTGGCCCGCGGTCGAGACCGACTCCGACTCGCCCGCCGTCGACGGCGTCTCCGGCCGGATCGGCACGATCGCGGCGCCCGACGGCCGCAAGCAGATCACGCTGAACGGGCTGCCGCTCTACTACTTCGCCCAGGACTCCGCCGCGGGCGACGTGAAGGGCCAGGGCGTGAACAGCGTCTGGTGGGCGCTCGACGCCTCCGGCGCGAAGGTGACGACGGCCGCGGCCGCCTCCAGCACCGGCTACTGAGCGGCCCGCGCCTCCGCGGCCCCCGCCGGCTCCCGGCGGGGGTTGCGGATGCCGGCCCACGACACCAGGCCGCCCGCCGCCAGCAGGATCGCGGTGACGATCATGCCGCGGTGGAGGCCGCCGAGGTCGAGCCGGCCGCCGATGAGCACGCCGACGAGGGCGATCATGACGAGCCCCGCGACGCGCGACACCGCGTTGTTCACGGCGGAGGCGATGCCGGAGTGCTCGGACTCGATCGCCCCGAGGATGGCGGAGGTCAGCGGCGAGACCGTGAGGCTGAGGCCGAAGCCGAACACCAGGGTCGCCGGCAGCACCTGCCACCACCAGTCGAAGTCGGGGGCGATGAGCAGGTAGCCGAGCGCGCCGACGGCCATGATGATCGGCCCGGCCGTCATGAACAGCCGCGGCCCCCAGCGGCCCGCCAGCGTGCCGATCCGCGAGCTCAGCGCGACCATGATCACGGTCGCCGGCAGCTGGCTCAGCCCGGCGAGCGTCGCCGGCAGCCCGGCGCCCTGCTGCAGGTACACGCCGAGCAGGAAGCCGTTGAGCGAGAGAGCGCCGTAGATGAACGCGGTCGCGATGTTGCCCGCCGAGAAGTTGCGCACCCGGAACAGCGACAGCGGCATCATCGGATGCGCCGCGCGCGACTGGTGCACGAGGAACCCGGCGAGCGCGGCGAGGCCGAGCACGAACGGGATCCAGATGCGCGGCGACCCCCAGCCGTAGTTCCCCTGCTCGATGAGCGCGAACACGGCGGCGCCGAGGCCGGCGGTGCAGAGCACGGCGCCGATCCAGTCGATGCTCGCGTCCGGCGCGCGATGGTCGCGGTGCCCGAGCACGACCAGCAGCACGAGCACAGCCCCGATCGGCAGCACGTTGATCACGAACGCCCAGCGCCACGACAGCAGGTCGACGAACAGCCCGCCGACGAGCGGGCCGGCGATCATGGCGCCGGTCGTGGCCGCCGTCCAGATGCCGATCGCCCGGGCCTGAGCCGGTCCGGTGAAGTTCGAGGTGATGAGGGCCAGCGAGCTCGGCACGAGCAGCGCGCCGGCGACGCCCTGCACCGCGCGGGCCGCGATGAGCACCTCCGGCGAGGGCGCGAGGGCGACGGCGAGCGAGGCGATGCCGAAGCCGATGAGCCCGATGCGGAGCACGAGGATGCGCCCGAACGCGTCGCTGACGCTGCCGGCGACGAGGATCAGCGCGCCGAGCGTGATGAGGTAGGCGTCGACCGTCCACTGCTGGGTGGAGAGGCCGCCGCCGAGCTCGCGCTGGATGGCCGGCAGCGCGACGTTCACGACCGTGCCGTCGAGGAACGACACGAACGAGCCCAGCACCGCGATCAGGAGCACGAGGCGCTGGTCGCGGGTCACGTCGTCACGCTAGTCCTCGCGGGGTTCCCCGCGCCGGTCGTCGTCGCGGCCCACCTCGGCGACGACCGCGTCGACCCCGCGAGGATGCGAGATCGGGGCGAAGTGCCCTCCGACCCGCACCATGATGTTGCGCGCGCCCGGCAGGCGCGAGCCCTCCGGGATGTGCGGGTCGATGGCCGGGTAGATGCTCGTGATGCGCGCGTTCACGTCGAGCTCGTCGGCGAGCGCGCGGATGAGCAGGTCGCGCGGCCGGAACGCGCGCAGCGCCGGCACCGGGGCGACCCTCGCGAGCCGCGACCCGGAGAACGGCGTCGCCACCGCGATCATCCGGGTGATCCGCTGCTCGGTGTCGTCGATGGCGAGCAGGTGCTTGCCGATGAGGCCGCCCTTGCTGTGCGCAACGACGACGACGTCGCGGAGGTCTCGGCGCACCACCTCGGCCCAGACGGCCGCTGCGGTGTCGCGGATCGGGCGGCGGTTGATGCCGAGCTCGGGCAGCGCGACGATCGGATGCCCCGCCGCCGACAGCCGGTCGGCGATCGGCTTGAGGTAGTGCCACGACTCGTACACGCCCGGCAGCAGCAGCACCGGCGCCTTCGCGCCGAGGGCGTAGCCGGCCGGCACGCCCGGATCGCGGAGGGTGGAGAACCGCATCCGGAGCGCCCACGGGTAGTCCGCCACGAAGAAGCGTGCCGCGCGCCCGAATCTCACGGCGATCCCTCTCGATGATCGGTGCGGGCCCAGCGGCGTCGATCGGCCGCCGGGTCCCAGCTCTCCTCCTCGATCCGCCCCTCGATCGCGAAGCGCACGAGGTGGGCGGCGATCCGCACCGGATCGGTGTGCATGATCACGTGCGGTCCGTGCACCCGCAGATAGCGCAGCGACCCGCCCAGCTCCGCCAGCTTCCGACCCCAGGCGTTCGGCACGATCGTGTCGCGGTCGCCGCAGACGATGAGCACGTCGGCCTTCAGCGCCGGGAGCAGGTCCTCCGGGGTGTCCGCGAGCAGGTGCGTCGTCTGCTTGAGCAGGTAGCGCGGCCCGGTGCGCAGGAAGTAGTCGGTGAAGGCGATGCCGAAGACGCTGGGCGGCTCGCGGAACGCGTCGGCGAGCAGGCGCGCTGCGGCCGGGAGGAAGGTGCGCCACTCGGGCTGCAGCACCGGGGCCATGAGCGCGATCCGCTTCGCGACGTCCGGATGCTCGGAGGCGAGCCGGATGATGATGTTCGACCCCATCGAGTGGCCGACGAGCACCGGCGGTCCGGCCTGCGGCCAGCGCTCCGCGACCTCGGCCACGACGCCGGCGAGTGCGTTCGCGTGGTCGCCGATGCTCACGTCGCGGCGCGGATCCGGCGCCGCGCCGTAGCCGGGCAGGTCGACCGTGAAGACCCGGCCGGTGCGGGCGAGCTCGGCGGCGAGGGGCTGGTAGTACCGCGAGGACACGCCGAGGCCGTGCACGAGGATGAAGACGGGGGCGGTGTCGTCGTCGATCACGGCATCGCGTGCCGGGAACCGCTTCACCACGACGGTGAGGTCCTGGTGCTCCTGCCGGCTCGTGAAGAAGGCCGCGCCGCGCACCTTCCGCACGCGGTAGAGGTCCTCGGCGGCCGCGCCGCGACGGCCCCGACGGACCCGTCGGATCCGTTCGCGCGCCATCCTCGGATTCTACGGTCCGCGCCGACCTAGGCTGGACCGGTGGACGCGGGAGTCAACTGGGCCGGCAACATCCGCTACTCGGCGCGCGAGCTGCACCGCCCTGCCTCGGTGGAGGCGCTGCGCCGGATCGTCGCGGGCAGCCGCGGCCTCCGCGCACTCGGCAGCCGGCACAGCTTCAGCGGCATCGCCGACACGAGCGGCGACCTCGTCGAGACCATCTCGCTGCCGCGCCGCCTCGACATCGACTCGGATGCCGCCGCCGCGACCGTCAGCGCGGGCACCCGCTACGGCGAGCTCGCGCCGGAGCTCGACCGCGCCGGCTGGGCGATCTCGAACATGGGATCGCTGCCCCACATCACCGTGGGCGGCGCGATCGCGACCGGCACCCACGGCTCGAGCGACGTGACCGGCACGCTGTCCGGCCAGGTGCGCGCGCTCGAGATCGTGACGGCCGACGGCGAGCTCGAGACGATCTCCCGCGGCGACGACGGCTTCGACGGGGCGGTCGTGAGCCTCGGCGCCCTCGGCGTCGTCACCGCCGTGACGCTCGACCTCCTGCCGCGGTTCACGATGCGGCAGGACATCTACGCCTCGCTGTCGTGGGGCACGCTGCTCGAGCACCTCGACGAGATCACGGCGAGCGCGTACTCCGTCGCCCTGCACACGCGGTTCGTCGGCGACACGTTCGGCTCCGCCTGGCTCAAGGCGATCGGCGAGCTGCCGCCGGAGCTGTTCGGCGCCCGTCCGGTCGTGCCCGAGGAGGTGCTCGAGGAGGCGCTCGACGCCGGCACCCGCAAGGGCGGTGTCGAGGGGCCCTGGCACGAGCGGCTGCCGCACTTCAAGCTCGGCTTCACGCCGAGCCACGGCGACGAGCTGCAGAGCGAGTACTTCGTGCCCCGGACGACCGCGGCCGAGGCGCTCGAGGCCCTCCACCGCATCGGCGACCGGATCGAGCCGCACCTGCACGTGTCCGAGATCCGCACGGTCGCCGCCGAGGCGCTCTGGCTCAGCGGCAGCGAGGGCCGCGACGTGCTCTCGATCGGGTTCACCTGGCGCAACCACCCGCGCGAGGTCGAGGCCCTGCTGCCGGTCGTCGAGGACCTGCTGCTGCCGCTCGGGGCGCGCCCGCACTGGGGCAAGCGCTTCTTCACGCGGGAGCTCGACGGCCTCTACCCGCGCCTCGACGACTTCCGTGCGCTCGCGGACCGCTGGGACCCGCGCGGCAAGCTCCGCAACCGCTGGCTCGACCGGCGGATCTTCAGCTGAGGCCGCCGGCCGACGTCGGATCCCCGAGCCTGTCGAAGGGCGGGGCTTCGATACGCCCTCGTCCCTCGGGCTATTCAGCCGCCGGAGCACCCGCCGCGAGCAGCTCGCGCACCCGCGGGATGACGACCTCGCCGTAGAGCTCGATCGCCGTCATGAGCTGGGTGTGCGGCATCGCGCCGTTCGCGTACTTGAGATCGAACCGGTCGACGCCGAGCACCCGCACGGTGTCGGCGATGCGCCGCGCGACGGTGTCGGGCGAGCCGACGTACAGCGATCCGGTGTCCGCCTCGCGCTCGAAGTCGTCGCGGGTCATCGGGCCCCAGCCGCGCTCGGCGCCGATGCGGTCGCGGTTCGCCTTGAAGTGCGGGAACAGCAGCTCGCGCGCCTGCTCGTCCGTCTCCGCGACGAAGCCCGGCGAGTGCACGCCGATCGGCAGCCGGTCGATGCCGAGCTGATCGGTCGCGCGCCGGAACAGGTCGGCGTACGGGCCGAAGCGCCGCGGCTCGCCGCCGATGATCGCGAGCATGAGCGGCAGGCCGTGCCGGGCGGCGCGCACGACGGACTCGGGGCTGCCGCCGACGCCGATCCACGCGCGCAGCCGGCCGGACTCGGTCTTCGGGTAGACGTGCTGGTCGACGAGCGGGGCGCGCAGCGCGCCGCTCCAGGTGATCGGGCCCTCGTCGAGCAGTTGCGTGAGCAGGTCGAGCTTCTCCTCGAAGAGCTCCTCGTAGCGTGCGAGGTCGAGGCCGAACAGCGGGAACGACTCGGTGAACGAGCCGCGCCCGAGCGTCATCTCCGCGCGGCCGGACGAGACGGCGTCGAGCGTCGAGAAGCGCTCGAACACCCGCACCGGCTCGTCGCTCGAGAGCACGGTGACCGCCGTGCCGAGCAGGATTCGCTCCGTGCGCCCGGCGGCCGCGGCCAGCACGATCTCCGGAGCGGACACGGCGAAGTCGTCGCGGTGGTGCTCGCCGATCCCGATCGCGTCGATGCCGACCCGGTCGGCGAGCACCGCCTGATCGACGACGTGGCGGATCACCGTCGCGGCGTGCTCGGGCACGCCCTCCGCGTCGACCGTGAGGTCTCCGAAGGTGTCGATGCCGAATGCGACCGTCATGTGCTGCTCCGTCCTATATGTCTATGCGAATGCATCGACTTGAACACGGCGGGCGGGGATCGCATTCCGGGTCCGGTACAACGGTAGCCATGCCCTTCGTCGACGCCGCCGGTGCGCCCCTGACCCGCGTCGCGCTGGAGTACCGCGGCGGGGTGCGATTCCAGGTGGCCGAGTCGTTCGCCTGGATCGACCCGATCGACGGCGAGCGCCATGTGGTGCCGGCCCACGACCTCGCACGGCCGGCGTCGGACCCGGGCAACAGCACCGACCTCGCCTCCGTGCCGCCGTTCCTCTGGGGGCTCGTCGCCGGCACCGGGCGCCAGACGCTGCCCGCGATCCTCCACGACTCGGAGTCGGCCGCCATCGACCGGGCTCCGGCAGCAGACCGGCTGCGGCTCCGGGACGGGGCGGACGACGCCTTCCGCCGGGCGCTCGTCGACGTCGGCCTCCCGGGCGCCCGCGCGACGGTCATGTGGTGCGCCGTCCGGGTGCAGGCGCACTGGCGGCACGCGCGCCCCCTCGGCGTGCTGCTCGTCATCCAGCTCGTGCTCTCGGTGGCCGCGGTGGCGGCGGGCATCGCGCTCGCCGCGCTCGGGCAGCCGCTGTGGCTCCTGCTGCTCGCGGCGCCGACCGCCGCCGCGGCCCTCTGGGGACGACGCGTTCGCTTCGTGCTGCCCGCCGCGTATCTGGCCGCGCTGTATTCGCCCCTCATCGGGGCCGCCGCGATCGCGTCCGGCTCCGAATACCTCGTGGCCTGGCTGCTCTTCGCGGTCGGCGGAGGTCGTGGCGACGCGCCCACGCCGGGGCCGACCCTCCGTGGCGGGTGAACATCCGCGAGCACGGCGGAGAACGAGTGCACGATAGGGGATGATGAGTCGAATGACACGGTCGCCTGCCGAGAACCCGGAGCGCGCCACCTCCTCGAACGGAAGCGGATCTGTGCCCGGCGATCTCAACATCGGCAGCTACAACCTCTGGAAGAACACCGCGGCGCACGAGCTCGAGGCGCTCGCGGTCGATCACGACCTCGACGTGCTCTGCCTGCAGGAGTGCGACACCGCGCGGCTGCCGGACCGCATCGCGCACCTCGCGCGCACCACCTCGACGGAGAAGAACCGCCTCGGCCTCGCGATCTACCACCGCGACGACGCGTACGAGGCGCTCGACACCGCCACGTTCACGCTGCCGAAGTCGTTCCACGACCACCTCATGTCGCCCGGCCAGGACCGCCTGCTCGCGGTGCGGCTCCGCGACCGGTCCGACGGCAGCGAGCTCGTCGCCGCGTCGTTCCACGCCGCGCCGCTCACGACCGTGAACGCCGCCCGACGCCGCCAGATCAAGCTGTCGCACGGCTTCCTCGCCCAGTGGGCGCCGGAGCTGCCGATGCTCATGGTCGGCGACTACAACTACCCGTGGTTCCGCGGCGGCCTCATGAAGCACATGGACGCCTCCGGTCACGCCATCACGTTCAGCGACTCGCACACCTACCGCCGCTACCGCTACATCCGCGGCCACTTCGACTTCGTCACGAGCCTGATGATGTCGATCCAGTCGGTCGCGACGCTGCCGAAGGGCGCGAGCGACCACTTCCCGATCCTCGTCCGCGCGAGCATCGCGGCCGTCTGAGACCGGTCGTCGGCGGATGGCGGTGATCAGCGCCGGCATCCTGCTCTGGCGCCGCGCCGGCGCCGCGGCGGATCGCGCCGTCGAGGACGGCCTCGAGGTCTGGATCGCCCACATGGGCGGCCCGTTCTGGGCCCGGAAGCACGAGCGCGCCTGGTCGATCCCGAAGGGCGAGCTCGAGGACGGCGAGGATCCGCTGGCCGCGGCCCTGCGCGAGTTCGCGGAGGAGATCGGCACGCCGGCGCCCGGGCTCGACTACTCGGACCTCGGGGAGTTCCGCCAGCGCTCCGGCAAGATCGTGCGGGTGTTCGCCGCCGAGTCCGACTTCGCGGTCGACGCCGTGACGAGCAGTACCTTCGAGCTCGAGTGGCCGCCGCGGTCCGGGCGGATGCAGGCGTTCCCCGAGATCGACGACGCCCGCTGGGTGCCGCTGGCCGAGGCGCGCGAGCTGCTCGTCGCGGGTCAGGTGCCAGTGCTCGACGCGCTGCTCTCCCGCGACCCGCTGGCTGAGTAGCGACGAAGGAGCGTATCGAAGCCTCCACGATCGGGCCGGCGCAGCTTCGATACGGCCTCGTTCCTCGGCCTACTCAGCCAGCGGCGAGCCCGCCGCCGCTGTCCGCAGCCAGGCGAACTGGCGGGGCGCCAGCACGAGGCCCTGGCGCAGGTCGAGCGCCGCACCGCTGACGAGGTCGACGGCGTCCGGATCGAGTCCCGACAGCGTCAGCGCCGGGATCGTCTCCGGCTCGTCGCCGACGTTCGCGAGCACGAGCACCGTGGTGCCCTCGCCGGGACGCTGGTAGCCGAGGATCCGCGGGCTGTGCGCGTCGAAGGTGACGAGCCGGTTGCCCGCGAGCTCCGGCGCGCCCTGCCGCACCTGCACGAGGTGCCGCAGCCGCAGCCAGATCGCGCCGGCCTGGGTCGTGAGGTCGTGCCGCTCGGCGTAGCGCTCCGCCGGATACACCGGGCGCCCAGCCCAGCGGCTGTCGCCGGCGTGCGCGGGGTCGTCGGCGTAGGCGTCGTCGTTCGTCTGGCCGACCTCGTCGCCGAGGTAGAGCAGCGGCACGCCGCCGGTGGTCAGGATGATCGAGTGCGCGAGCAGGATGCGCGCGACGGCATCCGGGTCGCCCGTTCCGAGGCCGAGCAGCGACGCGGTCGTGCCGGCCACGCGCGCATCGCCGGTGCGCGGGTTCTCCTGGAACGGCACCCCCTGGGCGAAGCTGCCCGGGAACCGGCCGACGTAGAACTCGTTGAGGAACCGCCGGTGCGCCTGCGGGTCGATGCCGAGCTCGCGGGCGTCCTCGTCGGCGAAGGTCCAGCCGATGTCGTCGTGGCTGCGCACGTAGTCGACCCACGCGGTGCCCGCCGGCAGCGCGTGCCGCCGCGCGAGGGCCTGCGAGAGCAGCCCGACGTCGCGCGTGGCGAGCGTCGACCAGATCAGCGCCATCTCGAGCGGGTTGTAGCTGAGCTGGCACTCCTCCGGAGAGATGTAGGAGATCACGTCATCGGGATGCACGATCGCCTCCGACTTGAACAGCACCCCCGGTGCCGCGATGCGGCACACCTCGTTGAACGCGCGGAGCAGCGTGTGCGCCTGCGGCAGGTTCTCGCACGAGGTGCCGAGCTGCTTCCAGATGAACGCGACCGCGTCCATGCGCAGGATGTCGACGCCGCGGTTCGCGAGCTGCAGCATCTCCCCCGCCATCGCCCGGAAGACGGCCGGGTTCGAGTAGTCGAGATCCCACTGGTAGGAGTGGAACGTCGCCCAGACCCAGCGGCCGTCCTCGAGCTGCACGAACGAGCCGGGATGGTCGTCGGGGAAGATCTCGCGGGTCGTGCGCTCGTAGGCGTCCGGCTGCTCGCGGTCGGGGAAGATCCGGTAGAACGCCTCGTGCTCCGGCTCGCCGGCCCGCGCCCGGCGTGCCCAGTCGTGCTCGTCGGAGGTGTGGTTGAACACGAAGTCGAGCACGAGGGCGATGTCGTTCGCCTTGAGCTCGAGCGCGAGCGCCTCGAGGTCGGCCATGGTGCCGAGGTCGGCGCGCACCTCCCGGTAGCTCGAGATCGCGTAGCCGCCGTCGGACTCCGGCTCGGGCGCCGCGAACAGCGGCATGAGGTGCAGGTAGGTGAGGCCGAGCTCGAGGAAGTACGGGATCCGCTCCCGGATGCCGGCCAGATCGCCGGCGAAGCGGTCGACGTAGGCGACGCCGCCGAGCATCCGCTCGCCGAGGAACCATCCCGGCTCCGCCGCGCGGGCGGCATCCGACTCGCGGAGGGCGGCGGGGCGCGCGGCCCAGGAGCGCTCGAGATCGGCCGCGAGCGCGTCGCGCTCGGCGTCGAGCCGGGGATCGTCGGCGTAGAGCTCGTCGAGGTAGGCGGTCAGGCGCGGCCAGTGCCGGTCGCGGCGGTCCGAGAAGCCGGCATCGTCGGGCGTCATGACGGCATCCCTCCTGCGGCGCGCCATCGCACCGCTCGGGGCCATCTTCGCAGGGATCGGCTTCCGGGCACGCCCGGGGTGGTGCCGTGGCTCACGCGCCGGTGATCCGGTAGAGCAGCTGGGCCGACAGCGGCGAGGCCAGGACGGTGAACGCGATGACGTTGAGCGCCACGCTCGCCCAGAACTCAGCCAGGAACGCGCGCTTGCGGGTCTTGTGGCGGAACAGCTGCTGGGCGACGATCGCACCCGGCCAGCCGCCGATGAGCCCGAGCAGCAGCAGCGAGCGCTCGGCGAGGCGCCAGCCGCCCGTCCGTGCCGCGGACTTGTCGAGCGCGTAGGCGGCGAAGCATCCGATGGTCGTCGCGACGTAGAGCGCGTGCACCCAGATCGGCAGGTGCCAGCGCACGGAGGCCACGATGTAGAGCGGGATGAACGCGGCGATCGCGAGGTAGCTCAGCGTGCCCCAGCGGATCGGCAGGCGGCGTCCGCCGGGACGCCCGAGCGCGATGAGCGCCGCGGGGCGCACGTGCACGGCCTTCGTGCGGCCGTCGCGCATGGCCTCGACCTCGAACGTGTAGTCGACGCCCTCCTCGGGGCGCGACGAGTCCCGCGGGAAGCCGCTGATGTGCACGAACACCTGGCGGGCTCCGTCGCCGGGATCGAGGAACCCGAAACCGCGTTCGTCATTCCAGGTGACGAGCGTCCCGGTGCTCCGGACGCTGCTGGACACCACCGGACGATGGTAACCCGCTCGTTGTGGAGCCCCCGCCGGGACCGGTAGCGTTCTCCGGGTGTCAACACCCGATCGAATCGATTCGACCCGTCCCCTCCGCGCCGGTGTCGTGGGTCTCGGCTGGGCCGGGACGCAGCACGCACTGAGCTACTCCGCCTCGGATGACGCCGTGCTCGCCGCGCTCGCCGACCCGGCCCCGAACCGCCTCTCCGCCGCCGCCGACGAGCTCGGCCCGGAGCAGACCTTCGAGAGCTGGCAGTCGATGATCGCCGACGGCGATCTCGACATCGTCAGCGTCGCCGTGCCGAACGCCTCCCACCACGAGATCGCGATCGCCGCGCTCGAGGCGGGCAAGCACGTCATCAGCGAGAAGCCGATCTCCCTCAACGCGCAGCTCGCGCAGAAGATGGTCGACGCGGCCCGCGCCAACGACCGCGTGCTCGAGGTGAGCTACAACCACCGCCGTCGCGCCGACGTGCAGTGGATCGCCCGCTACCTCGCCGAGAACCCCATCGGCACCGTCTACCACGCCACCGCCAGCTGGACCCGCCGCAACGGCATCCCGGGCCTCGGCTCGTGGTTCACGAGCAAGGCGCTCGCCGGCGGCGGTCCGCTCATCGACCTCGGCTCGCACGTGCTCGACATCGTGCTGAACCTGCTCGGCGAGCCGAAGGTCACCCGCGTCAGCGGCGTCGCCTACGGCGAGCTCGGCCGTCAGGGCATCGGCGGCGCCGCCGCGGTCAACCCGGGCTCCACCGGCTCCGACAACCCGTACGAGGTCGAGGACTTCGCGAGCGCGCTGCTGCGCCTCGACACCGGCGGCAGCGTGCGCCTGGAGGCCTCCTGGGCCGAGTTCTCGAAGACCAAGGAGGACATCGAGGTCGAGCTGAAGGGCTCCACCGGCGGCATCCGCCTGTTCGTCCGGGACTACGCCACGAGCGGCACCATCCAGGTCTTCCGCATCGAGGCCGGCCGACCGGTCGAGCTCGTGCCGGACGTGCAGGTGCCCCACGGGCACCACGCCTCGGTGATCGCCGAGTTCCTCGCCACGATCCGGACGGGCGACTACGCGAACAACTACGGCGAGTTCGCGCTGCACCGCACCCGGGTGATCGATGCCGTGTACGAATCGGCGGCCGCGGGCCGCGAAGTGGAGGTCGACCAGTGAACATCGTCGTCTGGAACGAGAACTGGCACGAGACCAGCGGAGACCCGAAGGTCGTCGGGCACTACCCGGACGGCATCCACACCGTCATCGCGGAGGGCCTCCGCGAGCGCCTCGGCACCGAGCACCAGGTGAGCACCGCGACCCTGCAGGAGCCCGAGCACGGGCTGACGCAGGAGCGGATCGACGGCACCGACGTGCTGCTCTGGTGGGGCCACATGGCCCATGGCGAGGTCTCCGACGAGGTCGAGCAGCGCGTGCACGACGCCGTGCTGTCCGGCATGGGCCTGATCGTGCTGCACTCCGGGCACTACTCGAAGATCTTCCAGCGCATCACCGGCACCACGAACTCGCTGATCTGGCGCAACGACGGCGAGCGCGAGCTGGTCTGGACCGTGGCCCCGCGCCACCCCATCGCCCAGGGCATCCCGAACCCGATCGTCATCCCCGCGCAGGAGATGTACGGCGAGCCGTTCGAGATCCCGACCCCCGACGAGCTGATCTTCATCTCCTCGTTCGAGGGCGGCGAGGTGTTCCGCGGCGGTGCGACCTACGAGCGCGGCAAGGGCCGGGTGTTCTACTTCTCCCCCGGCGACCAGGAGTACCCGGTGTACCACCAGGCGGAGATCCGCGACGTGCTGACGAACGCCGTGCACTGGGTCGCCCCGACCCTCGGGCGCGAGCTCGCGACGGCGCCGAACGCGCCCCGCGACTGGTTCCTGCAGCAGGGCTGACCCACCTCGGGCGGCTGAGCCTGTCGAAGCCCCGAAGCCCCGAAGCCCCGAAGCCCCGAAGCCCCGAAGCCCCGGCCCGCACCGCGCGGACCGGGGCTTCGCCGCGTCAGCATGCGTCGTCAGGCGTGCGCCGCATCCCACCACTGCAGCACCCGTGTGCCGGAGTACGTGAGCCACGGCGACGGCTCGCCCTCGGGCACATCGAGCTCGAACCACACCCGGCCCTGGAAGCGCCGGTCCTGGATCCAGCGTCCGTCGTCCGTCCGGCGGCGGCGCACCGTCTCGATGAGGTCGGCGATCCGCTCGTCCGGCGCCGTGCCGTCGTGCACCGATGCGGCGCGGAAGTACTCGGCGGCGTGGAGCGCCGTGTACACGAAGCGGAACGGCCAGGTGAAGCGCTCGAGCGTGTCGACCGCCGGCTCGCCGGTGCTGAGCTTCGACGTGCCCCGTCGCACCAGCAGGTACTCCTCGGCGGCGTGCCGCGCCTCCGTGAGATCCGTCGCCCCCGTCGCCTGCTCGCGGTACAGGATGCCGTTCAGCGCATTGATCGTGGAGTGGAACGACGACCGCGTCGACCCGTTCTCCCACTCGCAGTTCCAGCCGCCGTCCTCCATGCGGTGCTCCTGCAGGAAGCGCACGATCGGCGACACGTCCGCCCCGAGCCAGGTGCCGTTGGCCAGCGTGAACGCGTTGATGCAGACGTCGACCTCGCCATCCCAGTAGGGCAGGTCCTCGTACTCCCACCTCGCGTGCTCGCGGAGCCGCTCGGCCGTGCCGGCGAGGTGCTCGGCTCCGAGGCCGAGGTCGCGGAGGGTGTTCAGCGTCCAGGTCGTGGCCGTCCACGGCTGGCCGGGGGCCTCGTCGTCGCCCGCGGCTGCGCGGTGCTCTGCGGATGGGAAGTACGCGCCGCCGTCCCACTGCCCGTCCGGGTCCTGGAGCGCGAGCAGCCGGGCGCCCATTCCCTCGGTCGCGACCCGCTCGCGCGTGGCCTGCCAGACCTCCGGCGGCGCGCCCACGAGGTCGCGCTCCACCCGCCAGCGCAGGGCCGGGTCCTGGTCGAGCAGCCAGTCGATCACGTCGTCGCGCACGGTCGTGTCCGTCATGCGCGGCACGCTACCCGGTGGCGGTGACAGTGCGGACCTCTGGGAGCATAGAGCCCCGGACAGCAGAACGCCCCGGTGGTGGACCGGGGCGAGTTCTGTGGACCTGAGGGGATTCGAACCCCTGACCCCCTGCATGCCATGCAGGTGCGCTACCAACTGCGCCACAGGCCCGGAGCCCTTGCGGGCAACTACGACAGGTTACTACATCCGACCGCGGTCTCCGAACCGGGCGGCGGGCGCGAGGATGGTGGGATGACGGATCCGATCACCGTGAGCATCACCCGCACCGTCGACCCCGCGCGCGCCGCCGAGGTGGCCGCCTGGGCGCGCGCCGGGCAGGATCTCATGTCGGCGCAGCCGGGCTACCTCGGGTCCGGATGGGTGCGATCCGAGTCCGACGGGCCGCAGTGGCACATGCTGTTCCGCTTCGCGGATCGCGACAGCCTGGACGCCTGGGAGCGGTCGCCCGAGCGGGCCTGGTGGGTCGCCTCCGCGCAGGATCTGGTCGCGGGCGAGACGCAGCAGCGCCGCACCGGCATCGAGGGCTGGTTCGACGAGCCGGCCACCGTGGAGGTCATCCGGGACGCGCCTGCGGCACCGCCGCGCTGGAAGCAGATGGTGGCGATCTTCGTCGCGTTCTACCCGCTGAGCCTGCTCGCGAACTGGCTGCTCGGGTACGTCACCGGGTCGTGGCCGCTCCCGCTGCGCGTGCTGCTGCTCGTCGTCTGCGTGACGCCGGTCATGACCTACTTCGCGCTGCCGCTGATCACGCGGGCGCTGCGGCCGTGGCTGCTGCGCGGGGTGCGCTGAGCCCGTGGGGTGCGCCCCCGTGGGGTGCGGCGCTCAGTCGCCGAAGAGCTCCATGAGGAAGTTCTCCTTCTTGCGTCTGCGCGGCTGCTCGGAGCGGTGGTCGGCGTACTGCGGCTGGTCGTACCGGCGCTCCTCGTAGCGGCGATCGTCCCGACGGTCGTCGCGGCGGTCGTCGCGCCGGTCCGCGTACTGGGGCGCGGCGGCGACCGGAGCGGAGGAGGCCGCACCGGTCTTCTCGAGGATCTTGTCGAGCTCGCCGCGGTCGAGCCAGACGCCGCGGCACTCGGGGCAGTAGTCGATCTCCACGCCCGCGCGCTCGGACATCACCAGGGTCGTGTCATCGGTGGGGCATCGCATGCTCCGACTCTGCCGGAGCGGTCTGGCGGACCGCCCCGCTCATCCGGTGAGACCGCCCCGCAGACGCCGGGAGAACGCCGGTGCGCGGCGTCGTGACCCACCCGCGGATGACGAGTGCGGCCGAATGTCACGACCGCGGCAGAACGTTTCGCGGCACTCGCACCAATGCTGCGCATTGGTGCGAAACGGCGGAACCTCAGGCTCTGCGCTGCTCGTGGTCGGGGAGGTCGAGCGGGATCACCGGGCAATCGCGCCAGAGCCGCTCGAGCGAGTAGTACATGCGGTCCTCCTCATGGAACACGTGCACCACGAGGTCGCCGAAGTCGAGGAGCACCCAGCGCCCCTCGCCGCGGCCCTCGCGACGGAGCGGCTTCGCCCCGGACTCGATGAGCTTGTCCTCGATCTCGCCGGCGACCGCGAGCACGTTGCGCTCGTTGCGGCCGGTGACGAGGAGGAAGACGTCGGTGAGGGGCAGCTGATCGGTCACGTCGAGCGCGACCAGATCCTCCCCCTGCTTGTCGTCGGCTGCGGCGGCGGCGATGCGCAGCAGCTCGCGGGCGTGGTCGGAGGCGGTCACTCGACTCCTCGATCGGTGGTCATCAGAACGCGTTCGTGAGCAGGCCGGTGACGAGCAGGCCCGCGACGACGACGGCGAGGCCGCCCGTCACGACGATCAGGACGGTCAGGTTGCGGTTGCCGCGCGGCTTCGTGCTCGTCATCATGCCGCGGGTGGAGGTGTGGGTGCTCACGGCCTTGATCGCGCGCACCGGCTGCGACTCGGTGGACGCGACCTGATGGTCGCCCGGGTCGAGCTCGTGGTCGAGGTGCGACTGGTCGAGCTGCGTCGGGTGGGCGCCCGTCGACGACAGGGCGAGCGGCAGGTCGATCGAACCGGTCACCATGATCTCGCCGGTCAGCGGACCGGCCAGCTCGGGCTGCGGGATCGACGGCAGCACGAGCGCGTTCGTCGTGATGACGCCATGGCCGCCGACCACGTCGCGGCTGGCGACGAACAGGTCGTCGTCGTCCGGGAGCGCGGCGAGATCGGACCAGTGCACGGCGGTCGACTCGGTCGGGAGCGGCTCGGCCGGCAGCGGCACGGCGTCGATGACGATCGGATGCAGCTCGGGTGCGGGCTCGGCCTCCGGCTCGAGCACGGCCTCGACGGCGTCGACCGGCGGCGCGGCGGGCTCGGGCGTCGGCTCGACGGGCGCGTCCACCACGTCGGCGTCGACGATCTCGGCGTCGACGACCTGCGGGTCATCGGGCTGCGGATCCGGGGTCTGCGCGTCGACGGTCTGCGGGTCCGGGGTCTGCGCGGCGACCGGCTCCGGTGTCGGCTCTGACGACTCCGGCGCGGCCTCGTCCGCGGGCGCCTCGGCGGCGCCGGGCGGGGCCGGCAGGTCGACGCGCTCCGCGGCGGTCGGACCGGCGAGGAAGCTCAGCGGGTCGGCGGCGTCCGGTGCCGGTGCATCGACGACGGGCTCCGGCTCGGCGGCGGCCGGCGGCGTGAACAGGTCGGCGAGCACGGACGGCCCGCCGGGCGCCTCGGCATCCGGACCGGGCGTCCAGCGCTCCGGCTCCGGCGGCTCGACGAGCGCGAACGGACCCGGGTCGGTCGGAGCGGACCCCTCGTCGACGCCGCGGATCACCGTGTCGGCGTGCTCCGGGTCGAACACGGATGCGACCCAGGCGTCGAGGTCGTCCGGCGCGGCGGGCTGCTCTGCGGCAGGCTGCTCGGCGGCCTGCTGGTCTGGGGCCTGCTGTTCTGACGACTGCTCGGCGGTCGGCTCCGACTCGGCCGCCGTCCCGGCGCCGGGCATCGGACCGGTGTGCTCGATCGGGTCGTCGAGCGTCGGCGGGGGCGCGTCGCGCCACGGCTCGCTCGCCGGCGGGGCCGCCCAGAAGCTCTCGTGCGCCGGGAGTCCGGGCGCCGTGATGTCGGGACGGACGGAGGTCTCCGCCGCGTGCGGCGGCTCGGCGGCCTCGGCCGAGGTCTCGGCGATGTCCTGGGACTCGGGCGCCTCCGACTCGGCGAGATCACCCTCCGCGGGCGCTGCGGTCTCGTCAGCGGGGGTCTCGTCCGCAGGCGTCTCGACGTCGGCGGACGCAGCCTCGGCGGGGCGCGAGTCCCCGTAGAACACGGCAGGGCCCCACGGAGCCGCGCCCTCGGCGGCAGCATCCTCCGCGACGGCCTCGTCGACCTGGCCCTCGCTCGAAGCGGCCTCGTCGGCCTGTCCCTCGCCGGCCTGCTCCTCGCCGGCCTGCGCCTCCACGGCGCCCTCGTCGACGGGGCGCTCCGGCGCGTCGAAGCCGGCGCCGCCGGCCGCGGCGGCCTCCTGCTGCTCGCGGAGGCGGCGCAGCTCGCGTCGCGTCATGGTCTGCGTGATCACCGGGTCCGGGATGCCGGACGGCGACAGCGGACGCGGCGTCGCGTCCTGCGCGCCCTCGTCGCCGGCGGACGCCGACGGGGCATCCTGCTGGTCGGCGCGCTGCTGGGTGCGGTAGTCGAGCCGCTCACCCGAGGCGCCCGGATACGAGTCCGGGGTCCGCGAGTAGGTGGGCGCCCAGGAGGGCGTCGCGCGCCCCTCCGGGCTGTAGTCGCGCATCCGGTAGCGGGGCGCATCCTGCGCGGGCAGCTGCTGCGTCGGCGGGAGCGCGCTGTCGTCGCGGTGCTCCGGCGCACGGCGCGAGCGGAACGGCTCGGCGTCGCCCTGCGCGGCACGCTGCTGGGTCATGTAGTCGAGCGGCTCGGCGCCGGCGCCCGGCGAGAGCGGCGTCTCACGCGGCGCGTCCGCGTCGCCCTCGGCCCCGTCGCGCATGACGCGCCGGGACCACGGCTGGTCCTGGTAGGTCGTCATGTCTCACTCCGATAGAGATGGTGCTTGGAGATGTACTGGACAACACCGTCGGGGACCAAATACCAGACCGGGTGCCCCCGGCCCACTCGAGCCCGGCAATCCGTCGAGGAGATGGCCAGCGCGGGTATTTCCAGCGAGCTTACGCCGTGCTCCGGCAATCCGCGAATGCTCAGCGTATGTCCAGGACGGCTCACGGCGACGAAGTGCGCGAGCTCCCAGAGCTCGTCCACGTCCTTCCATTCCACGATCTGCGCGACCGCGTCGGCGCCCGTGATGAAGAACAGATCGGCGTCCGGATGCTGCCGCCGCATGTCGCGGAGGGTGTCGATCGTGTAGGTCGGACCGGACCGGTCGATGTCCGCCCGCGACACCGTGAAGTCGGGGTTGGAGGCGGTCGCGACGACCGTCATGAGGTAGCGGTGCTCGGCCTCGGTGACGACCCGCTTCATCCAGGGCTCGCCGGTCGGCACGAACACGACCTCGTCGAGCTCGAAGTGGGCTTTGACCTCGCTCGCGGCCACGAGGTGGCCGTGGTGGATGGGGTCGAACGTGCCGCCCATCACTCCGATGCGCGGGCGGCGGCCGGTGACGACGACGGTCATCCGGTCGGGCTCAGTGCCCGCCGTGCCCGGCGTCGTGCCCGTCGGCGCCGGTCAGCTTCTCGTCGTGGCGGTGGGCCACGTCGCGGTAGCTCCACACGACGAAGCCGGCGATCACGAAGAACACCGCGGCCAGCAGCGGGAAGATCCACGCCGGCATGAGCAGCGGCGCGCGCTCCTCGGTCTCGGCGAGGATCGTGATGAGGGCGGGCAGCATGGTTGCGAGTCTAGCGGCGCGCCCTGGTCAGTTCCTGACCTGACCCGCGCCCCTGACCAGCCATTTCGTGCTGGTGAGCTCGGGCAGACCCATCGGGCCGCGGGCGTGCAGCTTCTGGGTGGAGATGCCCACCTCCGCGCCGAAGCCGAACTCGCCGCCGTCGGTGAACCTCGTGGAGGCGTTCACCATGACCACGGCGGAGTCGACCTCCGCGAGGAACCGCTCCGCGCTCGCGAGGTCCTCGGTGACGATGGACTCGGTGTGGTGCGTCGACCACCGGTCGATGTGGGCGATCGCGGCGTCGAGGTCGTCGACGACCCGCACGGCGAGGTCGAGGCTCATGTACTCGGCGGCCCAGTCCTCGTCGGTGGCCGGCACGGCATCGGCGAACAGGGCCCGCGTGCGCTCGTCGGCGTGCAGCGTCACGCCCGCGGCGCGGAGCGCGCCGAGCACGGTCGGCAGCACGCGCTCGGCGGCGTCCGCGTGCACGAGCAGGGTCTCGACCGTGTTGCAGACGCTCGGCCGCTGCGTCTTCGCGTTGACGGCGATCTCCGCGGCCATCGCCGCGTCGGCGCTCGCGTCGAGCACGAGGTGCACGACGCCGGCGCCCGTCTCGATCACCGGGACGGTCGACTCCGCCACGACCGTGCGGATGAGGTCGGCGCTGCCGCGCGGCACGAGCACGTCGACGAGTCCGCGGGCCCGCATGAGGCGACGGCCGCCCTCGCGTCCCAGCGGATCGACGGTCTGCACCGCGGCGGACGGAAGGCCGGCCTCCGCCAGCGCGCCCTGGATCAGCTCGACGAGCACGGCGTTGCTGTGCAGCGCGGCGCTGCCGCCGCGGAGCACGACCGCGTTGCCGCTCTTGAGCGCCAGTGCCGCGATGTCGACCGTGACGTTCGGACGGGCTTCGTAGATCGCCCCGACGACGCCGAAGGGCACGCGCACCTGGGTCAGCGCGACGCCGTTCGGCAGCCGCGAGCCGCGCACGACCTCGCCCACCGGATCGGTCAGCCGCGCGATGTGCCGGACCGCATCCGCGAGTCCGGCGAGGCGGCCCGCGTCGAGGCGGAGGCGGTCCTGCAGCGCGGCGCTGAGCCCGGCCTCGCGGCCGTTCGCCAGGTCGAGCTCGTTGGCCGGCAGGATGCGCTCGGCGCCGGTCTCGATCGCCGTCGCGATGGCCTCGAGCGCGGCGTCCTTCTCGGCGCGGGTGGCCTGCGCGAGCCGCTTCGACGCCGCCCGCGACGCGGTGAGCAGGGCGTCGACGTCGAGCTGCGCGGCCGGTGCGGCGCCATCGCGATCGGCGGCGGATCCGGGCGCGGTCGGGACCGTCTGCGACATGGCCGGAGTCTACCGAGCGCCGTCGAGCACCCGCAGGCCGCGGGCGCGGTCGCTGCGCAGCACCTCGAGCGACCGCTCGCGGGCGTGCACGGCGTGGGCGCGCACGAGCTCCGCCGCGCGGTCGCCGTCGCCGTCCGCGACCGCCGCGACGATCGCCGCGTGCTCGGCGGCGCTCCGCTCACGCGACGCGGCATCCTGCACCTCGAGCCAGCGGGCACGCTCGAGCCGCACCAGCGCGGAGCGGATGCCGTCGGCCAGGAAGACGTTCCCGCTGAGCAGCGCGAGCCTCACATGGAAGTCCGTGGCCTCGTCGAGCGCCTCCGCGCTGCCGCCGGCCGCGGGCGGCGCGGCCTCGGCACCGAGAGCGGCGAGCTCGTCGCGGTCGGCGCGGGCCGCCGCCATCCGCACCGCCGTCGTCTCGAGCGCCTCGCGGTAGACGCCGAGCTGCTCGATCTCCTCGACGTCGAGCGGCGCGACGATCCAGCCGCGGCCGGCGCGGCGCACCAGGCCCGCGGACTCCAGCCGCGCGAGGGCGGCGCGCACGGGCGTGCGGCTCGCGCCGACGTGGGCCTCGAGGCCGCGCTCGCTGATCGGCTCCCCCGGCGGCAGCTCGAGGTCGAGGATGCGTCGGCGGAGGCGGGCGTACACGACGTCGGCCTGCGTCTCGGTGTCGGGCATGGATCCTCCTGGCGCCAGTTGGTATACCAGCACGGTATTCCATATGCTTCGGCTGTGACCAGCACCGCCGAGATCGTACGCGCCCGCACGCCCCGGCCCTGGCTCATGCTCGGCGTGGGCGTGGTGGCGCAGGCCGCCGGCACGCTCGTCGTGTCGACGCCGGCGTTCCTCATCCCGCTCCTGCACCGCGAGCGCGGGCTGTCGCTGGCGGAGGCCGGACTGCTCGCGGCGGCCCCGAACCTCGGCCTCGTGCTCACCCTCGTGCTCTGGGGCTGGCTCGCGGACCGCTACGGCGAGCGGATCGTGCTGGCCGCCGGCCTCGCGCTCACGACCGTCGCGGTGCTCGCGGCCGTCATCGCTCCCGGCTACGTCGGACTCGGGATCGCGCTGCTCGTCGCCGGCGCCGGCACGGCCTCCACGAACGCGGCGAGCGGCCGCGTCGTCGTCGGCTGGTTCCCGAAGCACCGTCGCGGGCTGGCCATGGGCATCCGCCAGACCTGCCAGCCGCTCGGCGTCGCGGCGGCCGCGCTCACCGTGCCGCCGCTCGTCGCATCCGGGTCCGTCGCGCCGGCACTGCTGCTCGGCGCCGTCGCGGTCGGGGTGTCGGCGGTGCTCTGCGCGCTGCTCGTCGTCGACCCGCCGCGGCCTCCGAAGCCGGAGGCCGGGGCCGGGGCCGGGGCTCTGGCCGGGGCCGGGGCCGACGGCGCGCCTGCGACGCATCCGTACCGCGAGGGCGTGCTGTGGCGCATCCACGGCGTCTCCGCCCTGCTCGTGGTGCCGCAGTTCGCGCTCTCCACCTTCGGGCTGGTCTGGCTCGTGGGCGACCTCGGCTGGACCGCGCTCGCCGCCGGCGTGCTCGTCGCCGGCGCGCAGTTCGCAGGAGCGCTCGGCCGCATCGGCGTCGGGGTGCTCAGCGACGCCGTCGGCAGCCGGCTGCGTCCGCTGCGCTGGGTGGCGCTGGCCGGCATCGCGCTGCTGCTGCTCACCGCCGCCGCCGGCACGCTCGAGTGGCCCGTCGCGGTCGTCGTCGCGTACGTGCTGGCGACGTGCGTCAGCGTCGCGGACAACGGCCTCGCCTTCACCGCCGTCGCCGAGTTCGCCGGACCCTATTGGGCGGGCCGCGCGCTCGGCGCGCAGAACACCGGCCAGTTCCTCGCCGCCGCACTCGTCGGCCCCGGGATCGGGGCGCTCATCGGGCTCGTCGGCTTCCCGGCGGCCTTCGCGCTGACGGCGCTGGCTCCGGCGATCGCGACGCCGCTCATCCCCTCGTCCCGGCTGGAACGCGACCGGATGTAGCCGGCGGGGCGGCTCCGCTCCGGCCGGGTTGGTGTCGGCGCTGGCGCTGGCGCTGGCGCTGGAGGGTGTGCTGTCCGGCTCGTCGGACAACCCGTTGCGCAGGGGACGCGTGTTGCGCATCCGGCTCATCGGCCTCGGGATGTCCGAAGAGCCGGAGGGCGATGCACATCGTCCGGGATCCTGTGGCCCCTGAGGGCGGTGAGGCGCACCCGGCACATCGGCATCCGCATCCCGGACGAACGGTCTCGACCGCATCGCCCCCGGTGCTGACCCGGGGCAGCCGCCGTTGTGCAGGACCGCCCCGTTGTGCAGGACGGGAGAGCCCGAATCCGTGTGCAGACCTGCGGAACATCCTGCAGAACGGATCGGCAGATCGGCCGATCGACGGACCGGTGGATGCGCCCGCGCGGCTCAGCCGCGCGGCCGGGCGGCGAAGAACGTGCCGGTCACCTCGCCGGCGAGCGCCCGGCCGACGCCGGCGGTCGACGTGAGCACGACCGGCACTCCGGCCGCGGCGGCGTGCCGCGCGGCCGCGATCTTGGTGCCCGCTCCCCCGGTGCCGACGCCCGCGGATCCGGCCTCACCGAGCTCGACGCCCGCGAGTTCGTCGCCGAACGCGACGTGGGCGATCGGCTCCGCGCCCGGCTCCTGCGGGGGCCGCGTGTACAGGGCGTCGACGTCGCTGAGCAGCACGAGCAGGTCGGCGGACACGAGCTCGCTCACGAGGGCCGCGAGCCGGTCGTTGTCGCCGAAGCGGATCTCGTGGGTCGCCACGGTGTCGTTCTCGTTGACGATCGGCAGGATGCGCAGCCCGAGCAGCTTGTCCATGGCCCGCTGCGCGTTCGAGCGCGGCGTCGCGTGCTCGAGGTCGCCCGCGGTGAGCAGCACCTGGCCCGCGACGATGCGGTAGCGGCGGAGGCTCTCCTGGTACCGGTAGATCAGGATGTTCTGGCCGACCGCGGCCGCGGCCTGCTGCGTGGCGAGGTCGTCCGGTCGCGCGTCGAGTCCGAGGAACGGCAGCGCGGACGCGATCGCGCCGGACGAGACCAGCACGACCTCGACGTCGCGGCCGTGCGCCGCCGCGAGGGCGTCGACGAGCGGGTCGATCTGGTGGACGTTCGCGCCGCTGATCGACGACGAGCCGACCTTCACGACGATCCGGCGCGCCCCGGTGACCTCGGGGCGCAGGCCGTCGCTCACGCGTCGTCCCGATCCGCGGCGCCGGATGCGTCATCCGGCTCCGCCGCGCCGTCCTCAGACTCCGCCCCGTCCGCCGCAGCCGCGTACTCGGCCGCGAGCCGCGTGCGCACCCCGCGCCGGTCGGACTCGTTGTCGCTCGCGTACTGCTCGGTCCAGAGACCGGCGTCGCGCTCGGAGCGCAGCTCCTCGCGGGCTGCCGCGCGGGCGTCCATCCGCTCGAAGTAGGCGTCACGGCGCTCGCCGCGGGTGGCGCGGCGGTTGTCGTCGAGGCGGGCGTCGGTGCCGCGCGGGGACGTGATGAGCTCGGCTGCCGAGGTCAGCGTCGGCTCCCAGTCGAACTCCATCTCGCCGGTGCCGAGGCCGATGACCACGGTCGAGCCGGGGGTGGCGCCCTTCTTGAAGAGCTCCTCCTCGACGCCGAGCTTCGCGAGCCGGTCGGCGAGGTAGCCGACGGCCTCGTCGTTGGCGAAGTCGGTCTGCTGCACCCAGCGCTCGGGCTTGGTGCCGCGCACCCGGTAGATCGTCTCGGTGCCGCCCTCGACCACGACCTCGAAGTCGCGGGCGTCGACGGCGCGCGGACGCAGCACGATGCGCTGCGCGGGCGCCTCGACGAGCCGCGCGGCGCGATCGTCGTCGACGAGCTGCGCCAGCGCGAACGAGAGCTCGCGGAGGCCGGAGCGCGACACCGCCGAGACCTCGAACACGCGGTAGCCGCGCGCCTCGAGCTCGGGACGCACGAGGTCGGCGAGGTCCTTCGCCTCCGGCACGTCGACCTTGTTCAGCGCGATGAGCTGGGGGCGCTCGAGCAGCGGCGTCTGGCCGGCGGGCACCGGGTACCTGCCCAGCTCGCCGAGGATGACGTCGAGGTCGCTGATCGGATCGCGGCGCGACTCGAGCGTCGCGCAGTCGAGCACGTGCAGCAGGGCCGAGCAGCGCTCGACGTGGCGGAGGAACTCGAGGCCGAGGCCGCGCCCCTCGCTGGCGCCCTCGATGAGCCCTGGCACGTCGGCGATCGTGTAGCGCGAGGTGCCGGCCTCGACGACGCCGAGGTTCGGGTGCAGCGTCGTGAACGGGTAGTCGGCGATCTTCGGCTTCGCGGCGCTGAGCGCGGCGATGAGGCTCGACTTGCCGGCGCTCGGATAGCCGACGAGCGCCACATCCGCGACGGTCTTCAGCTCGAGGCGGACGTCGCCCTCCCAGCCGAGCGTGCCGAGCAGCGCGAAGCCGGGCGCCTTGCGCTTCGTCGTCGAGAGCGCGGCGTTGCCGAGGCCGCCCTGGCCGCCCTCGGCGATGACGAGCCGCGCGCCGGGCTCGACGAGGTCCGCGAGCTGCTCGCCGTCGGCGGAGCGCACGACCGTGCCGATCGGCACGGGCAGCACGGTGTCCTCGCCGGTGGAGCCGGCGCGGTTGTCGCCCATGCCCTGGCTGCCGTTCGGGCTCGTGCGGTGCGACGAGCGGTGGTAGTTCAGCAGCGTCGTGACCTGCGGGTCGGCGACGAGCACGATGTCGCCGCCGTCGCCGCCGTTGCCGCCGTCGGGCCCGGCGAGCGGCTTGAACTTCTCGCGGCGGACGCTGACGCAGCCGTTGCCGCCGTGCCCCGCCCGGAGATGGAGGGTCACCTGGTCGACGAAGGTCGCCATGCCCCGCTCCTTCCGAGAGGGCCGACCGGATCATCCGGTGCGGCGGGAAAGCGAAGAGGGCGGGCCGAAGCCCGCCCTCTCACAATGACTGTGCGTCCGGGCGTCAGGCCGCCGGGACGATGTTGACGACCTTGCGGCCGCCCTTGCTGCCGAACTCCACCGAGCCGGCCGACAGCGCGAAGAGCGTGTCGTCGCCACCGCGTCCGACGTTCACGCCGGGGTGGAAGTGGGTGCCGCGCTGGCGGACGATGATCTCGCCGGCCTTGACGACCTGGCCGCCGAAGCGCTTGACGCCGAGGTACTGGGGGTTCGAGTCGCGACCGTTGCGGGTCGAGGACGCGCCCTTCTTGTGTGCCATCTCTCCGAGGTCCTTACTTGATGCCGGTGATCTTGACGCGGGTCAGGTCGGCGCGGAAACCCTGGCGCTTCTTGTACCCGGTCTTGTTCTTGAACTTCTGGATGATGACCTTCGGGCCGCGCTCGTTGCGGAGCACCTCGGCCGTGACCTTCACCTTGGCGAGCGCCGACGCGTCGTGCGTGACGGTCTCGCCGTCGACGAGGAGCACGGGGGCGAGCTCGATGTTGCCGTCCTTGTCGGCCTGGATGCGGTCCAGGACGACGATGGTGCCGACCTCGACCTTCTCCTGACGGCCGCCGGCGCGCACGATCGCGTAAACCACGGATGATTCCTTTTCTCGGGGATGACGCCCGCACCTGGCGGCGGAGCGACGAAGACTGCGTCCCGTTCTGAACGGATCCGGCATGCCGGATCCACCCCCTGCGGGATCGAGGACTGCCCACCGGAACAACCAGGCGGACACCGAGGGTCGAGTCTACGCGAGACGGGGCCCGACGGTCAAACCTCGTCGAGGGCGCCCGCGACGTCGTGCTCGTCGGGCCGGCGCTGCTGCCAGCCCCAGAGCAGGAGTCCCGCCAGCACGACGAGCGGCACCTCGAGGATGAACGTCCGCACGCCCGCGAGCACGCCGTTCGCCACCTCGATGCCGAACGCCTGCAGCTCCCCCGCCACCGGCCTGCCGCCGAAGAACACGCCGGGCAGGTGGGCGACGGTCGTGACGACCGAGACGATCACGACGACGAAGACGACCACGAGCACGCCGCCGGCCGCGGCGAGGATCGCCCGGGTCACGACGTGCGCGAACCGCAGCTCGGGCCCGATGGGCGCCAGCTGCCAGAGCACGAGGAACGTGCCGATCGCGAACGGCAGCCAGGTGAGCAGCGAGCTGGCGAGCAGGCTCTGCCAGAGGCCGAGCGCCGCGGACCCGAAGCCGAACCCGAACCGGTCGAACGTCACGTTCGTCGCGAGCGAGGTGGTGAGGAAGCCCTGCAGGAGCAGCACGGCGAAGACGCCGGCCGAGGCGAGCAGGGCGGCGATCATGCCCCGGCGTCCGAGCGCCGTGGCGAGCCGCCGCCGGGCCGGTGATGCGGGCACGGGGTGGGTCCTTTCCTAGACTGCGGAGCGTGACGGTGCTGATCGACGAGCCTATCTGGCCGGCCCACGGCACCCTCTGGGCGCACCTCGTCAGCGATGCGTCCTACGAGGAGCTGCACGCGTTCGCCGGGGCGGCCGGCATCCCGCGCCGCGCCTTCGACAACGACCACTACGACGTGCCGCTCGAGCGGCACGCGGAGCTCATCGCCCGCGGCGCGCACGAAGTCAGCGGACGGGAGCTGCTGCGGCGCCTCCAGCGCGCCGGCCTGCGGGTGCGGCAGCGGGACAAGCGCGCAAAGCACTGAGGCCGATCTCGGCTCCCTGAGCCTGTCGAAGGG
Source organism: Schumannella sp. GW821-FHT10F01 (assembly GCF_058809295.1). Lineage (NCBI taxonomy): Bacteria > Bacillati > Actinomycetota > Actinomycetes > Micrococcales > Microbacteriaceae > Schumannella > Schumannella sp. GW821-FHT10F01. The sequence continues at coordinate 193,298 of NZ_JBXASM010000006.1, forward strand.
GCGCTTCGACAGGCTCAGCGATCCGAATCCGTCGGCGCTTCGACAGGCTCAGCGATCCGAATCCTTCGGCGCTTCGACAGGCTCAGCGATCCGAATCCGTCGGCGCTTCGACTGGCTCAGCGATCCGGGGTCGGGGGCGCTCAGCCCTCCGAGGCCTCCGGCGTCACGTTCGCGCCCGTCGACACCCGGCGCGAGCCGCGCGTGCGGCCCTGACCGGGCTGCTTCGGCTCCGGCAGCGCGTCGAGCACCGAGTCGAGGATCTGCTCGGCGTCGTGCGTGCTGATGCGCGCCCGGCGGGGACGGCGTCCGCGCTCGATCGGGATGTCGAGGATCTCGACGGTGGCGTCGGCCACCTTCTCGACGACCTGCTCGACGGACGCCGGCGCGGCGGCTGCCTCGACCGGCGCACCCGCCTCGGCCTCCGCCGTCACCGGCACGGTGCTCTTGGCGATGCGCGACAGTGCGTCGCGCACATCGTCGGTGATCGCGTGGGTGCCGTTCGAGCCTGCGCCCGTGGTGGTGGGCTGGCTGGGCGCGCCGTTGCCGTTGCCGCCGCCGGCATTGCCGCCGCGTCCGCGTCGTCCGCGACCGCCCTGCTCGCCGCCGGAGTCGCGTCCACCGCCGTTGCCGCCGCCGTTCTGACCGCCGTTGCCGCCGCCGTTCTGGCCGCCGCCGTTCTGTCCACCGCGGTGGCGCATGACGGGGTCGTGATGCACGATCACGCCGCGGCCGGCGCAGACCTCGCAGGCCTCGCTGAACGACTCGAGCAGGCCGAGGCCGAGCTTCTTGCGGGTCATCTGCACGAGGCCGAGCGAGGTGACCTCGGCCACCTGGTGCTTCGTGCGGTCGCGGGAGAGGCACTCGATGAGGCGCCGCAGCACGAGGTCGCGGTTGGACTCGAGCACCATGTCGATGAAGTCGACGACGATGATGCCGCCGATGTCACGCAGCCGCAGCTGGCGCACGATCTCCTCGGCCGCCTCGAGGTTGTTCTTCGTGACGGTCTCCTCGAGGTTGCCGCCGGAGCCGACGAACTTGCCCGTGTTGACGTCGACGACGGTCATCGCCTCGGTGCGGTCGATCACGAGCGAGCCGCCCGAGGGCAGCCACACCTTGCGCTCGAGCGCCTTCTCGATCTGCTCGGAGACGCGGTACGCGTCGAACACGTCCTTCGCGTCGTCGTAGGTCTCCACGCGCTCGACGAGGTCGGGGGCGACCGCGCCGAGGTAGCGCTCGATGGTCTGGCGCGCGTCGGCGCCGGAGATCACGAGCTTGTGGAAGTCCTCGTTGAAGACGTCGCGGATGATCTTGATGAGCAGGTCCGGCTCGCTGTGGAGCAGGGTCGGCGCGTGGCCGAGCTCGACGGCGCGCTCGATCTCCGCCCACTGGCTGGTGAGCCGCTGCACGTCGAGCGTGAGCTGCTCCTCCGTGGCGCCCTCGGCCGCGGTGCGCACGATCACGCCCGCGTCGTCCGGGAGCACCTCCTTGAGGATCTTCTTCAGGCGCGCGCGCTCCGTGTCGGGCAGCTTGCGGCTGATGCCGTTCATCGAGCCGTTCGGCACGTACACGAGGTAGCGGCCGGGCAGGCTGACCTGGCTGGTGAGGCGGGCGCCCTTGTGGCCGACCGGGTCCTTCGTGACCTGCACGAGCACGCGGTCGCCGGGCTTGAGCGCGAGCTCGATGCGGCGGGCCTGGTTCTTGGTCTCCGAGTCGGCGTTCACCGCGTCCCAGTCGACCTCGCCGGCGTAGAGCACGGCGTTGCGGCCTCGGCCGATGTCGACGAAGGCGGCCTCCATGCTCGGCAGCACGTTCTGCACCTTGCCGAGGTAGACGTTGCCGATGAGGCTGGCGTCCTGCGCGCGGGCGACGTAGTGCTCCACGAGCACGCCGTCCTCGAGCACGCCGATCTGGATGCGGTTGTGCGCCTCGCGCACCACCATCGCCCGGTCGACGCTCTCGCGGCGCGCGAGGAACTCGGCCTCGGTGACGACGGTGCGGCGGCGTCCGGCGTCGCGCCCGTCGCGGCGGCGCTGCTTCTTGGCCTCGAGCCGGGTGGAGCCCTTGACGCGCTGCGGCTCGGTGATGAGCGGCGCCTGCTGGCGGGGCTGGCGGACCCGCGTGGTCACACCGGGCGCGTCGTCGCCGTCGCGCGGCGACTCGTCGCCGGCACGGCGGCGGTTGCGGCGGCGGGAGGCCGCGGACGGCTGGTCGGCCTCCGGCTCCGGACGCTGCGGCGGCTGTCCGCCGGCGCGGGGCTCCTGGGGCACGAACGTCGGCAGGTCGGGAGCCTGGAACAGCAGGGCGACCGTGCGGTTGCCGGGCTGCGCCTCGGCGACGGTCGCGGCCTCATCCGCCACGGCGACCTCCTCGATCACGACGGGCACCTCCTCGACGGGCACCTCGGCGACGGGCACCTCCTCGACGGGCGCGGGCGCGGCGGGGGCCGGCTCCTCGGCCGTCGCCTGCTCGCCGACGGTCTCGTCGGCCACGATCCGCTCGTCGGCGGTCTCCGGGGACGCTGTCGTCCCGGTCGCGGTCCCGTCCGGTGTCGCGGTCTCGTCCGGCGTGTCCGCTGCGGTCAGCGGCTCGAACGCCGCCTCGCCCGTGTTGCGGCGTACCCGGCGCGAGCCGAACACTCCCCGTCGCTTCGGCTTGTCGTCTTCCACCATCGCTGGTGCACTCCTCGTCCGGAGGGGGCCGCGCCACCCGTTCCGGGTATCTCGATGCGGACGCGCTGGGCGTCCGTCCTGCGAAAAATCAATGCGGCCGTCATCGGCCTGCGCTCTCTCACCGCGCTCGGAACTGGCTATCCGACACGGTGCGCGATCGGCACTCGTGGCCCGGTGCGTCGGGAGACGGCCCGGAAAAGCTCTCTGGCATCGGCGGGCGCGGCCCGCGCGATTGAGGGAAAGTATGTCACGTCCACCCCCGCGACGACGTCGGGGCTCGCACCGACGCCCCCGTCCGCCCTCCGGCTCCGTCCGGGCGGGTCATGCGAGGATGCGCACGTGACCGACACCGTCCCGGCCCGTCCGCACTGGATCTACGCCGCGCTGCTCATCCTCACCGGGGCCCTGGGCTGGTTCGCCTCGATCAACCTGACGATCGACAAGCTCATCGTCCTGAAGACACCCGGCGCCGAGCTGAGCTGCGATCTCAGCCCGTTCGTCACCTGCGGCAAGAACCTGGGCGAATGGCAGGGCGAGCTGCTCGGCTTCCCGAACCCGCTCCTCGGCCTCGGCGGCTTCGTCGCGCCGATCGCGGTCGGCGTCGCCCTGCTCGCCGGCGCCTCGTTCGCGAACTGGTTCTGGCGCGCGTTCAACATCGGCGTGCTCGGCGCGTTCGCCCTGTGCATCTTCCTGCTGACGCAGAGCTTCTACGCGCCGAACCTCGGCACCATCTGCCTCTGGTGCGTGCTCACCTGGGCGGTCGTCTACCCGCTGTTCGTGTCGACCACGGCGGTGACGCTGTCGCGCGGCGTCTGGGGTGCGGGCGGCGTCGCGGCGGGCCGGTTCCTGCTCCGCTGGGCGCCCGTCATCGTCATCGTGATGTACGTGATCGTCGCCGTCCTGGCGCAGACCCGCTTCGGAGTCATCCAGTACCTCGTCCGGTGACGCATCACCCGACTCTCCGGGCGACCTTTCAGCGACGGCCGCGGAACGTCCCCTAGGTTTTTCCCCGTGGCCCAGCCGAAGCAGACCAAGAAGCAGCGCATCGACGAGGCCCGCGAGCAGGCCCGTCTCGCGCGCGAGAAGCGCGAGAAGCGCCAGAAGACGCTCCGGGTGCTCGTCCCGACGCTCGTCAGCCTCGGCGTGCTCGTCATCGTCGGCGCCATCATCGCCGTCATCGCGCTGCAGCCCAAGCCGGCCGCAGCGTTCCCGGGCGGGCCGAAGAACATGGCCAGCGACGGCATCCTCTACGCCGAGCAGAGCGGCAAGTCGGAGGTCGCGACCACGGCGGCGCTGAAGAAGGGCGAGAGCCCCAAGGCCACCGAGTGGGCCACCGGCGACGGCGTCGCCCACATCGTCACCTACATCGACTGGTCGTGCCCCGCCTGCCAGTCGTTCGAGGGCCAGTACTCCGACTACCTGCAGGGCCTGGTGAAGTCCGGCGCCGCGACGCTCGAGATCCACCCGATCGCGATCCTCGACCAGAACTACACGAGCGACCGCTACTCGACCCGCGCCGCGAACGTGGCCGCCTGCGTCGCGAACTACGACCCGGACCACTTCCTCGACGTGCAGACGCAGTTCTACGACAATCAGCCGACCGAGCAGGGGCCCGGCCTCACCGACGCGAAGATGATCTCGCTCGTGAAGAAGGCCGGCGTCACGAACGACAAGGTCGAGGGCTGCATCCGCGGCCTGAGCTTCGGCAAGTGGGTCACCGCGTCGACGCAGCGCTCGGAGATCACCACGACCCCGACGATCGTCGTCAACGGCAAGACCTGGGACCGCACCGACTTCCCGACGTTCGTGGAGAACGCCGCGAAGGCCTGATCCCCCGCACGACACGACGAAGGCCCCGGCGCGATGCGCCGGGGCCCTCGTCGTGAGCTCAGACGAACCAGAGGGCGAGCTCGCGCGCGGCGGACTCGGGCGAGTCCGATCCGTGCACGAGGTTCTGCTGCACCTTGAGGCCGCGGTCGCGGGCGAGGTCGCCGCGGATGGTGCCGGGAGCGGCCGTGGTCGGGTCGGTGGTGCCGGCGAGCGAGCGGAAGCCCTCGATGACGCGGTTGCCGGCGACGCGCACGGCGACGACTGGTCCGGACATCATGAACTCCACGAGCGGCTCGTAGAACGGCTTGCCCTGGTGCTCCTCGTAGTGCTTCGCGAGCAGGTCGAGGTCGGCCTCGAGCATGCGCAGATCGACGATCTGGTAGCCCTTCGCCTCGATGCGGCGCAGGATCTCGCCGGTCAGGTTGCGGGCGACTCCGTCGGGCTTGACGAGGACGAGGGTCTCTTCGACGTTCACTGCTCTCCTTGGTCGGGGATGGTGGTGGTGGACTCGGACGGGTCGGATGCCATGCCGGCGAGCGCGGCGTTGCGCCGGTCGAGCCGGCGGCCGGTCAGCGCGCAGTAGATCCAGATCGCGAGGAACAGGGCGCCGATGCCCCACATCACGGGCAGCACGAGGCCGCAGAGCACGAGGCCGACCTGCACGGCCCAGCCGAACAGCACGCCGGCGCGCCAGCGCACGAGGGCGCTCGCGACGAGCACGACGACGATGGCCGCGGCTCCCCCGCCGAGCGCGACGGCGGTCGGCAGGGCTCGGAGGCCGTTGGCGGTGAGCGCGACGAAGATCAGCAGCACCGCCTCGGTGACGAGCACGACCGAGAGCAGCGACTCCTCGGCGCCGCGCTGCCGGCGCGGACGGCGGGTCCGAGCGGCCGCAGCCGTCACTTCCAGCCCTCGTCGTCGGCGAGCTGCATGGCGTCGCCGATGAGGGTGATCGAGCCGGTCACCACGACGGCGCGGCGCGGCGTCTCCGCAGCCCACTCGCGGGCCGTCGACAGCGCGTCGAAGAGGTCGGCGTAGGCCTCGTGGTCGACGCCCTCCTCGGCCACGAGGTGGTCGAGCTCGTCGGCCGGGATAGCGCGGTCGGAGGTCGACTGGGTCACCAGGAAGCGCGCCGCGACCGGCGCGAGCTCGGCGATGATGCCGTGCGCGTCCTTGTCGGAGAGCACGCCGATCACGATCGCGAGCTCGTCGAAGTCGAAGTACTCCGTCAGGGCGGCGGCGAGCGCGCGAGCGCCGTGCGGGTTGTGCGCCGCGTCGACGAGGATCGTCGGGTCGATGCCGATGAGCTGCAGGCGCCCGGGCGAGGTGGCCTCGCCGAGCCCCTGCGCGACGACGTCGGGGTCGAGCGGCAGCGTTCCGTCGCCGAGGAACGTCTCCACCGCCGCGATCGCGACGGTGGCGTTCTGCGCCTGATGGTCGCCGTAGAGGGGCAGGAACAGCTCGCGGTACTCGCCCGCCCGCCCACGCACGTCGATCTGCTGGCCGCCGACGGCGACGCGCGTCGACTCGAGCGCGAAGTCCTGGCGCTCGATGGCCAGCGAGGCCTCGTTGTGCGCGGCAGCGGCGCGCAGCTCGTCGAGCGCGCCGATGGACTGGATCGCGGTCACGACCGAGGCGGACGGCTTGATGATGCCGGACTTCGTGCGCGCGATCTCCTCGACGGTGCGGCCGAGCCGCGCCATGTGGTCGAGGTCGATCGGCGTGAACACGGCGACCTGGGCGTCGGCGACGTTCGTCGCATCCCACTCGCCGCCGAGGCCGACCTCGAGCACGATCACGTCGACCGGGGCGTCCGCGAAGCACGCGAAGCCGAGCACGGTGAGCGCCTCGAACAGCGACAGCTCGGGCTCCCCGCTGCCGGCCAGCTCCGCGTCGACCATCGCGAGGTAGGGACGGATGTCCTCCCAGTTGCGCGCGAAGGCCTCGTCGCTGATCGGCTCGCCGTCGATCATGATCCGCTCGGTCACCCGCACGAGGTGCGGGCTGGTGAGCAGGCCGGTGCGGAGGCCGGTCGCGCGCAGCAGCGACTCGATCATCCGGCTCGTCGAGGTCTTGCCGTTCGTGCCCGCGATCTGCACGACCGGCGCGGCGGCCTGCGGGTCGCCGAGCAGCTGGACGGCGCGGCGGGTGGCGTCGAGCCGGGGCTGCGGCTTCGACTCGGCGAGCCGCTCGAGCAGCTCCTCCCAGATCGCGTCGACCGCGGCGCGGTGCTCTGCTGCATCGGTCACGCGCGCGCCACCTCGATCGTCACGGTGCGATTCTCCCCCACCCGGGCGCTCGGCGCTCCCTCGGTCGGGATGCCCGACAGCGTGGCGAGCGTCTCGCCCTCGATCAGCGCGCGATGCGCCGCCACGGCGGCCACCACGTCGTCGTCGCCGCCGAGGGCGAGGCGGATGCGGTCGCTCACGTCGAGACCGGCGTCGCGACGCGCCTGCTGCACGGCGCGGACGACGTCGCGGGCGACGCCCTCCGCCTCGAGCTCGGGCGTGAGCGCGGTGTCGAGCACGAGGAACGCGCCGCCCTGGAGGAACGCGACCGCGACCTCGTCGGAGGCGGACTCGAGCACGAGCTCGAACTCGCCCGGCTCGAGGCCCACGCCGCCGGCGACGACGCCGTCGGCGTTCTCGGCCCAGTCGCCGGCCTTCGCGGCCTGGATGACGCGCTGCACGTCGCGGCCGATGCGCGGGCCGAGCGCGCGGGCGTTGACCTGCAGGCGCCGACTGACGCCGTACGATCCGAGGCTGCCGTCGCGGAGCGGCTCGACGAGCACCTCCTTGACGTTGAGCTCGTCGCGGAGGATGTCCGCGGAGTCGGCGAGCGCGGCGGGATCCGGCGCCACGACCGTGAGCCGCGCGAGCGGCAGGCGCACGCGCAGCTTGCGGGCCTTGCGCAGCGCGAGCCCGGCGGAGGCGACCTCGCGGGCGCGGTCCATGCCGGCGACGAGGTCGTCGGCCGACGGGAAGGCGGCGGCATCCGGCCAGTCCTCGAGGTGCACGCTGCGGCCGCCGGTCAGGCCCTTCCAGATGCGCTCGGACACGAGCGGCAGGATGGGCGCGGCGACGCGGGTGAGCGTCTCGAGCACCGTGTAGAGCGTGTCGAACGCGTCGCGATCACGCCCCTCCCAGAACCGGTCGCGGCTGCGGCGCACGTACCAGTTCGTCAGCACGTCGCCGAAGTCGCGGAGCGCGATCGCAGCGGACGGGCTGTCGAGCGCCTCGAAGCGGTCACCGACCTCCTGAACCAGGTCGCGGGTCTTCGCGAGCAGGTAGCGGTCGAGCGCATGCGGCGAGTCCGTCCGCCAGACGGCCCGATAGCCGTCCGGCGCCGCGCCGTCCTCTCCGGGTCCGCCCGCGCTGTTCGCGTAGAGGGTGAAGAAGTAGTACGTCGACCACAGCGGCAGCATGAACTCCCGCACGCCCTGGCGGATGCCGTCCTCCGTCACGACGAGGTTGCCGCCGCGGATCACGGACGACGACAGCAGGAACCAGCGCATGGCATCCGAGCCGTCGCGGTCGAGCACCTCGTTCACGTCGGGGTAGTTGCGCAGGCTCTTCGACATCTTGTAGCCGTCGTTGCCGAGCACGATGCCGTGGCTCAGGGCGCTCGAGAACGCCGGGCGGTCGAACAGCGCGGTCGAGAGCACGTGCATCATGTAGAACCAGCCGCGGGTCTGGCCGATGTACTCCACGATGAAGTCGGCCGGGCTGTGCCCGTCGAACCACTCCCGGTTCTCGAACGGGTAGTGCACCTGCGCGAACGGCATCGACCCGGAGTCGAACCAGACGTCGAAGACGTCCTCGATGCGGCGCATCGTCGAGGCGCCGGTCGGGTCGTCGGGGTTCGGACGCGTCAGCTGGTCCACGTACGGGCGGTGCAGGTCGACCTCGCCGTCCGCGTTGCGCGGCAGCATGCCGAAGTCGCGCTCGAGCTCCTCCAGCGAGCCGTAGACGTCGACGCGGGGGTAGGCGGCGTCATCCGACTTCCAGACCGGGATCGGGCTGCCGAAGAAGCGGTTGCGGCTGATCGACCAGTCGCGGGCGTTGCCGAGCCACTTGCCGAAGATCCCGTCCTTAACGTTCTCGGGCACCCAGTCGATCTGCTGGTTCAGCTCGACCATGCGGTCGCGGAACTCGGTGACGCGCACGAACCAGCTCGACACCGCCTTGTAGATGAGCGGCCGGCGGCAGCGCCAGCAGTGCGGGTAGCTGTGCTCGTAGCTCTTCTGCTGGAACAGCCGGCCGCTCTCGCGCAGCAGGTTCGTCAGCGGCTTGTTCGCGTCCGACCACAGCAGGCCCGCCACCTCCGGCACGCTCGGCAGGAACCGCCCGCCGTCGTCGACCGACAGCGTCACCGGGATGCCGGCGGCGGCGCAGACCTGCTGGTCGTCCTCGCCGTAGGCGGGCGCCTGGTGCACGATGCCGGTGCCCTCGCCGGTCGCGACGTAGTCGGCGACGAGGATGCGCCAGGCGTTCTCGTTGCCGTACGCCGCATCGGCGTAGAAGTCCCAGAGGCGGTCGTAGTGCACCCCGTCGAGCTCCGCGCCGAGGAGCGTGCGGGTGACCGCGGCGGTGGCCTCGTCGGCGGACTCGTAGCCGAGCTCCTTGGCGTAGGCGGCCACGGTGTCCGCGGCGAGCAGGTACTCGTGCGCGCCGTCCGCGGCGGGCACGATCGCGTACCCGATCCCGGGGCCGACGGCGAGCGCGACGTTGGTCGGCAGCGTCCAGGGGGTCGTCGTCCACGCCAGCGCGAGCACGCCGGTCAGCCCGAGCACCTCGGCCCGCTCGCCGACGAGCGGGAACGTCACGGTGACCGACTGGTCCTGGCGCTGCTGGTAGACGTCGTCGTCCATCCGCAGCTCGTGGTTCGAGAGCGGCGTCTCGTCGTTCCAGCAGTACGGCAGCACGCGGAAGCCCTCGTAGGCGAGCCCCTTGTCGTGCAGGGTCTTGAACGCCCAGAGCACGCTCTCCATGAACGTGGTGTCGAGCGTCTTGTAGTCGTTCTCGAAGTCGACCCAGCGCGCCTGGCGGGTGACGTAGGCCTCCCACTCGGAGGTGTAGCGCAGCACGCTCGCCTTGGCCTGCGCGTTGAACACGTCGAGGCCCATCGCCTCGATCTCGGCCTTCGTGGTGATGCCGAGCTGCTTCATGGTCTCGAGCTCGGCGGGCAGCCCGTGGGTGTCCCACCCGAACCGACGGTGCACCTGCTTGCCGCGCATCGTCTGGAAGCGCGGGAACAGATCCTTGGCGTAGCCGGTGAGCAGGTGGCCGTAGTGGGGCAGGCCGTTCGCGAACGGCGGGCCGTCGTAGAAGACCCACTCCGGAGCGCCCTCGCGCTGCTCGACGGACGCGCGGAAGGTGTCGTCGCCCTTCCAGAACGCGAGGATGCCCCGCTCGATCTCCGGGAAGACGGGGCTCGGCACGACCGGCTCGCGGTCGTCTCCCTGCGGGTAGCTCATCTGGTCCTCCGTGGTGCTGGCGTATTCGCACTCCCACGGGGACGGCTCGCGCCGCGGTACCACCCCGGTTGCCGCTCCGACTCCGTGCGAGACGGTGCGGCCACTCGTTCCTCAGCGATGACGGGCTGGTCCCGCTCGGGTCTAGTGGCGCCGCTCGCGCGTCGCGTTCTTCCGAGGGCTCCCCGGTGATGTCCGGATCGGCGCCTGTGCCCGTCATCTTACGCGGCGACGGGAATGGATGGGGGCGCCAGTAGGCTCCACTTCCCGTGACCATCACGAGCGGTGGCAAAGTGCCAACCACCGACACCCAGAACCCGTCAGCCCCTACCGACCCCCGCCCGGCTCGCCGGGCCGTGTGGGCCGCCCTCGTCGGCAGCTCCCTCGAGAGCTTCGACTTCTACGTCTTCGCCTACTTCAGCGCGTTCTTCAGCGCGAGCGTCTTCTTCCCGGAGGGCAACCGCGCCACGGCGCAGCTCGAGGCGTTCGCCGTGCTCGCCATCTCGTACATCGTGCGCCCGCTCGGCGCACTGCTGTTCGGCAACATCGGCGACCGGATCGGACGCCGCCGCACGCTCATCCTGACCATCACGATCATGGGCGTCGCGACCGGCCTCATCGGCGTGCTGCCGTCGTATGCCTCCATCGGCATCGCCGCGCCGATCCTGCTCATCGTGCTGCGGCTCATCCAGGGCCTGTCGCTCGGCGGGGAGTGGGGCGGCGGCATCCTGCTCGCCACCGAGAGCGCATCGCCGCGCAAGCACGGCCTCTACGCCGCCCTCCCCCAGCTCGGCTCGCCGATCGGCACCGGGCTCGTCGCGGTGCTCACGATCGTCGGCGCGCAGACGCTCGGGAACGAGCAGCTCGCGGCGTGGGGCTGGCGTCTGCCGTTCCTGCTCGCGTTCCCGCTGCTGCTCGTGTCGCTCTGGCTGCGGTGGCGCGTCGACGAGACGCCCGTCTTCAAGGAGATCGTGCAGCAGGACAAGCGCGAGCGCCTGCCGATGCTCTCCGTCTTCACGAAGCACCCGGTGGCCGTCGTCGTCGCGATCGGCGCCGCGCTGCTCGGCATCGGCTCGTACGCGCTGATGAACACCTACACCCTGAACTACGGCGTGACCGTGCTCGGGTTCGACTACCAGCAGCTCTCGCTCGCCACCCTCATCGGCAGCGCGCTGCAGCTCGTCACCATCCCGCTGTTCGGCGCGTGGGCGGACCGGATCGGATCGGCCCGCGTCGTCGCGATCGGCGCCGCCGGCACGCTGCTCATCGCGTTCCCGATGTACGCGCTGCTGCAGATCGCCACGTTCCCGGTGCTCGTCGCCACGATGATCATCGGCGGCATCCTGCCGACGCTCGCCTGGGCGGGGCTCGGCGGGCTCATGGCCGACCTGTTCGGCGGCCCGATCCGGTACAGCGCGCTCTCCATCGCGTACGCGGTCGCGGCGACGATCTCCGGCTTCGTGCCGCTCGTCACAGGTGCCCTCGGCACGGCCACCGGCAACGCCTGGTGGCACCCGGGCATCGTGCTCGCCGTGCTGTCGGTCGTGACGCTCGGCAGCGCCGTGCTGGCTTCGCGCTGGCGCCGCCCCGCGGGAGCCGTGACCGAGGTGTGACCGTGCCGCTCAGCGGACCGGGCCGCTCCCCCGCCTAGGCTGGGGCGCGGTCCGGCCGCGGGCCGAGCACTCCGCCAGATCCCGCGCCGGCGAGCCGCGCCGCGGGAGGGCGACGATGAGCGACGACAACCCCACCGACTGGTTCCAGCCCGGACGCCGCGAGCAGCCGCCCACCGAGCCCGTGAAGCCCGAGGACGCCCCGGATGCCGGGGCCGGCTCGGACGGCTCGGCCGAGACCGACGACGACGGCCTCACCAGCCTGTTCGGCGACCAGCCGGACCAGTCGGACGAGGCGTGGGACCAGCGGACCCAGGCGATGGACGCCGCCGCGACCCAGGTGCAGCCCTCGGCCCCCGCCGCCGACCCGCTGTCGTGGCTCGAGCCGGGCAGCGATGCCACGGGCAGCGACGCGCCGACGGCCGTGTTCGGCGGCGCCGCCGCGGGCGCCGGTGCCGCGGGCGCGGCC